>NZ_LBJZ01000017.1:55-12312 GCF_028128935.1 Bradyrhizobium sp. CCBAU 11361
ATAGCATTTGCCAATGACAAAGCGGAAGCGACATCGAGCGCGGCAAACAGCGTGGTCGTACCATGCCGCACATAGCTGTGGGTGCGACGTTCCGGCACGGGGGGGGGGGGGGGGGGGGGGGGGGGGGGGGGGGGGGGGGGGGGGGGGGGGGGGGGGGGGGGGGGGGGGGGGGGGGGGGGGGGGGGGGGGGGGGGGGGGGGGGGGGGGGGGGGGGGGGGGGGGGGGGGGGGGGGGGGGGGGGGGGGGGGGGGGGGGGGGGGGGGGGGGGGGGGGGGGGGGGGGGGGGGGGGGGGGGGGGGGGGGGGGGGGGGGGGGGGGGGGGGGGGGGGGGGGGGGGCGCGGCCCTCGAGCGGATCGACCAGTGCGTCGCGCCGGGCGGCGTCGTACGCAATGTCCGCTCGATTACCTCGGCAACCTGATCATGGTCGATGGTTCGAGGGCGGCCAGGGCGGGCTTCGTCAAGCAGGCCATCACAGCGATCCTTCAAGAATCGGCGGCGCCACTTGCCAACGGTGTGTTCATGGATGCCAAGTTCGGCAGCCACAGACTTGCTTGGCAGACCATCTGCACACCGCAGGATCGCGCGGCACCGCTCAGATAGCGATCGGGCTACACGATGACGACGAACTTGCCTCTCCAAGTACGCCCGCTCCTGCGGACTCAGTACCAACGGCGCGATCGACCGGCCTTTCACACCTGCATTCGCCACGAGGGCTCCCCTCTCTAGAGATTCGAGCGATCAACTAATGTCACGAACTTGCATTCCAGATGACTAGGTTCAAGCTGACTAAGACGCGGCTTGGCGCATCTCGCTAACAAATGTCGCAATCGCTTGGCCGAGGGCGCGGTTGCGATCCATAAGGTCATGAACTGTGCGGACGACGTCATCGACCGCCCCACGGCTGGTCGCAGCGGCGCCGGAAATTTCGAGAACGTGCCCGGCTACTGCGCGTGCTCCGGCCGCAGCGGATTCGGCGCTGCGGCTGATGTCCCCGATGGCGGCATTTTGTTCATCAAGAATGCTGACGATAGATGTAGTCGTTTCGCCAACTCGATTGATGACGTCGAATATTCGCCGGATAGCGGCCACGGCGGCATCCGTTTCGGTCTGAACCGCTACGATTTGTGTGGCGATCTCCTGAGTAGCATTCTTGGTCTGACTTGCTAGGGCTTTGACTTCCCCGGCCGCGACGGCAAAATCCTTGCCTGTTTCGCCCGCCTGGCCACGGCTTTTGCTAGCGGGAAGCATACTTGCGCGGTCGGATCAGCGGGCCTATCAAGACGCAGCGCTTCGTATCGCCACCGCGGCAATCACGCTCTCCGCTAGTGAGACTATTAAAGATTCTGGCGCGGTTCTCTTAGGCCAGCTATCGAATTTTCGTGCGGTTGCGCTCGCGACCGAACGCGGATTGCTCACTGCCGATGTTGATGGACGACTCGGCATGGCGTTACGTATCGAGGCGCAACGCCGCCAGATGGATCAGTCGATCCTTGTCCAATCCAGTGGGCGATGGATTCAGGTCAATGACTTCCAACAACGATTCTGGAGCCAGGCCGACAATTACCAATGGCTTTCGGCATCTGCTCCGACAGCATCGGGAAAGACGTTCTTAGTCTTGCAATGGCTGATCGACCAAATCCGATCGAGCGAGATGCGTGTCGCTGTCTATTTGGCGCCGACAAGGGCACTTGTTGCTGAGATCGAAGCAAATCTAGTCTCGTTGCTCGGAGCCCGCAGCGGCATAGAAGTCTCCTCGCTTCCGATTCGGGAAAAGCATGACAAAGCGCAGGAAGGCGGTCCCACGCGCTATCTTTGTTCTGACCCAGGAGCGCATGCACCTGCTCGCTAACGCCGTCGGCGGCGCCTTCAAGGTCGATCTGCTCGTGGTCGACGAGGCACATAAGATCGGGGACAACCAACGCGGCGTTGTTCTTCAGGATGCCATAGAGCGCGCCAGCCGCTCCAATCCCACGCTCAAGCTCGTGTTCATCAGTCCCGCCACGCAAAACCCGCAGGAGCTTCTTGCAGATGCTCCGGAGGGAGCTCACACCGCGTCGTTTGAAAGCGACGTTCCGACTGTGCTTCAAAACCTCATCGTGACCGAGCAGGTGCCGCGTAAGCCAAAACTATGGAAATTGTCGGCACGCCAACACGCGTCTATGCTGCCGCTCGGCGTGGTCCAGCTGGGCAGTAGCCCAGGCTCTCTCAAGAAAAAGCTGGCGTTCATCGCCGCTGCTGCCGGAGAGCGCGGCGGGACACTCGTCTACGCGAACGGCGCCGCCGATTCCGAAGACATCGCCGATCTCATCAGTCAGTTGATACCGGAAGTACCATCTGCCCCTGAATTGCTTGAGCTTGCGGATTTGGCGCGCAAAGGCGTTCACCCGCACTACAGGCTCGCGCCGCTCGTCGAGCGAGGCGTTGCTTTTCACTATGGCAACATGCCGTCGCTCGTCCGCTCGGAGGTCGAGCGGCTGTTCCGGTCGGGCAAGATTCGCTTTCTTGTTTGTACCTCGACGCTCATCGAAGGTGTAAATCTGTCGTGCCGAACCATTGTACTGCGCGGCCCACGAAAGGGCATCGGGCATCCGATGGAGGCGCACGATTTCTGGAATCTTGCCGGCCGCGCCGGTCGATGGGGCGATGAATTCCAAGGGAATATCATCTGCATCGATCCTCAGAACGCACAGGCATGGCCTGATGGCGTTCCCGAACGTGCACGCTTCCCAATCAAACGCGAAAGTGACGCGGTGATCGAACAGGGAGATAGCCTTGCGGATTATTTGGACCGCCGGGCAACGACTGATTTGGCCGATTTCGAAGATCCAAATCAATTCGAGCAGGTCGCCTCATATCTGCTCGCTACATTTTTACGGCAGGGATCAATTGCACAATCCAGCCTCGCCAAACGCCACAATCCCGCGACCATCGAGCGGCTTGAAGCGAGTCTTGCAAATATCGCCACGCAGATCGCGATAGGCCCAGATATCGCAGCCCGACATCCTGGTGTTAGCGCCCTGGGCATGCAGCGCCTGTTGGATGCATTCCGCAACTACAAAGGTGATGTCGAGAATCTTTTGCCGGCCGCCGTCGACAGCCAGGACAGCTACGATCGTTTCGTGACGATTATGCGCCGGATCAACCAATATCTGTTTCCCGCATTCACACCAGACAAGATCATTCCGCTTCACGCACTGATTGTCGTGCAATGGCTAAAGGGGTTCTCCTTGTCTCGAATGATCGAGCGAAACATCGACTACCATCGCAGGACCGGTCGGTCATTTAAGCTGCCTGTCCTGATACGCAGCACGATGGAGATGGTCGAACAAATCGCGCGATTTCGGGCGCCGAAGTATTTGTCCGCCTATGTCGACGTTCTCAATATGTACCTAGTTGCATTAGGGCGGGAAGACCTCATCGATGGTGATGTCGATATAGGAACGCAGCTCGAGTTCGGTGTTTCTTCGCGGACCTTACTCTCGCTGATCGAGCTCGGATTATCGCGCGTGAGCGCTGTCGCGCTGTACGAAAAGATCGCAAGAGATGACCTCAATAAGGAAGATTGCATTTCTTGGGTAAGAGAACGCAACGCTCAGTTCGAGGGCATGGACATTTCGGCCATCATCCTGCGTGAGATTCGCGCCAAACTGCTACCTGAGGGCAACGCAGGAGCTGCCACGTCAACATCCTAATATTGATTGGGAGACTTTTATGGTCAAAAAGCCGGTTACAATTGGCCCTCATCACTTCAGTAAGAAGGGAGATGCCGCCGCGTTTTTGAAGGCAATGCTTCATAAGTATGATGTTGGAGACAAAGTCAGCGCGGGCGATGCCGAGGTACTGCTTGCAGCACTGGCGCTCCACCCGGATGCGACTACGAAGATGGGGCTAGGCATCACTCATTTCAGCGTCAGGAGCGCGGACTTCGGCTCAAAATGCTTCTGGGTCAATCGTGTCGATGGAAGCAGCGAAAAGTTTTCATACAAGGCCTGTATCCGCGGTTAAACTATTGAATAGAGACCCTCCATTCGCGTCGATCCACGACCTGCCCAGTACTTCACTGTCCGTCTCTTTGCCGCCGGCATCTCGGATGCTCACCGCACTTTGCGGACCTACCAATAACTGTAGGTTGCCCACGGCTCGCGATGTTCACGGCGCTCACCTCGCTGCTGACCAACAGAACCGTGTGGAAAGACGCCGCCATGACCGGCGAGATTTCCCTGCGTGGCCTGGTGCGTCGGCGGCATCAAGGAGAAGGTGGTCGCGGCGGCCGCGGGGGGCCTGATGCGCGTCGTTCGACGACATTCCGAAGGGCGCCCGCGACGCGCTGGAGCTCATCTGGCTCGAACGCGTCGATCAGGCCGCCGAAGCCGCTTTGGATCCACCGCGAAATGAGGCCGGTCCGAGGCCAACCTCGCCGCCGCGCGATTTCGGCGCAGCGGGTCGGTTAGGCCGGCGTTTCCGTTATGAAATCGGTCGCCGGCACTAGGCGGCGAACCGCATCGGCCGCGCCGCCCAGTTTCTTTTCGGCATCGAACAGATCGACAGCCATCTGCAGGTTCATCCACAATTTCGCCGACGTGCCGAGCGCCTTGCTCAGCAGGATCGCGGTCTCGGCGGTAATCGCCCGCTTGCCGTTGACGATTTCGTTGACGCGAAAGCGCGACACGCCCATCGCTTCCGCGAGTTGGTCCTGAGTGATTTCGCTCGGGGTGAGGAAATCCTCGCGGAGCACCTCACCCGGATTTGTCGGTCGTCGTTCGGTCATGTCGGCCTCGGTGGTCTTAGCCAGTGTCTTCAAGCGCGATGTTGACAGCCTTCTCATGCTGCCATTGGAACGTCACCCACCACCGGCCTTCGGTGTTGCAGCAGAAGGTGGGCGGCGTGGTGTTGCGACGCTTTGCGATGCGTCCGTGTCCCGCAATTCGACAGTCCTCGAGCTTGTCGGCTGCGAGCAGGATGTCGATTTGCCTGGCGGCTCTGGCTGCGACGCTTGCGGGCACATCCGTACGGTGTCGGCCGCTGTAAACGTCCTCTGTTCGCTGGTCTGCGAACGTATTCATGGTAGTTCTCCTCGGAGATTGAGATCGATGCTGAGCTGGACGAAAAAATCGTCCGGTTCGGGTCGATCCCAGGAGGAGAAATCCCGGTTCTAACGCGGTAGCAGTGGATCGCGACGCGCACCGCGTCGTCGTCGCACAGGTATGCGCGGGTCCATTTGAAGACGAACCTCTGGATGAGGCGGACGCGCTTTTCGATGGCTTGCTTGACAGCGAGCTCGATGCGCTGGACATCCGCCTCGGACAGATGCACGTGCGCGATCTCGTGGTGGAGACAAAAGTACAGGTCCGAATCTGGCTCCGCAGGAGCGTTTTCCGGGAAATCGTGATGTCCGGCGACGATGACCGGACTCGGCAGGATGCTCTTCCAGAGGTCGATGACCTCGTCGCGGATGGCATCGATCTTCTTGCGCGAAATGTACGCTTCGTCGATTTGCGCGTGCTCGCGCCAGAACGGCGTGGCTGCGGCACGGGCGACGTCGCAGACCTCGGCTTTTTCAGACACCAGCAGCGACGACGGCTTGATGTCGGAATGACTGATGGTCGACCAGAAGTGTTTCTTTCCCAGCGTTCCGTCGACGGTCAGCACCGCGATGAGCCGCGCCAAGTCGGCGGCGTGCTGGTGGTCGCGATCGTTGTGGCTGAGGAATACGGCAGCCTGGGTAGTCGGCGGGGAGACCGTCGTCTCCTCACCTAACAAAGCTATCTTCAAGTCTGGCCGTATCGTGATCGTCATGGTTCCAATATGTATCACATAGTGTGACATTACAAGGGGGGCGAGAAAATTCTCGGCGAGCCTGTTTCGAGCGCAATGTGTCAGGAACCGGAAAATTGGCGCAATATACAACAGAAGTTACAATGGCTTGTTCGGGCTCATCACCAAATTAGCGAAGTCGATCGACGCGAAAGTAGTGTGATTATACGGCACTAAATTAGTGTTTTCGTACGACACCGGATTAGTGTAAATAAACGATGCGAAACCAGCGTAACCGAACAACGCAAATCTAGTGTAATTGGACGACATGAAACTAGTGTGAGCCGACGTCGCCAAATGCGTGGCGATGATCATCCGCACCCGCCCCCTGGGAGAAAATCGCATGGCGAGCCTCAACGAAAAACTCGCGGGCTCTCTGAGCAATCTGCGCGAACTCAGCAAGAACGGCGATAGGCGGGTCTTCAAACTCGCCGAGCTGGGTCGAGCCGACCGCCAACGGCTATCGGAAGCGGGATTTCTGAGCGAGATCATCCGAGGATGGGTCTTGATGGTCCGTCCCGGCGAGAAGCCCGGCGACACGACCTCATGGTATTCGTCGTTCTGGCAGTTCTGCCGGGCATACCTCGACGACCGGTTCGACAAGAACTGGGTGGTATCTCCCGAAGCTTCGATCGTCCTCCATGCCGAGAATTTGAACGTCCCACCCCAGGTCATCGTGCATTCGCCGGCTGCGAACAATCAACGGCTCGATC
Source organism: Bradyrhizobium sp. CCBAU 11361 (assembly GCF_028128935.1). NCBI lineage: Bacteria > Pseudomonadati > Pseudomonadota > Alphaproteobacteria > Hyphomicrobiales > Nitrobacteraceae > Bradyrhizobium > Bradyrhizobium sp. CCBAU 11361. The sequence goes on from NZ_LBJZ01000017.1 coordinate 6,584, forward strand.
TGCTGCACAACAATCATCTGTACTTGCTCAGAGTGCCGAAGCTTCCAACGTCGGCCGTCGAGGTCGCAGGTATGCGCGCCTTTTCGCAGGCGGACGCTTTATGCTTGGCTTCGCCCACGTTCTGGCAGAACAACAAGAACGACGTCATCGCCTTGCTCGGCTCGATCAGAGGCACCACCACGATCCTGAATGCCCTGCTGGCCGGAGGCTACGTGCTCGCGGCAGGCCGGTTGGCGGGTGCCTACAGGCTTCTGGGAAACGCGCGCGCAGCGGACGAAATCGTCGCCACCATGAAGCGCGCCGGACACGAAGTCCGGGAGGACGCCGATCCCTTCAAGGGCCCCGTGACCACGCAGCTATCCGTCACCCGCCCGGTGTCTCCCATCGCGACCCGCGTGAAACTGATGTGGGCGGAGATGCGCGACAAGGTACTGCAGAACTTCGACGTCGAGCCCCGAAGGATCAACGATCGCGACGGATACCTGGCATCCATCGACGATCGGTACACCTCGGACGCGTACCACTCGTTGTCGATCGAGGGCTACACGGTGACCGAGCAACTCATCGAAAAGGTCCGACAGGGATCTTGGAATCCGGACGGCGACGCGGACGACCGGCAGCAACGCGACGCGCTCGCCGCCAAGGGATATTGGGACGCGTTCCAAGAAGTACGCGCCGCGGTCGCCCGCATTCTCGACGGCGAATCGGCGGAGGAAGTCGTCGAGCGCGAACACCTCAATTGGTATCGCGCTCTCTTTCAGCCGTCGTTGGCGGCCGGCATCGTCAAGCCGGAGAATATGGCGGGGTACCGACAGCACCTTCTGCATATCCGCGGCTCCCGACACACGCCCGTGAACTGGGAAACCGTGCCGGACGCGATGGAATCGTTCTTCGAATGTCTGAAGGCCGAACAGGATCCGCGCGTGCGCGCGATCCTGGGGCACTTCATCTTCACGTTCATCCATCCCCTGCCCGACGGCAACGGGCGGACCGGTCGTTTCATCATGAACTCGATGCTCGCGTCGGCGGGAATTCCCTGGACCATCGTTCCTGTCGACCGGCGCGACGAATACATGAGGGCGCTCGAGGATGCGAGCGGCGGCCTCGACATCGTGCCTTTCACGAAATTGGTGGTCGATTGCACTAAGCACGAGCCGCCGCCTCCCAGGCGGAGCAAGCCTGGCGAGACATTGGCCGAAGTCGACCTCAATGCGGTCGGCTCGAAATCATGATGCGTCGAGCGGGAGCCCGTCATAGCCTAGAGGCGGACTGCGAGACGCGGGCGCGGCGCCGCGAAGGCCGGGAGCCGACAGGAGCGCTTCGCTGATTCTCATTGCAACGCCGGCCGTGACGGACTTCGGTGCGAGGGACAGGATAATCTCCCGGGGGAGCCCCGCGGCTTCGGCAAGCAGAACCACCGATGTCACCGCTGTGATTGAGCCGACAACCAGGGCGGCTAACATCGGAACGATCGCCGTGGTAACAAGCTTGCGATTTTCATAGAGTGGCACGGCGAGCGCGACTGTCGCAGGCCCGAGCAGGAAATGTACAAACTGCGCGCCGGCGAAATAGGTTGTGTAGGAAGTGCCGGTCAGAAGCAGAAACAGGCCGATAATCCACATTGCATGCAGGACCGGGTTCGCAAGCGGATGGCGATGCGTTGCCAAGGATAGCGCATCCGTGATCGCATAGACCAGCAACGTGGCAGTCAGCCAGAGTAGCGGCGACTGTGAAAGATAGACCCAGAGCGAGTGGGGATTGTCGTTCAATTTCGCCTCCGGCCGGCCGATCAGGCGGCTAACAAGCAGGAAGGTCAGCACGGTCACGAGCAAAGTGACGGTCACCGAGAAGATGAGCACTAGAATACTGATACAATTGAAGTAGATCTCATGGCCCCTATCGCTCTTGAGGAAACCGAATGCGCCCCCTGGATCGATCTGCACGACCGTACCTATGCCGTCCATCAGGCGCTCTTGGTCCTGCAGCTACTGCGCGCTTGATTGAAGCTGCCTCGCACACAATAGACGAGATCGGCGTACGCCTCATCCTGCTCGCCCGCCCCGCTCGACATTGACCCTCCCGCCAACTCGTGCCGCGGCTCGCGCAAATGGCGCTGTCGCCTTTCCTCCTTATGTCATGATTGCTTCAATGCACTTACTTTGCAACCAACCGTCCGCCTTTCAAGCCTTTGTCCCGACGGTTGATTTTCACGAAATCAACAGTTGGTATGACACTTGCTGTCCGACCCCCGGGGTCCTCCCTTCTGGAGATGCGCATGCAAAGTGTCCTCTACATCAAGCAGATCTCGCGACCGCGCGTATCTCCCATTGCGCCTTTGACGTGGCCATTTTCTGCCCCTTCGATTCATTTTCGCCGGACCTGCCGGACGGGCCCGCTGAGACGCCGGCCAATCATGCGAGGGGTCTGGCTTCGGCTGTTCCGTGTTGCTCATCGATCGCGTCACCGACGCCGTCATAGGGCGGAGGATCAGCCAACTGTTTGCGATGGCAATTCGCAAGATCGGGAAGAAAAATGACGCTCCTGTTGTCTTCGTCGGCAAGCAGAGAATGGATACCGACAACGCGCAGGTCGAGTCCGGCACCGCCAAGTGCATCGGCGTGCTCTACCTTACCTGTATCGCGGAGCTCAGTGCCCAGGATCTCCTCGTGCTCGGCCTTGAGACAAAGCGAAGCGTCGTTCGGACAGGACCTTAGTTTCTCGCCATCCAATCTGAACAGAGCCGGGCCTGTAGCCGCTCGTGCTGCTTGGTTCGCCTCGCCAGCTGAGTCGCCAGGGCCCTCGGACTTTCTATCACTGCCAAACCATCAACATGGACGACGGCGCGGTGATCTCCGATTTGGCCAGTGCGTCATCTGCGAGCTGGACCGATCACTTCGCATGTACAACGGCGCTTCGATTGCGGCGTGCCGCTCGGACCAGGGATGGTGGCGGCATCTCGGCTGTTTGACGGGACGATCATGCCGGCGCAGCCAGCGGCAGGGCAATTCGGGAATGGCGTCTGACGCAGCGTGCGAGCGCTCAGACTTCACGAAGAACAAACCCAAGAGTTCAGGTCATGGAATGGAATTTAGCTCTGCCTGAAACAAGCGTAATCGAACACAGTGACAGCGAGCTTGATCGGCGTTCTGAGGCGCCCATCATGGATCTCTTTAGCTTCACCGAATGCGCGAACCAGACGCATTCGCTCAAAACGCTGTTCGAGCTCCTTGTAAGTTGTGCCACCGAGGAAGGGTTCAGTGAAGTCGCTTACGGCGCTCTCAACTTCGTCGAGCCACTTCGGCTGGCGGAGTGTCCACCTCCGACTGTGGCTGTGAAGTGGCCGCCAGACTGGTGCGACCGATACTTCAAACGCAAGTACCATACTATCGATCCGGTGGTCCGCCGGACGCCGATGCTTTCGCGGCCATTTTTGTGGGATCAACTCGCCGCCCACTATCAACTTCAACCGGACGAGAGACGCGTACTGGACGAGGCGAGAGAGGCGGGCCTGAAGCATGGTATGAGCGTGCCATTGTTCGGCCCGTTGGGTCGGGTATCTGTGGTGTCGTTTGCATCTGCATCCGATGATGCTGATCCTCAGGACCACATCGGTCATCTCAATGCGCTGGCCTGGAACTTTCACACTGCCTATAGCGAGATCGCTCGTCCCTCCAATAATGGTTGCGACCGAAAAGTGGCACTATCTCAGCGGGAGGTAAATTGCATGCGGTGGGTGGCGGAGGGGAAATCGTCATGGGAAATTGGAATGATCCTGGGAATCAGCGAGAATACAGTCAATTTTCATATCAAGAATGCGATGCGAAAACTGGGTGCGACCAGCCGGATTCAAGCGATCGTTATGGCTATTCGCCTCAATGTTCTTTGAATTCATCAGTCGAATGGAACGAGCACCAACTGCCAAATTTTTGCTTCCAGCTTCTGGCAACTTCAGCATGGCACTTTCGGCCAAATCGCAGATGCAACGCTCATCGAGATAAGCGATCTCAAACCTCACGCTGCCTCAGGTTGTGGAGCCCCATAGTCGTCGACGACGTGTCGAATCGACTGACCTGGTCCGCCAGCGTTGGGGGCCAGGCGGCGTCGTTCCATCCAGCCGGTGATCCAGGCTTAGCCGAGCTCGGGCCTGGTGCTTCGGAAGTGCGGCAGGGATGCCCCGAGGGAGAGGAGCGTCTGAAGAAAGAGCCCCGACCATGGTCGGGGCCCCCGATTTACGCAATCGCGTGGAGATCACTATTTGGCAAACGCCGGGCCAAACTTGTAATTGAGCCGTGCCGTGATGAGATCGATGTCCTGGTGGACGCGATCGGCGCCAAGGGCCGGTGGGAAGCTTACGTTGCTGCGCTGCATGAACAAGTGGGTATACTCGACGCCAGCTGACCAGTCCGGCGTGAGGCTGACTTCGGCACCGGCGCCTAGCGCGCCACCCCAACGCACATCATTGTTTTTGGCAATCTCGGTGCCAGTAGCTACCGAGTTGACGTGATAGGTGTTGCTGGTCACCGCAGCACCGCCCTTGGCGTAAAGCAGCACAGCATTGAACGCGTAGCCGATATGGCCGGTGAGCAGACCGAACGCATCTGTCTTGGTGCCAATAGTATCTGTTGGGAAGGCGGTGCTGACATTGGAGCCGCTGAAGTCGGCCCAGTTGCCCTGGCCTTCGATGCCGTAGACCGTTTTGAAGATGTGCCAACGATAGCCAATCTGGCCGCCAATGGTGCCGCCAGTCGAATTATGGCAACCCTCGGGAGTGACGCCATTGAAATCCCAGCAATTGCGGCTCGTTCCCCAGCCGCCATTGACACCGATATAGGAGCCGGACCAATCGATAATCGGGACTGCGACCGGCAGCGGGGGCGCCTTGATCTTGACGGGCTGGCCGGCGAAGTCCGCGCCGAATGCGGGAGCGGCCGCACTGAGTGCGCCGATGCTTGCGGTCAGAATCAGAAAAGTCTTCATTCGAGTGTCGTTCCTTTCGATGCCCCCCGGCGCCGTGCGTTTAACAATATGATCGCGAATTGCTGTAACTGCGGCACAACATGTCTTCGAAAGAAATGGGGCCAATCGCACGCCGCGTCAGATTGTGAGCCGCGCAACTTGCCATGCACTGCCTTGACCGAAATGCTGCGGCCTGACAGTGGTCGCTTGGCGCAGGTCCTTCTTTGAATGCGATCCGTTCGTGATGGCCTGTGATGCGACAAAATGCTGCGAGGTGTTTGGCGAGGCCAGTAAAGTGGAATCTAGAGCAAGTCGGCGACGAGGCTGCACAGCCTCGCTATTATTCTGCCGCGCGGCGAACAGGATGGAAGTGGAGCGTCGACCATGATGAGAGGGCTACGCCGGGCTCGTGACGCAGGGAGGGCGTAGCCCGACCGGAGTTACGAGCCCGGCGTCGGCGCGATCCACAGCGGACCGCGCCGACTGGTGATCGCGGCCGGCTGGTTATGCAAGTGGTTCTTCCGCCAAGAGGAATCACTCGCGTGCCAGGCCGACACATTACCGATCACCAAATGAGGCTCTACATGAAGTACCGTCAGACCGATAGCCCACCCGTGGCCGCCGCCAAGGCGTCGTTCAGCACCTCGACCGCTTACCGGATCGAGAAGGATCGACGCCTTCCGTCGCAGAAGAAGGCTCCCCGCGGCCGTCGCCGGCCAGATCCCTTGGCCCGCGTATTTGAGACAGATATCGTGCCGATGCTGAAGGCCGCC
>NZ_LBJZ01000018.1:0-13556 GCF_028128935.1 Bradyrhizobium sp. CCBAU 11361
CGCCTCCCTTAAGTGGTGCTCAACACCTCCACTTTGGCACATCGATGCCGTCGGCGGGGCGTCCACCCCATCATAAAGGCGCCGACGTCGGCTTTTGGGATTTAAGCAGAGAACAGAGTATTGCCGGTTTTGACCCGGAGCGGAAGTCGCAGACCAAGACTGTCCGAATCTCTGGCACGGACACCAGCCAACGAATCCGGCGGTGGCGCAAATGCGAAGTGCCACACTACTGGGGCGACCTTCGCATAGACCAGAGGATAGCGTTCGTGAGGATTCGCTGGTAGCGGGCGTCCTGCCAAACTGACGGCTCGTGGCCTAGCGCCGAATAAAATACTCGTCCCTCGCCATAGAATCGGGTCCAGGTGAGAGGCCAGCCATAGAATCGTTGATGTACGCCAGTCTTGCCAAGGTCCACCGAGCTTGGGTCGAGGCGCAGGAGGACGCGTGAACCACGATAGTCGAAGTCGCTGATTTGGTAGATCTCGTCCTCGACTTGCAACCAATTCCCGAGAAAAGCCACCAGGGGATCGCCAGCATCAACCACCTCGATCTTCACGGCCTGATGCCAAGGATGACCATTAAAGTAGCCGCCGACCAGATCGAGATAGTCCGGCCAAGTGTAGAATGTGTCCGTCGCCGAATGAACGCCGAGGAACCCGCGGCCCGAGCGCACAAAGTTGAGAAGAGCTCTCTTTTGCGCGGCGCTCATCGGAAGTTCTCCGGTTGTGTAGAACATCACCGCTGCGTAGCGCTCGAGGTTTTCGGTAGAAAATTCAGACGTGTCTTCCGTCGCAGTGACTTCAAAGACACCTGAATTGCGTCCGAGCTGGGTCAGGATCACCTTAGAAAGCGGTATGACATCATGCCGGTAGCCGGCGGAGTATGTGAAATAGAGGATGCGCTCTGGCGGACGCTCCGCATGCGCGCCGAGTGGTCGGATTGCCGCCGCGCCGCCGAGGAGCGCGATGAACTCACGTCGCCTCACAATCGCCTCCCAAAACCAACCAACCATGTTTTGAAGAAGCCTAGCACAGATCAGCCCAGCGCAGGCCCTGGGGCATCGCCCTCTGACGTCCTATGCAACGCGCTGGCCCATCCGTGAAGTGGCGAACCGTCTCATTGAGGTCAGCTTCGTGGGTGGCAGCGGACTAGTTTTGCTCAGGCCGAGTTCTTCGCACTTTGACCCCAAACGGACATACGCGGCACAACAAGTCTTCGCTATCGCGGGGTGCAGTGACGTCTGGCCACGAATTGATCCATTGACCTAGATCAACACTCGGCCGGTCTATCAGTTTGCCTGTAGAACTACTGAACGGAGGAGGCCCACAATGAGGCTCTCAATTGCGTTAGCGGCGGCTGCCCTGCTAATAACTGGGTTCGTAGCCGCGAGCACTGAAAAGGCCGGTGCAGTGGTCTACTGCCAATACGTTGATTATCCCGCCAATTGCGTCGTAAGGCCTGGTGTCGTACTGCGGCCGAGGCCAGTTGCGCGAGCTGCGGCGCGAGAAGCGGTACGGCCTGGAACACCGATGAATCGTGGTGGTCCGGTCGATCGAGTCGGCAGGCGCTGACGGAACGCTACAGCTCTCAGCGTCAGCACCCACTGCTTCAATCTGACCATACCCGGTATGGACCAGAGGCCGAGGTGCTCGACCGTCGAGGGCGCCGCATAAGAGATGCGTCGATTACGTGCATCGAAGAAGCGAGCTGGCGTCCGATTTGTGACGGACCGAACGCCAACGTCGGTGGCATTCACTCAAGCCCAACAGGGGGCTGTGATGACTGAAAAGATCAAGTCGGAAGTGATTTCGCGTCGAAGCGTTTTTTCCCTGCTCGGGCTCGCGATTGCGTCGGGCCTGGTGGCGACGATTCCGGTCTCGCCGCAGGTGACACCGGGCGGCGTGGAGTTAAGCGTTGATCAAGCGCAGGCCGTCACGTACCGGCGCGCCCGCGTGACTGCGCGTCGTGTCGACCGTCGCGTGTACCGCCATACACGTCGCGCCGTGCGGCGTGGTGTCTATTAACAGAGCGCGATGGGCGCGGCTCGATCACTCGCCCGCGCCGACGAGGTGATTGAGTAAATCACTGCGGTTCGTGCATGTCGTTTGCTGCGGTGATGAGTCCGAGTCTGGCCCTTCCCGGACCTGAACCGCGGATCCGGTGATGTCCGCTCACAGTGGCCGAGCAGACCATCTACCAAGGACCCGCCGACTTCCGAGTAAAGCGGACATTCAGCCGCTCGGACCAGCGCCAAGAATGCAATTATTATGATGTTTGAGCATTAAGCCGAGTGATATCGTCGATGCTGTCCATTTGGGTAGGATATGGGCCAAAAATCGGGTTCACGGTGGCGCGTCGTTCCGCGTCAGGCTTCCTCTTGTCTGATGGTTGGTGATCCGATCCGTGTCGTCCATGCGAAGCGGATCCGACTTCCGGCTTTGGCCCTTAGCCGAAGGTCGCTTGAGCGCTGCGCATGTCAGCTGTCAGGGACAAACCGGCCGCCGATCCAACTTAGCGTCCACCGCTGCTTTTTGACCCGTAGCGGTCGTGAGGCTGTCAGGTTCACAAGCGGGCTAGATGACCCCAAGCTGGTGCGGCAGCTAGACCAGAGGGGCAACGTCCGAGCAGGTTCAATTCATTTTTCCTTTTCGGCACGCTTTCTTAGGTGAGGATTGTCGTGCAAGACCACGTTCAGCAGGGAATTATGGACCTCCAGTGATCCGTTGTATTTGATGAACCCAAGCTTGCGGAACTTGTTCATGAACATGCTGACGCGCGACCTGGTGGTCCCGACCATCTCCGCGAGTGTCTCCTGGCTTATCTTCGCTATGACCGGCTCGGGCTTACTCTCCTTGCCGAAGTTCGCCATCAAGAGGAGCACCCTCGCCAGACGCTTCTCACTGGAATTAAAAAGTTGGTCGACCAAGTCCTCCTCGACTCGGGCGTTCCTAGACAACAGGTGAGCCATGAACATCTCAGAGAACTTCGGCTCGTCATGGAGCACACGCACGATAGCTGCCTTTTCGAGCCGCATGATGACGCACTCCGTCACCGTCACGACCGTCGACACCCGCAGCGGATGCCCATTTAGGCAGCTCTCACCGAAGAAGTCCCCATTTCCGTGGAGCGCGACGACCGCCTCCTTGCCCTGCTCGGAGACGACGCAGACCTTGACCTTGCCCTCCTGAATGTAGAAGACCGCATCACCGGGGTCTCCCTGAGAGAAGACCTTCCGATTCTTCCGATAGTTTGAAACGGTCCTCCCCGAGGCCACGGTGTGGAGGAACTCCTGGACGTCGAAGGGCTGCTTCTTCGTTGCCTTGGCCACGCTTCCCGCCTTCAAATATCAACTGGCTTACATTCTAGGGCAAACCGAACATCAGGAAAACCCGGGACGGATGTCGGTGGCAGTGTAGTGGCACGTGTCCCCGGCGGCCAAGTGAGCACTAAAGCTCAGATTTCGGCTCCAAATGTGCGCAGACTCGTTCATTATGGAGATGCCGAAGGCGTCCCAGTAACAGAGGAGCTGAATTATGGGTGTCATCCTTCCGTTCGTATCAGCCGGCGCATTCGAGCCCAACGATATTGAGGCGATGTCCCTGGCTTGTGAGGAAGTCTGCCATTACCTTCATATCAACGGCGACGCGCGGGCTCGCGAGACCATCGCCGCGAGAGTCATCGAGCTAGCCCAGCGCGGCGAACGTTGCCCCACAGTCTTGCGCGAGCGGGTGCTTGCGGGACTGAACGCCGGCCCCGGACGATGGCTGATGGGGTTTGGCGTCGTCTCACGGACGCCCGCTAATGATGATCTCAAGCTGTCCACTTCTGGGCGTTTGTGTTGAAAGAGTCGGCCTGTAGATCGAGGCGCGCCGCTCGAGCGTCGCGAATGACCCAAGGAGGACATTCGACCAAGCTGGGAGTGCTGCAGCACGTATGGTCAATAGCGACGAGCGTCCTCGACGCGTGATCACTGGGGTTGCGAGCAATTGCCCTAATTTGAATCTAGCGGCGACCTAACTCACTAACGACGCGTTAATTTCTTTTGGCATGTGAGCAATACTGACCAGCGCCGAGCCCAGTGGCAGTTCCACAGTGGGTTCCATCACCGCCCACCACGGCAACTACCGGTGACTGAGAGTTCTGTAACGCTCCCGCCTGATCAAGGCGTGCAACATGTTCCGCCATCCCCGAACGCTATGTCCTATGTGTCGAGCAGAAGCGGTGCTGGCTCGGATTACGCCCGGCCCCTTTGGCTTCGATATCCGGACGTTTGAGTGCCCCGCGTGCAAGGACGTCCACCAGCTCGTGGCCGATCTGATTGATCCGATGAAGTCCCCACAAACAACCGGCTGGCTTCACGGTCAACTGCAAGCGCCGACGTAGCGGCCGCACCTTATTGGGCCGGATTTTTGTATGAGGGCCTCGAATAAACGGGCACGGTGCCAATCTCACGTCCGTCATCGCTGATTATGGCGATGCGACGCTCAGGATCATCTTCGGGCTTATCAAGTGAAACGCCGATGGCCAGCACCGTCGCCCTGATGATTGCAGCGATATCGTCGTCGCAAACAAACCCCAATGAATCAAAAAGCCTGTGGCCGTCCTCGACATCAAAAAAGTACCGGGGCATTGGCAACCTCTAGTGCGCCAAGTGCTTCCAGACAGCATTGTTCCGAATAGGCTGCCGACTAGGGGCCTCAAGCAGACCATGGGAAACTGCGAGGCCGCCCAGAGAGGCATTCGCGTCCGGGCTTTGTTCCACTTTCCCCCTCAGTTCTCTCAAGATGGTGTTTTAACCCCTAGTGGCCCCAATTTCATTGTGAGCAATATTGCTCACTATCCCCGGAACGATAGTCTGTTCCCCGCGTGTACCCTTGCGCTCCTATTGCGGCGCACTGAGGTCCCCGAGTGGAAAACCAACAGCTTTTTATCCTGGTCGTTGAAGATGACCAGCTTGTTCAGAACCTTGTCGAAGACTGCCTGAGCGAGGGCGGGTTCGAGACCGTAGCAACTCCGTCCGGCGAAAAGGCCATTGAGCTACTTGATGCGGCCGAGGGCAAATACCGGGCGCTCGTCACGGACATCAATCTGAAGCCCGGTGAGATCGACGGGTGGGAGGTCGCGCGACACGCCAGAGAGATCGACCCCCACTTTCCCGTCGTTTACATGAGCGGCATCGAAGCAGACGATTGGGCATCAAAGGGCGTACCTAACAGCATCATGTTGGCGAAGCCGTTCGCGCCCGCGCAGCTTGTCACTGCCATTTCTCAGCTTCTCAACGCGATCCCACCAGCCGAGTAAGTGCCGCCTCAGTTGGGCGGCTTGTTTCATTTGCCATTGTGATTCACGTCGCCTGTTGGCCCGAATGCGAAGTCCGGACCCGCTTTTGTGTTGTCCGGTTATCGGGATAGACCGGACGCGGTTGGCCGGGCGCCCGACCGACGCGAATGACCCGCAACGGACATTGCAGCTGCCTAGCCCGTGGTTTGTCGTGCTTTGATTGGAAAGCGTCTAGCGGTAGTTCTGACGGCGGACGTCGCCGGCTGCAGCCGCATGATGGCAAACCATCCTTTGATCTAGGTCAACGTCAGCGATCCCTTGGCGCTCACGCTATTTTTAGCCGCACCTGATGAGGCGGCTTCCGTCACCTTCAGTGACGCAAGCGCGAAGAGGAGGTCCGCCATGCGGAGGCGTCTTTCGATCAAGTCAGCGACTGTTACCGGGATTGCTGCCAGCGCCTTGTTAGGGCTTGCAGGTCTCACTCTCAATCCAGCCCCAGCCAAGGCGGTCGTGTACTGCCAGTACGTTGAATATCCGAGCGGCTGCGTTGCCCGGGCAGGCGTCGTGCTCAGGCCTCGTCCGGTGGCGCGCGCTGCGGTCCGTCATAACGCCGGTGGCAATTTAAATGGTGGCGTCAATCGCGTAGGGGTGCGGCGGTAAGGCACTTTTTGCGGGGCACGACCTTGGCGCGGCACACGGCAAGCCAGGTTCGTATCCGTTTACGTTTTTATCATCAGCAATTCGCCTGTTCGCAGAGAACGGAAGCCACAAAAGGGACGAGCCGAGCCCGTCTAACGATGCTCGTTGTTCGGGGGAGACGGACGTGGCTGGCGGAAGGTAAAACCGGCCCGATTGACCCAGAGCGGACGTCTCCCGGCCGGGCCGTGCGTTCGAGTGGATCTTGTATCCGAGTCAACATCTGCGAGCTTTGCCGACGATACCGGCTATACCGCGCATTCGGCTTGCGTTCATGAATCGTATTTCAGGCGCTTTGGGACTTGTTGTTTTTCTCCTCGCTGTATCGCCTGAAGCGGTCGTTTCGGCGAGCGATAATAAGCAAGTCATGTTGCTGCATTCGTTCGGCACCGAGATGAGGCCTTGGAGCGACTATTCTCAAGGCATTCGGGAAGAGCTGAAAAGGCAATCGCCTTGGCTTCTTGATATTACGGACCATTCCCTCATTTCAGCTCGCCACAATAATAGTAATCCGGACATTCCGTTCGTTGACTACCTCACCGCTCTATTTGCCGAAAAACCGCCCGACGTGATTGTAAGCATCGGCGCGCCAGCGGCGAACTTTGTGCAGCAATACCGCGACCGGCTATTCACTTCTACCCCGATGGTGCTTACCACCCTCGAGCAACGTCGCGTCCAATACGTCACACTTACGCAGAACGACGCTGTCGTACCTATTCGGATAAACTACAAGGCCCTTTTGGAGAACATCCTGAGGGTGCTGCCTGACACCAAAAACGTCGCAATCGTGAACGGCACGTCTCCCAATGAGCGCTTCTGGTCGGACGCAATTCGTAAGGAAGCGACGCCCTTAGCTGACCGCGTCGAACTAACATTCTGGGACACTCTGTCATTCGAAGACATACTGAAAGAGGCTGCTCGTCTCGCACCACACTCCGCAATCTTGTGGGAGGGAATGAATGTCGATGCGCAAGGAGTTGTGCACGAAGGCGATGAAGCTTTCAGGAGACTTCATGCGATCTCGAATGCACCCATTTTTGGTTACACTGAACCACTCATCGGACAAGGCGCTGTTGGCGGCCCCTTCAACGCAGTGCATGATACGAGCCTCGCCACAGCCGCCGCTGTGATTCGCATCCTCGGAGGTGACAGGGCTGGCGATATCAGGATCCCTCCCCTGGAGTTTTCGACGCCACGATTTGACTGGCGTGAGATGCAGCGCTGGCGGATTGCTGAAGACCGCTTGCCTCCAGGAAGCGAGATTTACTTTCGTGATCGGACCTCGTGGGAGCGATATCGTGGGCAAATCGCACTCGTCTGCGCGATCATACTGTTTCAGAGCGCAACGATTTGGGCTCTACTGTTGGAGCGCCGCCGCCGTCAGTATTTTCAAATTGAGGCGAGCCGTCGTTCAGCAGAACTTGCTCATCTTAACCGCTATTCGACGGCCGGCGAACTTACTGCGTCGATAGCGCACGAAATTAATCAGCCGCTTGGGGCTATTCTAACCAACGCCGAGACGCTGCAACTGATGCTCAAATCACCAGCGCCAGACCTAAGAGATATCAGCGAAGTCGTCGATGACATACACCGCGATAACAAGCGGGCGTCTGAAGTAATCCTGCGCCTGCGCAACTTGCTCAAGAAGGCGCCGTCCAAAGTCACCAGTGCTGACTTGAACGACATTGTACGCGATACGGTCCAAATGCTTTCTCCATACGCAGCTATGAGGAAATGTGATCTTAATAGCGTGAATTGTTCCGAGCTGTTGCCGTTCAAGGGCGATCAAGTCCAAATTCAGCAGATCCTCGTAAACCTAATCGTAAACGCAGCTGACGCAATGGAAGACGTTCCTCGCGCGGATCGAAAGGTAACAATCTCGACGGCGCGTGACGGCAATTTTGGCGAGGTTTCAGTGTCAGATGTCGGTGCAGGCATCGACCCTGACCAACTCAAGGAGATATTCAACCCGTTTTTTTCGACAAAGCCTCACGGCATGGGAATGGGTTTGGCCATTGCCCGCACAATTGTTGAAGCTCATAACGGGCGCATCGGGGCGGAGAACAAAATTGAGGGCGGTGCGACTTTTCGTTTGAGATTACCGCTCTCGGGACGGTGAACAGCGAATTGCGGATGCTCGGCATCGGCCCCGACCGAATTCTAGCTCGAAACGATGCAACTTCCGCAGGTGGCCCGTCGCTTCCGTTGTCGTGGTGCAGCGGTATGTCTGAAGTTGAGGGTAGATCGGACGTGGCTGGCCAACTGCAAGAATGGCGAGATTGACCCATCTGCGACATGGGCAGGTTCAGCCGACCAGCTGGCAGTGCCCGCTGATGACAGTACCGTCGCGTTTATGCGCCTTAAGCGTGCCGTCGACGCGGTTGATGAAACCTTGCCAGACAGCGGTCGGGTCGAACAGATGTTGCCAAATGTTGCCGAGCGTAAGCGCCGTCTCAAAGAACAAGTGCGTATCCGTGACGTGGACGGCCAAATTGCTTCCGAATGTCCGAGAGTGCATCGTCCCCTCGTCCAGATTAACGGTGACCTGTTCCCCGTTTATGTAGACCGAGTTGCGCTCGCTACCCGTAAGGCCCCGCGCCCAGCATTTCAGATCGATCGTCTCGGCATGTGCAGCCGTTGCAGCTAGCAGCGCTGCGACGATGATGGTTGCTTTCGGCTTCACAGTTATCTCGTCGCTTTGTAGCGGCCCTGCCGGGGGTTCGGACACGGCAGGACATTCGATGACTTTGCCGAAATTTCGGTGTCGCCTTCGAAGGATGTGCAGAGGACTCAGTCGTTCAGAGGTGAGCACGCGGCAATAGCCATCCCATGATCTTCTCATGCGGATCGCGACGACTGCGGACGAATGCTTTCTCGTTCTGCTGAGCGGCGGTCCTGGCGAATTCAGAAATCCCCTCCATAGACTGCCGTTTATCCTTCGGAAGCTTCGCCCATTGGCGAATGATCTTCCGGCGGGCTTCGCGTTGCTTTTCCCTTATGTCATGCATCGGTACGCTCCTTGAAGTGGATTGTTCCGGTTCGGCCTACTATGGTTTGGGCTCACTAGAACTTCAACGTCCAATCAAGAACTCTTAGCCCCTCTGGTCGTGCAGCGCTATACACGGGAGCTAGTCTCATATTGGCTTTGCAGGCCGGCCGCCCTAGAATTGCGGCGATCGCAGGACGGGCGAAATGCAGTACGTTTGCGACGCGCCGAAGGGTAAGACCTGGTTCCGTATCGAGACGGAAGGTGAAGCGGCGCATGAGTCGCGCCTGATGAGCCACACAGTCGAGAAATATTTCTGCCGCGAGCGGGAGAAGGCAGTCCAGTCCTGGCGTCCGGAGCGGCCCAACGCGATCGAGCGCGACATCGGCCTCGAGGCCCATGTACAGCGAGAGATGCCGCTTTTCCTCACGTTGCGCGACAGGGAGGGCAATGCACTGACTACAGCGATGCTGCCACCGGGTGGCAAGGATCGCGGCGGGTTCCGGATCATCATCGTTGCCGCATCCAATGCCGATCCTTATCCTCAGCAGGAAGCGGCCATCGCTGCGCTGGGAGCGCATTTCGGTCTCACACTCGATCGCAACCGCTGCTTCCCCTACGGCCGCTAAGGAGCCTGACAAGTACCGCCGCTTGATTGGAGCGATGTCGGCTCATGGCCCGTTGCGGACCTTCACTCGGAGAGCCGAAATGTCTGCTTCCGGGAGATGAGCCGACCAAGGTGAAGCAGCCTGCCAAGGGCAGCTTGTGGACCCATCTCGGACATCGGGGCCAGCCCGCACGGCAATCTAAACGGGACCGTGGGGCATTAACGCCGGGCAGCTGTTCTCTATTGGCGTTTGGGGGTCATGGGTTTCCAGCCACCGACCAACAGGCTGAATAAGGCTCGGTTGCCCTGATATCTGGCCTCAGCGCGAGTCTTTTCTCGGCCACGCGACATCTCCACTCCGTCACTATTGCACACTTGCCACTCCCAATGGGTCAGGCCGCGCTCAATGATGACAACCTCGTACATAGTTGAGGCAAATATCGCTACCCTGAGAGCATGCCATTGCGATGGATCAAACACGCTTAAACAAAAGCGCCATTCTGCTTTGCGTTTTTGCCGACGTTTGGATGCATTGCAGTAAAAGGCACCAGCTCAGACTTGGCTAAGTGCTTTGGAGCTTCGCAGATTGGTCTAAAAGCGTTTGATAACACTCACACGACGTCTGCTCTAGCTTATGGCGATCCAGTATGTGAATCACGCCGTGGGAGTAATCCAAAACTCCCTGATTATGAAGTGTCTTGGCGACCGCGGTCACCGACGTCCGTCGTACGCCAAGCATTTCTGCCAGAAATTCTTGGGTAAGCGCAAGCCTATCGCTGTTTGCTCTGTCTGCTGATTCGAGCAACCATCGGCAAAGTCGGGCTTCTACCGAGTGGAGCGCATTGCACGCTGCGATCACGCGTGCTTGTGATAACAACACTTCATTATATTCGATGCAGAGATTTCGCAGTTGTTCGCTTGTCGCGACCACAGTCCTAAAACTGTGCGAAGCGATCTTGCTTACACGCGTCGGCATCTGCACAACGACGCGAACAAACGACTTATGCGGCCTCAGCCCAGCCATTGCACCGACGACGCCTTCACGGCCTACCGTCGCGGTTTCAACTGCTTTCCCGTCGCGCATTACGGCAAGCAATGACAACATTCCCGAATGGGGAAAGTAAACGTGGTCCACCTCATCGCCAGGTTCAAAAAGCACAGCTCCTGACGCAAGTGAGACGGTCGCAAGGTGCGGTGCCAACAGACTGTACTGAGCACGCGGCAAAGCTGACAGAAGTTTGTTGTCCAGGGGACGGGCTGGAATTGATCGCACGCAATACATCCGTCAATTACTGGCTGACGCCAATGTGAAGGCGGCAATTATATATCATACCTTAAGTGGTCCGATACCGGACGAAGCAAGGGCCTTACTCAAATGATTCCGCTATGAAGCACAGGCGGTAAATGAGCTTGCCCGCTTCGTCAGTAACCTCCATCCGCCAGCCAGCGCCCGGCTGCAAATGACCATCGATTGTACGGATCATTTCACCGCAAGCCATCGTTGCTTCTTCCCATGCGGCTTGGTGATCCAGGAAGGTCAAGCCGTCGATATCGAGGGCCGCCTTATCGTTCCTATTCAAGTGAAAAGAATAGCGGGGCATCGCGAGGCTCCAACTATAGCTCTCAGAGTCTAACCCCTCACCAGCTTGGACGTTCCGGCCCGATGGAGGCTCCTGCGCTGCCAGCCGGGCTCGCCCGGCGCTTACGCGCCCGTCGAGCGGGATCAGGTCGCGGTCATACCGGGCCGTCTGCTTGGTTGACGGTAGTCGCGCTGGTGGTCCAACTATTTTCGCGATTTATGTCGGGTACCAGACTCGCCTTTGGTATTCAGGCGAGTTTCATAGCCTTACCTTATCGAACGCATTGGCCTGGAGTGTCGCGTTCCCGGCTGAACCAGGGAGAGCATCATGCCCCAAACTCAATGCAGCCAAGTTCAGCGCAGCCAAGAGCCTATCCAGTTGATGTGCCGCTTCGAAATGACGGCAGTAGACGCGCCTTCAGGGCATGAGTTCTGCCTGTTTGATTTCCCCGGGTGCAAGGGATGCCCGAAGGCACTGCACATGGTCCAGATGGTGGGAAGTTCGGAAGACCCCATGAAATCGGAGGCGTTGCGCGCATGGGTTGCGCGCGTTTACCCCAACCCCAAACACTAGTCCTGAGCTTTAATCAGGGAGGTCAGTCCATGGAGAAATTCATTCACAAGGACAACCTTGCGCTGTTCAAGAAACGTCTCGCTGAACCGCAGACGGACGCGGAGCGCGAAGTACTTCTTAAGCTGCTGGCGGATGAGAAGGCGAAAGAACCGCTGCCCAAAAATAGCATTCTCAAGCCGCAATGATCTACATTAAGGAACCGGGGCACAGGAAGCTTAAATAGAGTAGCGCACTCAGACCTTCGAGGGGATCCGCCTATACGATCATTAGGACGATTAGTGTTGTGACCATGTGATGCGGAGGAGGAGACGAGTGCTTGCACTCAGAACGAGATTTAAGCCCGACGAGATCAAGCTGATGAGATCCGTACTAGATGAGGCGTCAATCATCCTGCCTAAGGCCGAGCGCACGTCTGCCATGAAGGCAAAGTTGGCTTCGCGTATCCTCGCTGCGGCAGCGAAGGGTGAACGCGACCCGAATAGGTTGAGAATTGCGGCACTTCTGGAGGAAGCGGATGTTCAAAAGACCTGACACATTTGCCCGCATTTCGTTGTTCCCGGAGCGACCAGCCACGAGCAAATCATTTGTAGCGCTCTCAACATGCGTACCACCAATCAACATTGAACGAGCCTATCAGCAAGTACAGCACCTACGGACACTGGTGGTGCAAGCCGAGCACTCACCCAATGCACGGCGCATTGTAAATCGTACGAGAGACAAGAGGCATTCGTCATGAATAAGCGGGACGACCAGCGAGCGCAAGAAGTGAATAATCTCAAGCTTGAGTTGGCGACCTTCGCTTTGCGGCTCGATGCCTTCGAAGCGCGCACGAGGAATCAGCTGGCTAAGTCAAACGCCGAACCGTCGAAGCTGGTCCTGCCGGATAGCGGACTTGCGAAGCAGTCTACCTAGCCGATGAAAAATCACTTTGTCAGATTGATTAATCTCGACGGGCTGCAGCCGTAGCCAGCAGCAACGATGCGAGCTGGCGGGCAATGTCGCCGTTTGGCCCGAATGCGAAGTCCGGACAGGCTCGGAAATTGTCTGCTTATCGTGGAAGACCGGATGTAATCGGCGCGGAGTCAAGCCGCCGCTTTGGCGAGCCGCGCTTCCACTTGGCCACGCGACCACTTTTGCCGCAGCAAGATGGCGCCGCGCGTATCGTGGCCCACGACATGGAACGAGTTTTTGCCGATATCGATGCCGATCACTGCGATCGCGGTATTGGGTGTCTGGGACATGGCGTGCTCCTTGTCTTGGCGCCCCTGGCCAGCTTATCGCTGGCGGGCAGGAGCACGGCCGGACCATCCCATTAGCCGACTTCGGGCCAGCGGACTTCATGATTGGCTGAAGTCGCCAGGATTACAGCCACCGAAGTAGTTGCCGACTGTTCATCGGCCTTTGATTTAGCTCAATGGCCCCGCCTGTTCCTGCCTCATTCATCGGGCCATGGCCAAGCCTGACGATCAGCGAGAGGCGAAGGAACGAGAACCTAAGCCTTCCCGCTTGGAGACGGCGCGACGGGTCATGGAAGAATACGCGAACGACCTCCGCAAGATCATCGAGAAGCTTCGCCAGAAGATGAATTGAGGTCGCCTCAGTTGGCGACCTCTCTCAATTATAGATGAGATGCCATGTCGCCTGTTGGCCCGTCTTGGACCTAGGGTGGGGTGCGCAAACGCGCCGTATCAGAGGCAGAGCGGACCTCATACCAAGTGCAGCGCGGGTTTATGAGTACACGCCCTAATCTTTCGGATTGGTGGGCCACCGCCTCGAACCGCGAACCCTCCGCTTAAGAGGCGGACGCTCTAACCATTGAAGCTAGTGGCCCTGT
>NZ_LBJZ01000018.1:14278-161668 GCF_028128935.1 Bradyrhizobium sp. CCBAU 11361
TTCGGTTCGGTGCATTCTAGAAGCGGGAGGTAGCGTTGGCGGCGATAAAGTCCTGCAGCGCTGGCGGGATGTCGACGTCGATATCAGTTGCCCGCTGCGCCAGCGCGTCAGCGACATCGGGGGTGGCGTCCCGTGACCAGCCTTCGCCCGGATTGAAGCACACAATCCGGACCGGATAGGCGTACTGGCCGGACAGGAGATGCCTGAGGATAGTCTCGAGGTCGGTATCGGCTTCGTCGGTCTCGCGCCAGGCGCAGCTGGCGCGGACGCCGAAGTCCTCGAGGACCAGATAGATGTCGCGGTCGAGGCGGTCGGCCGGCACGATCGAGGGCGAGGAACGCATACGCAAACTCCAATACAGCGGAGAGACGACCCCGGCTTCAGGGGGCTTCCGGGGGTAGGCCGGGGCCGCTCCGCCAGCTCGGACAGCGAGCCGGCGAGATTCAAATGCCGCGCGCTCGCGTGGTTCCTAGGAATGTCAACCCGTAAATTTCCCACGCGATGGCAGCGCCTCCGGTGCGGCCTGCCACTCCGGTCGGCGCTGAGTTGCTGCCGGCAGTGCGGCGATGTAGCCGCCGGGATTGAGCGGCGCCCCAAGCTTGCGGCCGGCAGGCAGTGCGATTCGCCGTCGCGAACGCGGCGGACTATGCCGTTTGAGCAGATGTTCGCCGTGCGGAAGCAGCTTCAGAAAGGTGCCGCTCTCATGCAGCTCGAGCTCGCCGCCGGCGTCGAGCCTGTCAACGGGCGTATCCACATCGAGAAGATCAACGCGCCGTTCCTCTCGAAGAACGGCTACAAGGGCACGGGCGCGGAATTTGGCGCCGGCATCCGATATGCGGTCGAGAAAGGCTGGCTCGATCTGCACGAGAGCGGGACCTATGTGCGGCTGCTGAGTGGCGGCGATCACACAATCGCCCTGAGTGCCACAACCTAGATTATCTTTCCGCAAACTGTCGCCATACCGTGCCCGCACTGCCGATGTTCAATCTTGAGGCGGCTGGCACTTCTATCCAAATGGTTGTGCCGGAAAACTGACGGCCCTAGCGGGACGCCCCCCGGCTGGGGCCTTTTCCGCTCCACTCCCGGCAAGCTTCGACCAGCCCTCTCGATCGACTTGGTTGAGGCTGCGCGCAGCTTCCGCTAAGCGCTCAATACCCGCAGCCTTGAAATGGCGCCGCTGATTCATCCCTCGTACTGATACCCTCATGCAGATTGCATGAGGACGAGAAATGGACGACGCCGTCAAATTTCAGCAGTTGGTGCAATTCCGGGTGCCGGTCGGTCTGTCGGAAGCGATCGACGCCGCAGCTAGACGAAAGTGCCAATCCAAATCTGAATACGTGCGCCAGTCCGTCATTGGACGCCTCGATGCCGATGGCGTTGACGTGCAGAAGTGCCGGGAGCAGCGTGATGGCCGATCCGCTGAAGCGCGCGGCGATGCGTTTTGTTGGCTTGATCGGCGTCCTCGGGCTGCTGGCTTCGAACGCGCTGGCCGCCGGCACCGTTCCCGGCTTTAATCTCACTCCGCAATTCGACCTAACGGGTAAGGCGGCTCCCGGATGTCGGCTGTTCGTGATCCAAGCCGGCACTGTCGCGACGCCGCAAAACGCCTATTCGGACTCGGGCCTGCCCAGCTACTGCCGAATCCGTTGACATGCGATGCAGGTGCTCGCTTGCCCCAATGGTTCGTATCAGACGGGCTTATCAAGCTTCGTCTGACCGACAAGAACGGCACTCAGATCTTCATTGGCGACAACTTGTTGGTTGTCGGCCCATCGTCTGGCGGCGGTGGTGGAGGCGGCACGATCGACCCGACGACCATCTTCCAGACCGGCGCCTTTATGCAGTTCTACGGAACTGGGATCTTAACCGGCTGGGTTCGTTGCAATCCGGAAACGTGTGGGTGAAACCACCTATCTCATATGGCATTAAAAGGCCATGGCAGAGTCTTTTGGCAACGAATTTACAATCGTTGAAGTCACTTCGGACGACGAGGTACCGAAGAAGCAAACATGGCTCGCGTTAGCTAAGCCGGATCAGGCGTTGACCTTGGTACTCTCCGCAGTTCCGGAAGGCTGGACAGCGCAATTGCTACCCATCAATCTGACGGAAAGGCAGCGACGGCTGTTTCGAGAGGTCAAACTCAAACCCGGCGAGGTCTACAAACTCCCGGGATAGGGCCGCCCAGTTTGCGGCCTCCTTGGCTCACGCTGGCGGGCCTGTTTTGTTCTGCGTCATCTTTGCGTGTATCCATAAACGGAACACCCCAGATATGCCAGACTAGCCCTATCACCGCGCGGCCCATGGCTTTTATCGGTGATGAGAACGCCATCACGCGCTCCCGCCTACTCCATTATGGAGCAGCGCCATGCAGCGTCGTCGTTTCAAAGAAACCTCAAGTCTCGAAGAGCGCCTTGATCAGGAAGCAATGAGATTGCGCGAGCACAAATTGCTCCCGCCAGGATGGCTGCGCGAACAAGCTTTTCGTAAGGCCCGCCAGATGAATATTGCCGCTCACATTAATGAGTGGCTGGCTTCGCCCGGTCTGCGTGCACCGATATAATTCCCCAGCGAGTAGAGGCCGCCTCAGTTGGCGCGGGGTCTTTGGAAAGTGAGCAATTTTGCTCAGACCCCACGATGCGGATATGCAATTCGTGCCAGATCGGGGTTTTGCAAATCCACCCGGGGCTGGGAAGCCGCTGCCCGCGACACATAATTAAGCGGGCGGCGTTTTTTCCATGCAGTAAGGCCGCCTCAGTTGGCGGCTTCTTCATTGCAGGTACCGTTCCCGCCAATGGAACTTATAGCCAATGTTCAAAAGCGAACAGAGCCGATTGCCGAATCTTTCTAGGCTCGGGATGCTTGGCGATCCCATTACCGCCAAGTCGCCTCCAACGGTCCCGGCATGTAGGGGTGCCGGGACCGTTTTTAGCGGACGCTCAGCATGGTCTCAAAGGGAGAAGTCAAGTGGCTATGGGGACAGTAAAGTGGTTCAACTCGACGAAGGGATACGGGTTCATTCAACCGGATTCGGGCGGCAAAGACGTCTTTGTTCATATCTCGGCAGTTGAGAAGGCTGGTTACACCTCGCTCGCAGAGGGAGCTAAGGTTAGCTTCGACGTTGTTACAAATCGCGGCAAAGAGTCGGCGGAGAATTTACGAATCGGGTGAAGCACCCAGCATTCGATCCAGCGGGTTCACAGTGTTTTCATCGGCCAAGTCCAAGAACGCCGCGGTATGAAAGAGGCCATGCCGCGCAGCACAAATCGCAATCTATCGAGGTGGGATGATCCTGCGGTCGTCAAAGAAGGACTGGTGGGCGGCCGCCGAATTGTCGTTGCCGCCACGGCGGGCCCTCGGCTCGGTGGGAAGAAGGGTTTTGTTCTGGGGCCGGGCGCGACAGCAAACCAGGTTAGGGTTCTTTTGGACGGCTCGAAGGGCCCG
This sequence comes from Bradyrhizobium sp. CCBAU 11361, assembly GCF_028128935.1. NCBI lineage: Bacteria > Pseudomonadati > Pseudomonadota > Alphaproteobacteria > Hyphomicrobiales > Nitrobacteraceae > Bradyrhizobium > Bradyrhizobium sp. CCBAU 11361. Next base: position 17,723 of record NZ_LBJZ01000018.1, read on the forward strand.
ATCACCTTACATGTCCGCTATGTAGACCTGCTGAAACGTCCACCCGCATAGAGAAAAGGCGCGCCCGAAAGGGGATGGATTTCTTAACGGGCGCCAGAAGATGCTCAAAACCATCGCCGTGGCTCGTGGTGCAGCTGCATCGGTCTTGAAGCCGATTGACTGCCGCTAAGAACAAGGCCCGCCGGTTCATGCTGGCGGGCTTTTTTCATGCATTTGTGAACTGCTTCACAACCTGCGAGCGTTTGGCGGCTTTTTCATGCTTCCCTAGACCTGTGACGTCGCGATCGACACAAGAGGAGATGTTAATGAAGCTCATTCTTTCAATTTTCATGATTTTTCCGGCGAGCGCTTTCGCCAACGATTGTCCCGGATTTTTAAACTACGTGAAGGCCAATTCGCAGCTAAAACAGCGCAATAACAGCCAGATTCAATGCTTTATGACCAAGCCGCCCAAGCAGCACACTGCTATATTCACTTTTTCATCCGGCAACGTGACCGTCGCTTGTACCGTCTCGGGATCTTATCCCTACCGACAATTGTCCTGCTCTGACGGCGGCCAAAGCTTCGGAAGGGCGCTGAAGAACTAAGAAAGCGCTCGGTCAAGCGCCGACGTAAAGTTTGCCCGAAAATTATCGATTCCTAGTAGCTCGGAGCTGTCACATTACTTTGGCAGACAGGTGCCAATTTGCAGGCGTTGGGATTTCAGAGCCCAGACCGGAATACGTGGCGAGCGCTGCCAAGCGAATATATTCCGCTTGTGCAGCGTTCAGCATCCTCTCAATTTCGGGAGTTCGGCGTGTTAAATGCTGGAACGACTGCGCTGCTCAGGGCAGTGCTCGAGGAAGTTTGCGAAAATATTCCTGTAAGCGAGACGGGCGCCAGAGCGTACGTTGCCTCGAAGCTGCTCGATGCCGTGGCACATGGACAGCTCTCAGCCGACGCCTTGAAGGCGGCGGGTCGCAAGGCCCTGAACCCACCAACGATGTGGCGCTGATTATCCGCTCCACTCACGCGATCACATCGTATTCGAAGGCGACGCCTTCCGGGTCGTTCTCCTCTAGCCATCGTTCGGCGGCGTCGACCGTTGCGAAGACCTTGATGTGATCGACGTCGCCGACCTGCTTGACGGTGTTCACGTAGACGAAGACGGTCATTGATCCCTCTTCAGCTTGCGCCGGCCCCAATGCGGCTCTTTGCCCTTGGGGTTGAACTCCGGGACGTGGTGGCGGTTCAATGCCCGCATGACACCGATACGGGCGAACATGGTCGGGCCGCCGCGCTCGACCACGAGGAGCAAGGCTTCCATCGCCGCGCGCCACTCGGGCGCGTCATGCTCCTTCTTCGGCAGCCCAGCGATGTACTCGCCGGCCTCGCGCAGCGTGGCTAGGCTGCGACCGTCGACCTCGATCGGCTCCTCGAAAGGCCGCCCCCAGCCTTTTATCATTGCGTGTTTCGGTACCCCATGATTGCAAACCGCGGGTTGCCTCGCTCGAAGTCCGGCCGAACGTCGGCACCGCGAGATCCACAGCCCTGGCAGACAAAGCGCGGCTCGACGTCGGATAATCGAACATAGTCCGGCCAGCGATCGGCGCTCAGAGCAATGTGATGGCCGCAATGGCAGTAGACCGGGACGCCACGCAGGCCCATTTCGCGCATCTCGCCGAAGGTGATCTTGACGGCGCGGCCGTCAACACGCGCGGGCGTGGGGCGTCGGGCAGGGCGAGGCATGCCGCCATCGAAGCGCAGCGCTGGCCGGAGTCAAATTATCAATCCCTTGGGCCTGGGGACCTCATTGAGCCACAGCGCCTCGTGGGTGTACGGGCAACAGCCTTTACGGGCGTCCGGGTCTGATTCGTCGCAAGACGACGGCCAGACAAACCCGACAACATGCTCGCCGCTTTGAAGCAAAAGAGGTCTTTCTGCCCGAAAGACTCACAAACCGGACGTTTGACAGACAGCATTTGCCCGTGGCCGTTTTTCTCCCTCAACGAGGAAGCGTCCATGTCAGATCCGCCACTGTACGAAGAGTACCAGGTGCTCAGGCGCCTGAAGCTGAGAGCATCCGAGCTCTTCGACCTCCTCAATCTCGGCATCGTCGCGCCGGTCGCGCGCAGAGGTCGCGACCCAATGTACTGTGCGGCGACGATCGACGCTCTAGCGACAGAATATCATCACCAGCGCATGGGCTGCGCGATCTGGTGGGACTTCGATTTGAAAAGGCCAAGTTTCCTTCCCGCACATAGCGAATGGTCGCCCCCGGATGCCGCCTTCTATCCATTCGACGACGAAGAGCAGCGGTCTTGGGCCAAGCGGTTCTACAAACTCAAGAAGGCGTGCGCACCTGGACCTTATCCGGATCCCGCCCGCTTGGCGCGCCGCCGGGCAAGCCTCGAGGCCGAAGCGACGAAGGCCTTCGAGCGAAAGCACGGCATCAAGCGGCCACGCAAGAGCAAGCGCATTGAGGTGCGGGTGCGGCACAGGTGGATCAAGATTGGCCGTGCCGAGCTGCGCGATCTAGTGTGGAGCAAAACGATGGTCCGAGCCGGCGCCGAGCTCGGCATTTCGGAGTTCGCACTCAGGCAGCTGTGCAAGCGTCAATCGATCCCGCTACCGACCCGCGGGCACTTCAATAGGAAAGATCCGAAGAACCGGCCGCCAAAGCCGGCACTGCCTGCCGCCCGAGCTCGCGACGCAAGCTAGAGTGCCGGGAGGTCAGCGGACCGGGTGGCTTCAGGAGCGACCAGCCCGAACACGGATCGCCGTGCGCACGTCCTGCATGTCCACGCGCCGAGCTAGCAGTGACTGACGGAACGTTTGGAAAATTGGGGCACTGCGGTTTTCATCTTCGATGGTGATAATCAATGAAAAGGGGATGCCTTCGGCGGGGAAAACCGCTTCTGCACGTACAACGCTTTCAACTTCGAGCCGCCATTCGGCGGATTCGCCCACTCCAGCAGTAAAGTCAGCCGCATATCGCTTCGTCGGCCACCACTTAAGTCCATGGTCTATGAGGCTTCGTTCCGGAATAGTGAGTTTCCCAGTTCGAGGCAGAAACGCTTGAGCAACCTGGTCGTGGAAACTGGGCTTTCCGTCTTTCCGATTTTGTGACTGGCGTTGACGGAGGTGGGCGCTGAGGTTTACACGAACAAATTCAGTTCCGAACGCCTGGTCAATTGGTGCGTCGTAGACAAGCGTCATGCTTACGATGCCCCGGCAAGCCCGCGTCAAGGGGTCTACGAGGGAGGCAGGCCACTGAAAATCGAAGCGCAGAATCGCGGGCTTGCGTTCTCCCGCGGTGAGCTGGCTTTCGAACACCATGGTGATTGCGTGATCTTCAGTTTCAAGCATGGTGGCTGCCGAGGTCGGCCGACCGAAACCGACAAATTGTCGTGCGACATCGCGAAGTCGTGGCGATGACAGTGGCTGAGGAACCGCTGAATTATGAATCAGGAAAGCACGCAATGTACGAGGTGCTAACCGTTCACCTGTCGCCATATCGAGCGACGCGAGTGTTTTTGCGACTAGGGGCGCCGCGAAACTAGTTCCGCACGTATGCTGCTGTTCTCCTGTCGGACTGCAAGAGACGAGGTGAGTGACGCCTGGTTTACCTGTGCCGCCGAAATGAGCGACATCCGGCTTCACTCCAACGCGAAGACCCGGGCCGCGCCTTGTGTAAGTTGCTGGCGCATCCACGATGTGATCGGATCCGGGAGGATTTAGGGCGCCGACTGCAACAGTTCGCACGCTCTCGGAAGGCATATAAATCGTGTCTGACGCTGTCCGCGCCGCGAGTGCGGCGAGAACCTGGGCCGGTTTGCTCGGCCACGGCGCCCTCATTTCGGTTGAGCTAAGGTTGCCCGCCGAATTAACGATCAAGACACCTAGACGATCTTGCATGTCGTCGAGTCGAGCCGCGTAGAGGCTATAGCTGTCTGCCTGGACGGCGCTCACGACATTGAGAGACATGTTGAAAACACGGACGCCGTGCCTCTCCTTTGCTTCAGTGATCGCCGCCTCGAGTTCCTCAAGGAACGCTTCGAACCCCCGCTGACCGTAGACCGCGCCGAAAGGAGCCCGAGGCATCAAGGCTACGTCGACGATATCACAGCCATCTTCCTCTGCGGCCAGCTGTGGCGAATTGGCCGCACGCGCACCGATCAAAACTCCAGCCACGAGCGTGCCGTGAGTGGGGTCGCAGTCTGTCTCGTCGAGAAAATCGTGGCGATCTAAGACCCACGTCTTCAAAGGACCGTCGACTCCGGTATCTATGATACCAATCTTTGGATAGCGCCCCTCTGGAAGCCGTGAGATGGTCGGGAAAGGAAGCGTTGCATCACTTCCCTGGCTTTCTGTCGGCTCGATAAGGATAGGAAATCTGATCTGCCGCACCAGCGGGTGCTCCGCAAGGCGTCGCAGGATTGCGTCGTGGCGTTCTACATCCAGATCGAGTACGGCCGGCGTGACGATCCGCTCTTCCGCGCTTCGCACGATCCGGCGGTCTTCAATTCGTGCCGGCTCATGTGCTCGCGTGAGCAACATCTCAATCGCCGGCGTCCCGCCAGGGCTCGGAAGAAGCGTCGCGAATAGACCCGCGCCTCCTTCTCGGAAGACCGACTGCAACGTCGCGACAGACCGTTGAAAGCCAAGAGCGTCGTGATCGCCCGTGCTGATCAGGGGCTGCCCCTCGAAGAGTTCGATAATGTAACCGCTGGCTGCACGTGAATCTGAGAGGGCAGCGACGGCCACATCGGCGGCAAAGGAACGCTTCATGTTCGAAGGGGCTAGTTCTATCGTCTCGATCGCGCCCACTTCACAACGATTGCGGGTGACGAAATGATAGGGCTTGCCCGTCGTCTTCGAGACTCGCCGCTCACCACGGTCTTCCGCCGCAGCAACGTGGCGCTGCAATCGCGCGAAATGGATTAGGGGCGCTCGAAAGTAAAGCTCCCCCGGCGCGCCGGCGCCGACGCACGGGAACTGATCCACCAAAAAAATCGCCCTATTTGGTCGGTAAGACTTTGCGATGGCCTCAATCCTCATGCGCACACGCAGATAGCACAAGGGTCCATATGGCCAGCGCTGAACATCTCGTTCGATCGTCTGGATCGTCGCAAGCAATCGCTCGCGATGCCTTACAAACTCCGCATCGCGGCCTTCGAAGAAATCCTTATCCACGCCGCCCTGCTTTGGATCTGGCGCTCGAAGGAATGCCTCGTCGTTTAATACGATCTGAACGGGATTGTTGGGCATTGGGTCCCCCCGATCCTCTTGGTGCTAAGCGGCGTAATCCTGCGCGTAACGTGAAATTGTGCTTTGGCTCAAATTCAGCATTTTTGCGATACTGGCCTGGCGAATGCCCAAACCGGACGCCAACAATGCGCCAACAAATTTGGCTTCGTCTTCGACAAACAGTGCGGCCGGCGAAGTCTCTGCTCCAGCGATGGCCATGCGAGGCACGATCGCGCGCGCGGCCTGCAAAATTGATGCCGCCGAAACTTGAACGCCACCGATTGCCAAGACTCGTTTCAGAGCGTCAGCGAAGTTCTTCAAAAAGGAGCCCGAACGCTTACCGACGACGAAAGCCAGCGTTCGCACAACATCCTCCTCGACAGGAAGAGGGTTAAGGAATGTCGACAGCATAACCACCCGTGTGCGCTCATCGGGCATGTCGATGCGGATATGGTTTTCAAACCTGCGCCACACAGCGGTATCTAGCAGAGCGTCGTGGTTGGTGATGGCTACCGTAAGCCCGGTGCCCGCGCGGGCGTCGAGATTCTGCAAGAGTGTGTTGACGACGCGCTTTATTTCGCCGACCTCATGCGGATCATCGCGCATCTTCGCAACGGCGTCGAACTCGTCCAAGACTAGCATACAGCGGTAGCGATTTGCGAAGGCGAACAAATTCGCAATGTTTCGTGCTGTGGTGCCGAGGAAAGAGCTCACCAAGCCATCGATTCGAGCGTTGACGACCGGGAGACCTAACTGCGCCGCAAGCCAGAAGGCGGTTAGCGTCTTGCCGGTGCCTGGCGGTCCGTAAATCAGGCAAGATCGAGAAGGCTCAACGCCCATCGCCCGAAGAGCGTCAACGCGCTGCCACTCGCCAAGCATCGCCCCCAAGGCCAACGATAGTGTCTCGCTATAGATAGGCGACGGCTTGCCCATACCCGGCTGAAGAATAATTTCGGCTAAGGGAACGCTTGTCTCTCGGTCAGCAGGCGGATGGACGTTACTGGTCAATTCGTCACCGGTAACGAGAAGCCGGGAGACTTCGACTGCGCTCGGGGTCAGTGTGTGCTCGCTCTGCGCGCCGCTTAAGAGACGGTCGAGCGCCGACGCAGACTTTTCGTCATCTCCGCCGCGCAAGCGGTCACGCAAGCGCTCAACCTGCTTACGGAAACGTGGATCGGCTCCTTCGAGGCCGATACGGCATAGCGTCTGGACGACTGAAAAATGCTCCACAAGACCACCGAATCGAGAGATATGTCATTTTATGCAGATTACCATGTAAATATGCACGCGCAAGCGTCATTTATGCATGGAACCGATGGGGAGCCGCCTCCTCCGAGGTGATGGCGTTTGGGCACCAAGATTACTGTGAAGGGGTGGTCGCAGACTGCCCCGTTGACTGCATCAACCCAAGAACGCCGGCTCGGTATTCACCGGCGACACGTCCGTCGCCCGAGCAGCCAGCTCCCCCTCAACCTTGTCGATCTCGGCCTGGTTCTGCTCGATGAAGGCCGCGAGCTCGTCGCGGGACATCTCGGAAAGCGCCTTCTGCCGAGGGGCCAGGTCCTTCCTTGTGGGGGCGATGTGGCCGGCCCGGTCCAGAACCTTCATCGACAGGTCGGCGCGGACGCGCGCCGAGATGCTTTCGTCCTGGAGAAGCGACTTGGCCACCCGGTAAGCAAGTGGTGCCCCGACCGCCGCAAGATCAAGCTGGATCGATTCCGAGATCGCAGCCGCGACGGCGGGGAGCCGCAAGGTCCTGTAGACCGATTTTGGATGATAGCCGGAGAGCTTCGCCGCGTCCTCCGGCGGCTTCCCTTCGACGACAATCAGGCGAACGAGCTCACGTTGCTGGTCGTTCAAATCGCAAGCCACCAAGGCGGTCATTCCAGGTTCTCCAAAAGATTGGGCATCTCACTCGTTCCCGCTCTCGCGCGAGGCATTTGCAGCTGCAATGAGCCGGCGCAGTGGGACACTGTTGAAGGTGGTGTTCTGGTTCTTCAGCGGCCGCTCGAGGAGATACGCCGCAACGTCGGGATTGAACCATGCGGCCTCCACGATCTGGTCGGCGCTCTCTTTATTGTTCGGAAGCATCTCGAGCATCAGCTTGAACCGCTTGATGATGCCTCCGCCTTTGAGATCACCCCAAATATGACGCGCGCCGAGTTGGAGAATCCCCGGGATTCCGATCTTCTCGGCTGTATCGCTGCCAACGGTTGCGCGCTTCTCGGCTTCCTTGAAGTAGGACAAGATCTTGTGCGCTTGGCGAAGGTTGTTCATCTCCTCCGGAGAGAACGTCTTCGCTAGCAGTGCTTCGTTGTCTTTGAACTCCCGCGCCAGCCGAGCAAACTGTACCTCAAGGGTCTCGCCTACTTGCCGGGTGCCCTGGACCTTGTCGGCGAGAACCTCGGAAACGGCCGCCTTCCAGCCCCGCATTGCTTGCGGATCGTTCCTAATGAGCGCGTTGATCTCGTCGAGTTTTGCGTCAGCGCTATATTTGCTGCCGAGGAGCTTCTTCGCGACGTCCCGGGGATCCTCGCGAAGTAAGGTGCCGACTGCCGATCGATCAATTTCAGCTTCAGTCGCCTTGTGAGCCGCTCGCGCCGTCTCGAGGTCCGCACGCGCTTGCGTCGACATCTGCTCTCCACGACGCGCGGCCGCGGTGATGTCATCGAACTCACCGCGCACCGCGGGAAATTGCGCCAATACGTCCGCATTGTTTCGTGCCCATGCATTCGCCCGGATCGAGTTGACTGTCCCGTCGTTGTTGAGGGCAGATTTGGCGAAGTCTGCACGGAGATAGTCGCGAAGCGCCGCGTGAGCGTCCGGCGCAGCGGGTGACCCGTCAAGCGCCCGCGTCAAGCTGGTCGCATTCTCCGGTGAGGCCAGGAAGCGGTCCGCGGTAGCACTTGGAGGCGTCCCCGCACGGTTGAGCTGGCCGTCGGCGTCCTGGCCGCCGCGATCGAGCTCGCGGGTCAATCGAGCCATCTCGTCGTCCCGCTCGGGCCGGAAGCGATCCGCGAAGCGTCGGTAGTTGGCGTTGGCGTCCGCATAGGCGGGGGCGTCTTCGATTGTGCGGTTCACCGCGCGCCGGAGCGCTTGCAGGTTGTCGGCCAAGTCGAAATTGCCAGATGCCTGCGCGCGCTCGATAGCTGGACCGATGAACTTACGCAGATCAGCCAGATCGCCGCCATTTACCGTGCCGGGGCCACCCACATTGACCATTTGGCCGCTTTCGGGAGGGTGTTCGACTATCGGCGGCCGAAGCGCGTCGAGCCGCCGCATAAAGTCTTCCGGCAGAACGCCTGGGGCCAATCCATTTGCGCGTGCGCGGATCTGATCGATCGCGCCAAAAACATTGTCGGCCGGCAACTCGTCGGCACGACCGGGCGCGTTGTCGAACAATCGGTTCTTCTCTGCTCGCGCCGGAATATAGGTGCGGTCGACAAGGGCCTCGTCTAAGCGGCGCGAGGCATTCGCCTTGACCTCGCTGTTTGCGAGCGCACCGAGCGGCTCTCCTTGGTCTCCCCGGATTTGATCAACAGCCCGGTTGGCGTCTTCCCGTTGGAGGATGTCGTTCTCCGCAGCGCCCATTCGCTCCTCACGCGCCTGCGCGGCGCGGCGCATTACGGCGCCGAGGTCGGCTTCCGGATCTCGCAGGGCTTCGACGCGGTCAGCCGCGGCCGCCTTCACATTCTGGTCGCGCTTGATGAAGTCCGGAGCGGCTTTGAGGCGCGCGCCTTGTTCTGCGGCAATGAGGCCAGGATCGCTCGACAACAGGCCGGACGTCGGCATGGCTGAATTTTGCAATGGCGAGGCGCCTGCCTCGGTAGGCCTCGACAGAGCCGCAGCGTTCTCGCGAATATCTTGCGCCAGTGCTCGCGGTGACCCCGATGCGGCGGCCTGGATGTTCGCGGCCGCGCGGTCGACATCAGTCTTACTGTATGGAGCCTTGGTGTTCGGATTGAGCGGAATCGGCGCTGAGGCGGAGCCAAAAGACTTCGCCGCGATGCTTCGGATCAGGCCCGCAACCCCTTCCGCGGTGCCCTGGAGGCTGTTCGCCCCAACGGCGCCGACGACCGGCGCGAGCGCGTTGGCGATCGCCTTAGGCCACGTGTCCCCAACAACAGCGTGCTCGGGAACGTAGTCGTCCGCTGCATTCACCGCGACGCCGGAGCCCATGCCGCCGATCGTGTCGCCGACAAGCGTCCGCGCCGGCGCCTCGGTGTAAGGCCGGGACAGGTGATCGAGGACGCGTCCAACAGCCGTGTCGGCCCGAGTTGTCGCGGCGGCGACGCTCGGAGCTCGAACGGCGAGCATGGCGCCCGTGCCGAGTGCCTGGGTGCCGAAGCGGTTGACGTTGTAGCCAAGCTTCTCGCCCGGAGACATCTCGCTCTCCGGAATGGAGAACGGCCCGGTGGCTTTCTCGACCAGCTTGGATGCCGGCGTGGCCATCGGGATATTCGTGCCGAGCAGCCTGTTGACGCCGCCGACGACGAGATTCTGTGCTCCTGCGACGAGGTCGAACGGCCCCGTCACGATATCGGTGAGTCCTTTACCGACGCCTTGGGCGCCGACGGCCAGGCTGTGGAGTGAGCTCGGAGCGGTGTTTGGCTTCGGCGTGGCGTCGGCCGGCGAGACGTAGATACGGCCTTGGGGCGTGGTGACAGGAGCGGATGGTGCGGCAGCGGGCGGCGCGTCGGGAAACGCCGCGAACGGGTCATGATCGACAGGCACGAGCTTTGGCTGTGTAGGTGCGGCCGGCTGAGCGAAAGGATCGTGATCCACAGGCACGAGCGTGTTGCGATCGAGCGTATAGCCGGGGGGAAGCGGCGGTATCGCCGTCCCCGCTGGCGAGTCAAGTTTGTAGCCCGGCGGTAGTCGAGGAATAGGTGATTGCCCCGGTCCGCCGTAGTGCCGTTGCAGAGCTTCGGTCATCACCTCATTTGAGGTGTCGGCGGGAAATTCGACGATCGCGCCATCAGGCCCTTGCACATGGATCGGCTGCGGCGCAGGCACAGACCGAGGGTCTCCGGCCATCGGAAAACGGCGATCGGAAGCGGTCACGTCAGCAAGTTGCGGAGCGCGCGGACGGGAGGTCAGTGCTCGCTGGATCTCCGCCTGAGTGAAGTCGTCGGGAAACTCGTGACGTTGACCTTCGAATTCAACCAGCTGCGGCATCCTCAGTGCGCCTTGATAATCATGCCGCACACGAGCGTCGGCTGCACGTTGTTGTGCGCGCCGCCGCCGCCGGCAGATGCGTTGTTGATCGTGATCCCGGTTGTCGCTGATTGCGTCGCGTTGACGCTTCCCGCATTAACGATGCCGGTGGATGGACCCGACGCATAAGTGCTTCCGGAAGGGGCTGCCGCAGGATTAATCGAATGCGTGTGGCCCGGGTCGCTGAGCGAGTTGGCATGGCTGTGCGAGGGGATCTCTGACGTTATCAGCGTGTGGCGCTCCTCGCCGCCCCGCTTGCCGAGCAGCGCGCCGCCGGAGATTGTCGCCGAACTCAAGCGCCCGGCCGCGCCGGTGGCGCCCATCGTGTCCGTGCCAGCGACGACAGAACCACGCGTGTCGGGCTTCTTCGGGTTGCCGGACCCATCTTGGCCGTGGGGGAAGCCGGCCGCTATCAAAGCTGTCCGGAGCGCCGGGTACACAGTATTGGACAGCAAGACACCGCCGTCAGCCCAATCCCAGCCGGTCGGTAAGTCCGGCAGTGACCACGGAAGCGGGCCCAATCCGGCCGGTATCAACAGATCGGCCAGAGCGGGACCGATGTCGGTCGCCAGCTTGACGAACGTCACGTTGTTATCGGCCAACTTGTTCGTCGTCACTGCGCCCGTGGCGATTTTGGTGTTCGAAACGACACCGTCGGCCAGCTTGTTTGCCGCGACGGCGCCATCGGCCAGCTTCACCGAAGTGATCGAGCCGTCCGGAATGGCGGCTGCCGCGGTGAAATCTGCGATCTCGTCCCACTTGGCCGGCTCGAAACTGACGCCAGAGGTGTGGGTGGTGTTCGCGATGTAGAAAATCGAGTTGTAGAAGACGGTGTTGACGTTGGCGGTGTAGAGAACGCCGCTCGCCCACTGTGCCGGTGCGGCAAAACCGAGGCTGACGCTGCTGTCGAACTGCGCCTGGCCAACCGAGCCGCGCTTCAGGGCACCGTCGTCGTCCTGGATGAGGGCCAGATTCTGCTGGGTGTCGTCGACCGCCAGTTTAACGGCGTTGAACTCGGCGTCGAGATCGGTGCCGGACTGCTGCTTCGATGGATTTTCAGCGCTGAATAGCGCAAAGGACGTCTGACGGTCGTAGGGCGTTGAGGACATTGGTTGCCGACGGGGTGAGAGGAAGAGCGCGGGATTGCGCGGTGGGTGCCGTCGGCGAAGCGGCGTAGACGTCCGTGGGATGAAGTGTAACTCAGACGCGGTTATTGAAAAGTGAAAAGTAGTCGCGCGTCTTGCGGGCGTCGCGCGACGGAGGATTTCCTTTTAGTCTTGCTGCAATTCTTGGAACGCAGCAAAACGTTTAGCGTCGTCAGCGTTCGGAGAAGCCCATTCTCCGCACCACTGCGTATTCTTTGTCAACGGCCAGCATTCTGTGGGCGCCCACGTGTCGCCAGGGATGTACGGCCGGACCTCGCTGCGCTCTTCCCAAATCAGCTTTGCGGGGGCGGTGTTCACTAAAGGAGTGGGAGGAAATCGTCGGCACTGCGCAAACGATTCCGGAGTCGCCGCCGCGGGCATTCCTTGTTCTGTAGTCCAAAAGCGGCAGTTCACGCACCATTTGACGATCGGCTTCGCTGCACGATTGAACATGACTACCTCTCGAAATAAGCGATGCTGAATTTCCCTGAACTTCTCAAAAAACTGAAATTTAGCCGAGCGGCTTTGCGGACTTTGGACGCCAAGGCGGCGCCTCCCCCCGAGGGGTGGGTATCGGGCCCGGGGCGGGCATCGGGTTGGCCCTCCGCTTCCGCATGCCGGTTCGCGTCAATAGCGCTAGCCCCTCGTCAATCGTATCCGCCAGGCGCCGCATCATCACGCGCCCCTCTGCCGTCAATCGGTCGCCTTGCTCTAACGCCGCCTGCCGTGATCGCTCGAGGTTGCGCTTCGCGCGGACACCTTGCGCTGTGAGTGCGGGACATGTCTCTAGCTCAGCTATCGCCGCGTCGTACTCCGCATCGGTGCGAGCGGTCATGACGCGGTTCAGCGCTATCACCGCGGGATCCTTCGCGACTGCGACTTTCGCTTTCATGAGAGCGCGCTCCTCTGCGTCGACCGATTCTAGCTAAGTTGCTGGCGCTGCTCAAATGTTCGAGTCGCAAAAGCCCCTGCGGCACAGCAGTTTCTTGTATGGTGTTGCGCGGTTTGAAAAATCGACAAGGAGCGCTGTTCAGGGAGAAAGACAATTGTCCTCAACAGCTAAGCCGTCTGGTTTTACGTATTAGACTTTTCCAGACAAAATTTTCATTGCTGATTTTTCCGCATGCCGCATCCTGATCGCGGGTCGAAAGCCCAAACATCAGCCGATAGCCAATCCGGTCAGCGGCGATCACAAATCTTGTCCAGGGGCCGCGCGCGGATGTCCAAGGCGCACGCCCAAAGGCGCGCGGGGCCGTCTGATGTCGGTCATTTCGCCCCTGGACTGTCATTTTGCTCGAAAGGCAAAACATCATGACCGCTTCGCTTGCTCTCCGTTCTGCCGTCACCCCATGTGAAACTGACATCGGCCGCGCACTCGCGCGCACGAAAACAGACCTCATCTTCATCATCGAGGAAGGCTGCGCCCTCGTTCAGTGTCAGGTGAGCTCAGCTATCGCCGCCGCAATGCTTGCCCCTCTCAAGGGTAAAGCAGCCGGCCAATTCCGGCCCCTATCCGGCAACCTGGTCGAGATTGACGCCGCGGTGACGTTGCCGGTTGCGATGAAGATGCTCTCCGCGAAGGCTGACGCTTCTGCACGCTTGCAGCTGCACTGAACGGTCAAGCGGAGACGGGCGGGGCGGCTTTGAAGTCGCCCCGTTTCGCGCAACGCGCGCTCTGATTCAGAGTCAAAGGAGGTGCCGTGCTTCCGCGGTGCTTCCGGCACTCATTCAGCGGCGAGCACGATAACAGCTAAGTCTTTGAAGTTGATGGTGCTGCCAGACAGGATTGAACTGTCGACCTCTCCATTACCAATGGAGTGCTCTACCACTGAGCTACGGCAGCATGTGCTGGGATCTAGAATCGGCCGCCACGAGGGGCCTACCAAGCGGGCCGATATCTGCCACAAGCCCCCCTCCTGTGCAAGCTTGCTAGCTCCGTCAAAACGAGAAAATCGGGCCGATATCGGGGCCAAAATGCCCGTTTTTGCTCGAAACCGCCGACTTCCCGTCGATTCGGGTTCCGATTTCCCCACCCAACTGGCCAGCTGGCCGGGTGACCGGATTCGCCTCATTTTGGAGTTTCGCACGATCGGATCGCGCGGGCTTCTTGAGCTGCCACGTTCATGGGGCATGTTATCGCCGACCGCTGTAATGGACCGGTGATGGCTGACGAGAACGACAAGAGCACGAGGCAGGATTCGAGACCGGCGAGGGCGTCCCGGGACGACCGGCTGAAGTCGGCGCTGCGCGAAAACCTGAAGCGGCGGAAGCTTCAGGCGCGCGAACGCGCCGCAAGTGCCGACCCCTCGCAGAATGAAGATGATTCCCTAAATGAGGGGACCGCCGGCAAGACCGGCGGCTAAAATACGGCGGCTAAAAATTTTGGAGTTGAGCGAAGTGGCAATGGGGCAAGACGGACAGCAACCAACCGATCGTGACGCGCTGATGTCGCGGTTCACGCGCCCCGAGCAGACCTTTCCGGCGCTGACTTCGGCCGAGATCGAGCGCATCAGGCATTTCGGCGAGCTCCGCACCTATTCGGATCGCGAGCTGCTGTTCGAGACCGGCAAGCCGGGACCCGGCATGTTCGTCATCCTGAAGGGCCACGTCGCCATCACCCAGCGCGACGGGCTCGGTCATGTCACCCCGATCATCGACCAGGGGCCCGGCCAGTTCCTGGCCGAGCTCGGCCAGCTCTCGGGCAGGCCGGCGCTGGTCGACGGCCGCGCCGAGGGCGATGTCGAGGTGCTCCTGATCCCGCCGGACCGGCTGCGCGCCCTGCTGGTCGCCGAAGCCGAGCTCGGCGAGCGCATCATGCGCGCGCTGATCCTGCGCCGGGTCAGCCTGATCCAGGGGGGCGTCGGTGGCCCGGTGCTGATCGGGCCGTCGAACTCCGCCGGCGTGGTGCGCCTGCAGGGCTTCCTCACCCGCAACGGCCAGCCGCATCATCTGCTCGATGCCGACAGCGAGCACGACGCGGCCGAGGTGATCGCGCGTTATTCGCCGAAGCCGGAGGATTGGCCGCTGGTCGTCACCGCCGACGGCAGCGTGCTGCGCAATCCCAGCGAGATCGAGCTCGGCCGCGCCATCGGCATGATCGGCGGAGCGAAGGACGATCGGATCTACGACGTCGCGATCGTCGGCTGCGGGCCGGCAGGGCTCGCGACCGCGGTCTACGCGGCCTCCGAAGGTCTCTCGGTCGCCGTCGTCGACACCCGCGCCTTCGGCGGCCAGGCCGGCGCCAGCGCGCGGATCGAGAACTATCTGGGCTTTCCGACCGGCATCTCGGGCCAGGCCCTGGCCGGCCGCGCTTTCACCCAGGCGCAGAAGTTCGGCGCCGAGATCATGATCCCGATGTCGGTGAAGTCGCTGGACTGTTCGCGCCGTGCCGGCACCTTCGCGCTCGCGCTGGATTGCGGCGACACATTGCGCTCGCGCGCGGTGGTGGTCGCGAGCGGCGCGCGCTATCGCCGGCCGGAGATCGCAAATCTCGACACGTTCGAGGGCCGCGGCGTCTGGTACTGGGCGTCCCCGGTCGAGGCGCGGCTCTGCGCCGGCGAGGAGGTTGCCCTCGTCGGCGCCGGCAATTCGGCGGGCCAGGCCGCCGTGTTCCTGTCGGGTCACGCCAAGAAGGTGCTGATGATCATTCGCGGCGGCGGTCTCGGCGCCAGCATGTCGCGCTATCTCATCGAGCGCATCGAAGCGACGCCGAACATCGAATTGATGTTCAACACCGAGATCACGGCGTTCGAGGGCGACGAGGCCTCGCTGTTGCGGCGCATCCGCTGGAAGAGCCGGCTGTCGAGCGACGAGGATTTCGCCGACATCCGCAATCTCTTCCTGTTCGTCGGCGCCGATCCCGCCACCGGCTGGCTCGACGGCTGCGGCGTGACGCTCGATCGCGGCGGCTTCGTCGTCACAGGCGCGCAGTCCGAGCAGAATTTGGGCCGGCTGGTCGCGCCGCTCGAGACCTCCGTGCCCGGCGTCTATGCCGTCGGCGACGTCCGCTCCGGCTCGGTCAAGCGCGTCGGCGGCGCCATCGGCGAGGGCGCGCAGGTCGTTGCCTCCCTGCATGGCTATCTCGGCGACGCCGCAAAACCGGCGCTTTAGACAAGCAGAAGGCAAGGGAATGGCAAGCGGATTATGGCTTGCCATCCTGACGTGTCCCACAGACTATCCCTCATCCGGAGGAGCGCGCCCAAGCGCGCGTCTCGAAGGATCGAGGCCCAGCTGCCAAAGCCGGGCCTTCATGGTTCGAGACGGCGCCGACGCGCCTCCTCACCATGAGGATCTACCAACAAGCTTCAAGGGAGGACTAAATGGCCGAACTCGTCGTGCTCTACAAGACGCCTAAGGACGCTGCCGCCTTCGACAAGCATTATGCCGAGACTCACATTCCGCTCGCCAAGAAATTGCCCGGCTTGAAGAAATACGCCGTCAGCACGGGGCCGGTCGGCTCCCCCGCAGGACCTTCCGGGGTCCACCTCGTCGCCATCCTCAGCTTCAACAGCGTGGCCGACATCCAGGCTGCCTTCGGCAGCGCGGAAGGCAAGGCGGCCGCAGGCGACGTGCCGAAATTCGCCAGTGGCGGCGCCGACCTGCTGATCTTCGACACCAAGGAAGTGTGAGTCGCGAAGCGCCTCGCCAAATTCGATTCAACTTTCGTCGAAGACCTGAAAGCTCGTAGCCCGGATGGGCTACAACTGCCGTCGTTTGTGACAGCGATGCAAAAAATTCAGCCATGCGTTTGTCGATTCGCATGACGACGCATGGCTCCGCACGAGCCTGTGACATTGCGCATGTAGCCATCCGATGAGGACCGTAATACTAATCTCCGTCTCAATGCAGAGTGAAAGAGAAGGAGAGATGTCATGGTTCTTGGGTTGAGCTTGCCCGCCCTTACGCTGGTCCATGTCATCATCAGCCTGATCGCCATCGTCGCCGGCCTCGTCGTGATGTTCGGCCTGCTCGGCTCGAAGCCGATGCCGGGCCTCACCGCGATCTTCCTGCTGTTCACGATCCTCACCAGCGCGACCGGCTTCCTGTTTCCGTTCAAGGAGCTGCTGCCCTCGCACATCATCGGCATCATCTCGCTGGTGCTGCTCGCGATCGCCTGCATCGCGCTCTACGGCATGAAGCTCGCGGGCGTCTGGCGTCCGGTCTACATCGTGACCGCGATGATCTCGCTGTACTTCAACGTCTTCGTGCTGGTGATCCAGTCGTTCCTGAAGGTGCCGGCGCTCGCCGCGCTCGCGCCCGCCGTGCCGCCGGCGCCGCCGTCCGGCCCGGTGTTCGCCGTGGTGCAGGGCATCGTGCTGGTGTTCTTCGTGGTGCTGACCATCGGCGCCTGGCGCCGCTTCAAGCCGATGGCGTTTGCCTGATCGCCGATCCCTCGTCATTCCGGGGCATCGCGCAGCGATGAGCCATGGTGCGCAATTGCGCACCGGGAATCTCGCGCGACAATTTCCAGATTCCGGGTTCGCGCTGATGCGCGCCCCGGAATGACGTCCCACTAAAAGGAGCCCCACCATGCCCACCATCACCACCAAGGACGGCGTCGAGATCTTTTTCAAGGACTGGGGCTCGGGCCAGCCGATCGTGTTCAGCCATGGCTGGCCGCTGTCGTCGGACGATTGGGACGCGCAGATGATGTTCTTCGTCACGCGCGGCTACCGCGTCATCGCCCATGACCGCCGCGGCCACGGCCGCTCGGCGCAGGTCGCCGACGGTCACGACATGGATCACTATGCGGACGACCTTGCGGCGGTCACCGCGCATCTCGACCTGAAGAATGCCATCCACGTCGGCCATTCCACCGGCGGCGGCGAGGTCGTGCACTACATCGCGCGCCACGGCGAGAGCCGGGTGGCGAAGGCGGCGATCCTCTCCGCGGTGCCGCCGTTGATGGTGCAGACGTCGGCCAATCCCGGCGGCCTGCCGAAGAGCGTGTTCGACGACTTCCAGGTCCAGCTCGCCGCCGGCCGCTCGGCCTTCTACCGCGACATCGCCGCCGGGCCCTTCTACGGCTACAACCGTCCCGGCGCCAAACCGTCGGAAGCGGTGATCCAGAACTGGTGGCGCCAGGGCATGATGGGCGGCGCCAAGGCGCATTACGACGGCATCGTCGCGTTCTCGCAGACCGACTTCGCCGAGGATCTCAAGAAGATCAACGTGCCCGTGCTGGTGATGCACGGCGACGACGACCAGATCGTGCCTTACGCCGATTCGGCGCCGTTGTCCGCCAAGCTGCTCACGAAGGGCATCCTGAAGACCTACAAGGGCTTCCCCCACGGCATGCCGACCACGCACGCCGAGACCATCAACGCCGACCTGCTGGCGTTTTTCAGGGATTGAGTCGTCTTTCCTTCTCCCCTTGCGGGAGAAGGTGGCGCGAAGCGCCGGATGAGGGGTTCTATCCAGGAGTCCGAACGAAAGAGGTTCTTTCGCGGAGACAACCCCTCACCCGTCTCGCCGCTATGCGGCGAGCCACCCTCTCCCGCAGGGGGAGAGGGGAAGAACGTCACTTCAAGATCGCCCTGATCGCATCGAACGTGCGCTTCACGAAAGCTTCCGGCTTCTCCCGCGCACCTTCGCCGATCCAGCTCTCGCCGCCGACGCGCATGGCGCCGGTGGCGATCATGGCGACGAGCCGCGCCTTCAGCCGGTCCGATTTGCGGCCGGCGCGCTGCGCAAGCCCGTCCGCGAGGGCGCGCTCGAGCTTTTCGTATTTGAGCTGGTCGCGCGCGTGGAGCGCGGGATTGTCGCGCTTGAGCCGCGACATCGCAGCCGCTTCGGTCGGATCGATCCGTTTGACCGCCGCCGCGATCGCATTCTCCGCCGCCGTCAGCATGGATTCGCCCGCGGGCCGTGCGAGAATTCCGGCGACCAGCGCGGCCGCGGCATCCTCTTGCCAGGCGGCAACGACGTCCTCTTTCGAGGCGAAATAATGGAAGAAGCTGCGGCGCGAGACATCGGCAGCGGCTGCGATGTCGTCGATGGTCGCGGCCTCGAAGCCGCGCTCCAGGAACAGCGCCATCGCCGCGCGCTTCAGCCGCTCGCGGGTCTGCTGCTGCTTGCGCTCGCGCAGGCCGGGCCCCGCCGGCGATTTTTCTCCGGAGGACAAGGGCTTGGCGCGTTTCCTGGCGTGCTTCGAAGCCTTCAAATTATTTCACCTCTTGCAAATTTGCACTTAGTGCACATTTGGACCGGTCGCGGGCCTTTTTCCAGCCCCCGATAGCCTGGAGCTACGGCATGACTGACTGGACCACGGCGGACATCCCCTCCCTCAGCGGCAGGACCGCCGTCGTGACCGGCGCGACGGGCGGGCTCGGCTACGAGACGGCGATGGCGCTGGCGGGCGCCGGTGCCATTGTCATACTCACCGGACGCAACGACGCAAAGGGCCTGCGGGCGATCGAGGGCATTTGCGAGCGGTTTCCCGATGCGCTGATCGCCTACGAGCATCTCGACCTCGCCAGCCTGTCCTCCGTCGCCGATTTCGCCAGGCGCTTTGCCGCCGGCAACGAGCAGCTCGACCTCCTCGTCAACAATGCCGGCGTGATGGCGCTGCCGAAACGGCAGCAGACCGAGAATGGCTTCGAGATGCAGCTCGGCACCAATTATCTCGGACACTACGCGCTGACGGCGCGCCTGTGCCGCTGCTTCGCCGGGCGAAGGCGTCTCGTGTCGTCAATCTCTCGAGCCTTGCGCACCGCTCCGGCGCGATCAATTTCGATGATCTGCAAGGCAAGCGTTCCTATCGTCCGTGGCGGGCCTATTGCCAGTCCAAGCTGGCGATGCTGATGTTTGCTTTGGAGTTGCAGCGTCGCAGCCGCGCGGCCGGCTGGGGCGTGACGAGCCTTGCCGCCCATCCCGGCTACGCGCGGACCGATCTCATTTCGAACGGGCCGGGCGCCAACACCGTCTCGTGGCGGGTGGGACGGTGGCTCCAACCCTTGATCAGCCAGTCCGCTGCCGAGGGCGCGCTGCCCACGCTGTTCGCAGCGACATCTCCAGCGGCCGAGCCCGGCGGCTATTACGGTCCGAACTACGAATTGAAGGGGCCGCCAGCGCCGGCGAAGATCATGCCGCAGGCCAAGGATTTCGCTGCGGCGGCCATGCTGTGGGATGTCTCGGCAACGCTGACCGGTGTATCCTTCGACGAGATCGTGGTCGCCGCATGAGCCGCGACGCTGTTGGGGACGTCCCGATGCAAATCATCATCTTTGGTGCGACCGGCATGGTCGGGCAGGGCGTCTTGCGCGAGTGCCTGGTCGATGCCGGCATCGACCGCGTGCTCGTGGTCGGCCGCAGCCCGACCGGCGTGCGCAACGCCAAGCTCACCGAGCTCATCCACGACGATTTCCTGGATTATTCGGCGATCGAGTCTCAGCTCACCGGCTTCGACGCCTGTTTCTTCTGCCTCGGCGTCTCCTCGATCGGCATGAACGAGGAGCGCTACCGTCATCTCACCTACGACCTCACGCTCGCCGCTGCGACGACGCTGGCGAGACTCAATCCGCAGATGATCTTCACCTATGTCACCGGCGCCGGCACCGACTCCACCGAGCAGGGCCCGCGGATGTGGGCGCGGATCAAGGGCAAGACCGAAAACGATCTGCTCAAGCTGCCGTTCAAGGGCGCCTACATGTTCCGGCCCGGCGCGATCCAGCCCCTGCATGGTGCCCGCTCCAAGACCGCCTGGGTGCAGGCCGTGTATACCGCAACCTGGCCACTCTGGTCGGTGCTGCGCCGGATTTCGCCGCGGCTCGTCACTTCCACCGAGCAAATGGGCCGCGCCATGATCCACGTCGCCCGGCAGGGGTATCCGCGCAAGGTGCTGGAGATGGAGGATATCAATAGTCTCTAGTCCGCCGGGTTGTTAGGTCTAGGGAAATTTCCGCGGCCGCGCGCGTTGGGCCGTATCCGCCCCCGAGGAGAAATGCCGGCGATGTCGCCCCAGCTCAAACTGATCGCGCTCGATGCCGACGATCTCGCCGTGATCTCCACCCATGTGCAGGATGCCCGGGTGCAGGCCGCCGACATCATCTGGCGACAGAGCGAGAAGCGGCTGGTGGTCGGCATGAGCCGGCTGGACTGGGAGCAGACGCTGGAGGGCGAGGCCGAGCCGCGCCGGCTGGTCGCCGCGCTCCGCTTCGACCGCGTGCTTGCCTGCAAATCGCGCAACATCGACATCGGAGCTCCGGACAAGGTTCTGGACCTCGTCGGGATCGAGTTTCACTTCCAGGACGGCCGCGCCGAGGAGCCCGGCGGCAGCGC
Source organism: Bradyrhizobium sp. CCBAU 11361 (assembly GCF_028128935.1). Lineage (NCBI taxonomy): Bacteria > Pseudomonadati > Pseudomonadota > Alphaproteobacteria > Hyphomicrobiales > Nitrobacteraceae > Bradyrhizobium > Bradyrhizobium sp. CCBAU 11361. Next base: position 38,593 of record NZ_LBJZ01000018.1, read on the forward strand.
TCTGCTCTTGTTCGCCCAGGGCGGCGCCATTCGCCTCGATGTCGAATGCCTGGAATGCGAGCTGACCGATCTCGGGGCGGACGAACTGGGGGCGGGGATCGAGGGGGAGGGGTGAGGATGGGCATACCGCGTCAAACCCTCAGCCGTCGTCCTGGCGAAAGCCAGGACCCATAGCCACCGGCGGCTATGATAGAGTGGGCTGGGGTCACATCCTGGTTCAATAACAAAGACTTGGGGTAATGAGTCCTGGCTTTCGCCAGGACGACGTCAAAGCAGGACGACGACCTAAAACGACGACACCTGCCAAGGGTTGACGGCGGGAGGCCGCCGCGCCATTGAGCAGGGGACCTGGTGCGCCAATCCGCCCCGAGAAACCAGCCAGAAGCCAAGCCAGACATGCCCGTTCGCCTCGACCGCAGCAGCGCCGATTTTGACCAGCGATTCGCGGCCTTCCTCGCCGCCAAGCGCGAGGTCTCGGCCGACGTGGAGGCCGCCGCGCGCGCGATCGTCGACGACGTGGCGAAGCGCGGCGATGCGGCCCTGCTCGAGGCCACGGCAAAGTTCGACCGGCTGACGCTGGACGCATCCGGCCTTCGCATCTCGGCCGCCGAGATCGAGGCCGCGGTGAAGGCCTGCGATGCCGCGACGCTGGATGCGCTCGAGCTCGCGCGCGACCGCATCGAGACCTACCATCGCCGCCAGCTGCCGAAGGACGAGCGCTTCACCGACCCGCTCGGTGTCGAGCTCGGCTGGCGCTACACCGCGATCGAATCCGCCGGTCTCTACGTACCCGGGGGAACTGCGGCCTATCCGTCCTCGGTGCTGATGAACGCGGTGCCCGCGAAGGTCGCCGGCGTCTCGCGCCTCGTGATGGTGGTGCCCGCGCCCGACGGCAAGCTCAATCCGCTGGTGTTGGCGGCGGCAAAGCTGGGCGGCGTCACCGAGATCTACCGCGTCGGCGGCGCACAGGCCGTCGCCGCGCTCGCGCACGGCACCGCTACTATCGCGCCGGTCGCGAAGATCGTCGGCCCCGGCAACGCCTATGTCGCCGCCGCCAAGCGGCTGGTGTTCGGCAAGGTCGGCATCGACATGATCGCCGGCCCGTCCGAGGTGCTGGTCATTGCCGACGACACCGGCAATGCCGACTGGATCGCCGCTGATCTGCTGGCCCAGGCCGAGCACGATACGAGCGCGCAATCGATCCTGATCACCGATTCAGCGCGCCTTGCCGCCGATGTCGAGAAGGCGGTCGAAGCGCAGCTGAAGACGCTGCCGCGCACTGCGATCGCGAGCGCCTCCTGGGCCGACTTCGGCGCCATCATCATGGTGAAGAACCTCAACGACGCCATCCCGCTCGCGGATGCGATTGCCGCCGAGCATCTCGAGGTCATGACCGCAGACCCTGACGCGCTCGCCGCAAAGGTTCGCAATGCGGGTGCGGTGTTCCTCGGCGCGCATACGCCGGAGGCGATCGGCGATTATGTCGGCGGCTCCAACCACGTGCTGCCGACGGCGCGCTCGGCGCGGTTCTCCTCGGGCCTCTCGGTGCACGACTTCATCAAGCGCACCTCGATCCTGAAATGCGGTCCGGATCAGCTGCGTGCGCTCGGACCTGCCGCGATGACGCTTGGCAAGGCGGAAGGGCTGGACGCCCATTCGCGCTCGATTGGATTGCGCCTCAATCTGTCATGACAAAGCCGCCCGAACAGGACGACTCCAATAATCGCATCGTCGCGGTCACCCTCGACGAGGAATCGATCGGCCGTTCCGGGCCGGATATCGAGCATGAGCGCGCGATCGCGATCTACGACCTGATCGAGCAGAACCTGTTCGCGCCGGAGGCCGCCGATGGGAACGGGCCGTTCACGCTGCATATCGGCATCACCGGCAACCGCCTGATGTTCGACATCCGCCGCGAGGACGGCTCGCCCGTGGTCGTGCATCTGTTGTCGCTGGGGCCGTTCCGCGGGATCGTGAAGGATTATTTCATGATCTGCGACAGCTATTACCAGGCGATCCGCACCGCGACCCCGGACAAGATCGAGGCCATCGACATGGGCCGCCGCGGCATCCATGACGAGGGATCGCGCACGCTCCAGGAGCGGCTGAAGGGCAAGGTGCGGGTCGACTTCGAGACCTCGCGCCGGCTGTTCACGCTCATTACCGTTCTGCACTGGAAGGGGTAAGCGCGGATGGCTGCGCCCCCACGCGCACGCGATCCGCAATCGGTGCTGTTCGCCTGCGCGATGAACAGCGTGCGCTCGCCGATGGCCGAGAGCCTGCTGCGGCACATGTTTCCGCAGGGCCTCTACGTCAAGTCGGCCGGCGCGAGAAAGGGCGAGCTCGATCCTTTCGCCGTTGCCGTGATGGCCGAGCTCGGCCAGGACATCTCCGTCCACAAGCCGCAGACCTTCGAGGAGCTGGAGGACTGGGAGGGGCTGAATTTCGACCTCATCATCACGCTGTCGCCGGAGGCGCACCACAAGGCGCTGGAGCTGACCCGCACGCTCGCCGCCGACGTCGAATACTGGCCGACCCAGGACCCCACCACCATGGAAGGCAGCCGCGACCAGAAGCTCGCCGCCTACCGCGACGTCTGCGACCAGCTCCTGATGCGCATCCGCCGGCGGTTTGCGAAGGTGGGCGCAGCGAGCGGATAGCGACGCGCGCCGTAACACCCGCGTCACAGACCGCGGGCACACGCATCGGAAGCCCGTCGAATCAGCAAAGTCCGGGTTCCCGGGTTGTGAAATCAGCCCCCTTCCGATAGGTTCCGCGCGCAATTCACCCCCTGCTTCATCCCCCAAATCACCTGATGCTCGGTCGCCCCAAATTCGTTCTTGCCTCCGGTTCGCCGCGGCGCCTGTCGCTGCTCAACCAGGCTGGCATCGAGCCGGACGCGCTCCGGCCGGCCGACGTCGACGAGACGCCGAAGCGGGGCGAGCTGCCGCGCGCCTGCGCCAATCGCCTCGCGCGGGCCAAGGCGGATGGGGCGCTGAAATCGGTGCAGCTCGACGACGAATTGCGCGGCGCCTTCATCCTCTCTGCCGACACGGTGGTGGCGGTCGGGCGCCGCATCCTGCCCAAGGCCAACCTCGTGGACGAGGCGGCGCAGTGCCTGCGGCTGCTCTCAGGCCGCAATCACCGCGTCTACACCGCGATCTGCCTCGTCACGCCGCGCGAGGCCTTCCGCCAGCGCCTGGTCGAGACCCGCGTCCGCTTCAAGCGCCTCTCGGAGGACGACATCCAGGCCTATATCGGCTCCGGCGAATGGCGCGGCAAAGCCGGCGGCTACGCCGTGCAGGGCATCGCCGGCTCCTTCGTGGTGAAGATGGTGGGGTCCTACAGCAACGTCGTCGGCCTGCCGCTCTACGAGACCACGACGCTGCTCGGCGGCGAAGGCTTTCCGATCCGCTTCGGCTGGCTCAACGCCACCGCCGTGTGAACGCGAATGCCGGCTCGGGCGGGCCTTAACAAAAATCTCGAAAACAACCCCATGCACAGTAGAATTGGCCCGCGGGACCCGGGCCGCGACGCCTGCGCGTCCGCCCGCAGAACCCCTTTGCCGACAGGCTCCTAGACTCTCTCACCCCGGGTAAGCTGCCGACATCATGGACGACCACGCCAAAAAGCCCGCTGGGCCGCTCAAAACCTGCCCGATCTGCGGCAAGCCTGCCGTGCAGGCCACCCACCCGTTCTGCTCCTCGCGCTGCCGCGACGTCGACCTGAACCGCTGGCTGAAAGGCTCCTACGTCATCCCCGGCCGCGACGACGAAGCGGACGGCGAAGAATAGTCAAGGAATATCAATAATTTATAGGGGCGGCCGATGCGCCCCGCGCCAGCCGCGGCAAGCCCGCCCCACCTTGTACACAGCCGGGCCGCGTCCGGCGTAGCCACTTGGCAAAGCCGGGTGGACAGGCCGCCTTCAGCCCACTATAAACCGCCCGCTCGATGGGCCTTGCGCCCTCTCGTCGGGTACGCCCAGGTAGCTCAGTTGGTAGAGCATGCGACTGAAAATCGCAGTGTCGGTGGTTCGATTCCGCCCCTGGGCACCATTTCCGTGTGACTAGCGCCCGGAGCTCCCCGCTGCGCCTCACCCCCCGTACAGATAGTTCGGCAGCCACAGCGTCATGCCAGGCCAGAGGTACATGATGACCATGCACAGGATGACGATCATCATGTAGGGCATCATGCCGGCGAAGATCTGGTTGAGCGTGACATGCTTCGGTGAGACGCCCTTGAGGTAGAACGCCGACATCGCGACCGGCGGTGACAGGAACGCCGCCTGCAAGTTTACGAACACCAGCGTCCCCCACAGGATCGGGTCGATGTTGAAGTGCTTCAGCATCGGCAGGAAGATCGGCACGAAGATGATGATGATCTCGGTCCATTCGAGTGGCCAGCCGAGCACGAAGATGATCGCCTGCGACAGGAGCATGAACTGCACCGGTGTCATGTTGAGTGAGAGTACCCATTGCTCAAGCAGCGCCTGCCCGCCGAGAATGGCGAACACTGCCGAGAACAGCGCCGAGCCGACGAACAGCCAGCACACCATCGCGGTGGTCTTCGCGGTCAGGAACACCGCTTCCTTGGTACGCCTCCAGTCGAGCGTGCGGGCTTGCAGCGCCAGCAAGAATGCGCCAAAGGCGCCAACGGCGGCGGACTCGGTCGCGGTGCAGATTCCGAACAGGATTACGGCGAGCACGACGACGGTGAGAATGCCGAGCGGCATGGTCGACGAGGCCAGCAGTTTCACAATCGAAAGCCGCTCGGCGTCGAACCTCCAGTAGTAACGGACCTGCAACAGCGCGCAAACAGCCGCGATGCCCCAGAACCAGAGGTAGAATTGGAGCCCCGGCCCCAGTTCAGCGGGCGTGGCCTCGTGCGTAACCAGCTCTGGCGTCCCCAATTGCTGCACGCCGGTTACCGCGAGTTCGATGGTAGCCTGCTGGTGAATCACCACGTACCACCAAATGGTGGCCATCGTGCCGGCGACGATCGTAAACGGCACCAGCGCGTAACCGAAGCTTGAGAGCAGCATCCAGTAGCTGACGGGACGGCCTTCGGCGTCGATTCGCGTTGCCTGCGACGGAGAGATCAGCCCCTTGATCAGCGAGATCAGGATCGTTTGCGATCGATAGCTGTCCTCGAACTTCGACAGCCACGCCGGCACCGGAACCTTCGTTTGGGCCTCCGGCAATCGCGGAGCAATCTTCGGACTGATCATCGCCCAGGCGACTATGTAAATGAGATACAGGAACGACAGAAAGAAGCCCGGGAACATCGCCGCCGCGTACAGCTTGACGATCGACTGACCGGCGACCGCGGCATAGACGATGATCATGACCGACGGCGGAATCAGAATGCCGAGCGTGCCGCCCGCCGTGATGACGCCGGAGGCGAGCTTCACGTCGTACCCCGCCTTGAGCATGGGATTGAATGCGATGACGCCCATCAGCACCACCACCGCGCCGACAAGGCCACTCGCGATCCCCCAAAACGTGCAGACGATCAGGGTCGCGACCGCAAGCGAAGCCGGAACGCGGCGGAACGCGAGTTGGATCGAGTAGAACATCCTGTCGACCAGCGCGCCGCGCTCCATCACGTAGCCCATCAGCACGAACAGCGGGATGGAGATCAGGACGTCGTTGGTCATCGCGCCGTAGGTGCGCTCAACCATCAAATCGAAAACGCGGTTGTCGGCCCAGGAATGCGTCGGGTCATAGAACGCGATGTAGCCAAAAAATATGCCCAGGCCCATCAGCGTGAACGCTGTCGGGAAGCCCAGCATGATCACAACCACGATGAGCGTGAGCATCAAGAGCCCGAGTGCCGGATCGCTCATGTGTTCACGTCCCCGCCCATGCCGCGCTGCCGCGCACTCTCGTCGATTTCATGCGCCCGCTCGATGGCGATCTTGCGCGTTTCCTCATCGACATATTCGCTGTGGGCGAGCTGCTGCTCGATGACGTCGATCTCGGCGACGTCCCTCAGCCGGCTGGGCCATTCGCCGGTCTTCAGGCAGACGGCGCAACGCACGATCTCGGCGACGCCTTGCAGCATCACCAGCGCGCCGGCGATGGGGATCACGGATTTGAAGTGATAAACCGGCGGCCCATCTGCCGTCACGTTCGAATGCTCCGCGATCCGCCACGAGTCGGCAGCGTAGTCAAAGCCCGCGTATATGAGGGCGGCGATACCAGGGATAAAGAAAACCGCATAGAGCACGATGTCCAGCGACGCCTGTATGCGCGGTCGCATTGAGCTGTAAAGGAAGTCGCCGCGGACATGGGCGTTCTGCGCCAGCGTGTAGGCGCCGCACAGCATAAACGCGCTTCCGTACAGCATGTTCTCAAGGTCAAAGATCCACGCCGTCGGCATGTTCATGATATAGCGCTTGAACACTTCGACGCAGACGACGGCCATCAGCAACATGATCAACCAGGCCGCGGCCTTGCCGCACCAGGTGCTGATTTCGTCAATGGCGAGTAGAAATTTATGGACGGTCATTGGTCGCCGCCGATTAATCCGAGGATAGAATGAAATGACAAGGCACCGTCCGGTCGCCGTCCCGAACGGTGTCTTGCCGATTCAATATGTCGTCAGGTCTTCTTCGCGGTCCCTTTTGGCCCGAAGTAGTAGTCGAACGCCATCTTGCGGTTGACGACGGTGTCCTGCTCCCATTGCGTCGCACGCCTGGCAAACGCGATCTGCGATTCGACGATTTCCTTGAACAGCGGATTTTCCGCCGATTTTTTCTTGACGATTTCGTCGTATATCTCGAGCTGCGCCTTGAGAATGGAGTCCGGCGTCTTGTAGAATTTGACCTTGTCCTTGGTCTGCAGCTCGATGTAGTCCTGCGAATAACGGTCGATCGCCTTCCATTGCATCTCTTGCGAGGCGGCGCTGACTGCATTGGCAATGATCGCCTTCATCTTGTCCGGCAGCACGTCGTACTTGGTCTTATTGAAGGTGATTTCGAGCTGCTCGGCGTTCTGGTGGTAGCTCTGCAGCATGCAGACCTTGGAGACGTCCGCGAAGCCAAGCAGGCGGTCCGACGAGGCGTTGTTGAACTCGGCCGCGTCGAGCAGGCCGCGGTCCATCGCCGACACGATTTCGCCGCCGGGCAGCGCGTTGACCGCGGCGCCCAGGGCTGTGAACATGTCAATCGAGATGCCGACGGTGCGGAATTTGAGGCCCTTGAGATCGTCGGCGCTGGCGACCGGTTTCTTGAACCACCCGAGCGGCTGCGTCGCCATCGGTCCGTACGGGAACGACACGACGTTCAGGCCGACCGATGCATAGAGTTTGGCGAGAAGCTCCTTGCCGCCGCCCCACCTGTGCCAGGCGAGCAGCATGTTGGCGTCCATGGCGTAGCCCGGACCCGAGCCCCACAACGCCAGCGCGTTCTGCTTGCCGTAGTGGTAGACCAGCACGCCGTGGCCGCCGTCGAGCGTGCCCTTCGACACGGCATCGATCAGCCCGAACGCGGGCACCACGGCGCCGGCGGGAAGCACCTCGATCTTGAGGTCGCCGCCGGTCATGTCGTTGACCGTCTTGGCGTAGTCGAGCGCGTATTCGTGGAAGATATCCTTCGACGGCCAAGTGCTCTGAAAGCGCATGCTCATTGGGCCTTGCGCGCTAACGATCGTCGGCGCGGCTACCGTCGCGGCAGCCCCCGCAGCAGCGATCTTGAGAAAGCGCCGGCGGCTGGAAGTATTGCCCTTGTTTGATTTGGCCATGGTTCCCTCCTCCCGTTGGAATAGCGATCCTTGGCGGATCAGCCCCTTTTTTATTGGGAGAAGTCAAAGACTTGCGCTGGGGATTGGCAAGGAATGTTCGGGATGATGCGACGCTACGACGCGGATTGCGGCAATGATGCGCCGCACGTTGGAAGCGCAGATCATCGGAATTTTGAAAGAGCATGAGGCCGACGTTTCGGTCGCCGATCTGCCGCAAGCATCGCGTCAGCGACGCCAGCATCTACAAATGAAAAGTGAAGGTGGGCCGGATGGAGGTGTCGGAGGCCAAGCGGCTGAAGACGCTGGAGGACGAGAACGCGAAGCCGAAGCGTTGCTGGCCGACGCCATGGACAATGCGGCCTTGAAGGAGCTTCTGGAAGTTGGACTGCTGTTGCTGCCAGGGCCATGATGAGATCCTTGCGCACGCGGTTCAGGCACGAGCGCCTTAAATTATATAGTTATTTCAAGGTCATACGAGTTCGTGATTTTATTCCGAATGGCGCACCATTCCAGCCGCCAGACGGCCCTTTCCGGAAGATCGCGCGAAAGCATCGCGCAAATCCTCGCATCCGTCGCAAAATGAGCGGCTGGCTGTTTTGAGCTGTTGGTCCTGAACGCGAGAACCGACCCATCGCCGATCGCGCGCTCGACGATGGGCCGTTCCGGGTGGATGTCGCGAAACCTGTATCGCGCCACAGACCACTATCCCAATCCCTTAGTTGGATTGATGTTCCTCCCAGAGAGAATTGAAGTTCATGCCGATCATCTGGTCGTGACTCGAGATAAGGGGCGCAGCGCCACCGGATAGTCCAAACTGCCAAGAGCGTGTCCCGATGGAAGCCATCCAAGGCGATCCAAATGATGATCAGGCCACGCCTGGGAGGCTCAAGCGCCACGCGCGGCCAACCAGGTCGTAGTCCCTGCCAGGACAACGCCCGACATCATCAGACCGTCATCGCCCTGTCATCGGCGTTCCATCGATCGCTGCTCCTTTCGCCGCGCATCGCAGAGGACGGACATGCAGCTGATCAAGACAATTTCTTCCGACCGCCGGTCGATCCTGAAGGGCCTCGCGGCTGCGGCCGTCGCGCCGCTGGCGGCGCCGGCTTTTGCGGCCGAGGCCCTGCCGGCGCAGCTGACCGGATCGGCGGCGGCGATCGCCACCGACAAGGCCTATTGGACGGCCGTGAAGGGGCTCTATGCCGTGACGCCTGATGTCGTCAATCTGGAGAACGGCTTCTGGGGCATCATGGCCGAGCCTGTCAGGCGCGAGTTCATCCGCCAGTCCGACATGGTCAACTATCAGAACACCTACTACGCGCGCCAGCGCGCGGGTGCGGATTTCGAGGCCGTGCGGGCCAAGGTGGCGGAGGCGGTCGGCGCGGCGCCCGGCGAAATCGCGCTCACCCGCGGCGCGACCGAAGCGCTGCAGCTGCTCATCAGCGGCTACAACAAGCTGAAGCCCGGCGACAGCGTGCTCTATGCCGACCTCGACTACGATTCGATGCAGTATGCGATGAACGCGCTCAGGGCGCGCCGCGGTGTCGACGTGGTCAAGTTCGATGTGCCCGAGCCGGCCACCCGCCAGGCCGTGCTCGACGCCTATGCCCGCGCCTTCGAGGCGAATCCGAAGACCAGGCTCCTTCTCCTCACCCATGTCAGCCATCGCACCGGCCTCGTCATGCCGGTCGCCGAGATCGCCCGCATGGCCAAGGCCAAGGGCATCGACACCATCCTCGACGCTGCCCATTCCTGGGGGCAGATGGACTTCAGGCTGAGTGAGCTCGAGGTCGATTTCGTCGGCTTCAATCTGCACAAATGGATCGGCGCGCCGGTCGGCGTGGGCTTCCTCTACATCAAGAAGGATCGCCTCGCCGACATCGATCGCGACCTCGGTGACGAGGATTTTCCGGAAACCGACATCCGCTCGCGGGTCCACACCGGCACGGTCAATTTTGCGACGGTGCTGACGGTGCCTGCGGCCGTCGAACTCCATCAGCAGATCGGCGCTGCGGCGAAACAGGCCCGCCTGCGCTACCTGCGCGACTACTGGGTCAGTCGTAGCAGGGGCTTCAAGGACATCGAGATCCTGACGCCCGATGAGGCCGGCCTGTATGGTGCGATCACGTCCTTCCGCCTCGCCGGCAAGACGAGCAAGGCCGACAACGACGCCACCGTGGCGAAGCTCAGGGACAGCTACAAGGTCCTGACGGTTCGCCGGGCGGGCGTCGCCAAGGGCCAATGCATCCGCGTGACGCCGGCGCTCTACACCGAGGAGGCCGATCTCGACCGGCTCGTCGAGGCGCTTGCCGCCATCACGGGGACGAAAGCGGGCTGAACCCGCGTGAGGCGGCGTGTCCGCGCATCGACAAATCAGCGCGTGATCGCCGGCACATATCATTCGAGCTGGCCAATCCAGCTTGTCGTCGGGTGGCTCGCAGTGAGCCACCAGGCAAGGACAGGACTCATGCGCAATTACATCCTCGTGGCTCTCGCGGCGATCGCTTTGGCAAACGTGGTGGCGCCGGCGAACGCGCTAACCATCGTCCGCGACCATCGCGATCCGCCCGTCGTGCGCGACCATCGCAAGCAAACCATCGTCCGCGACCACCGCAATCAACCGGAGGTCCGCGACCACCGCCACTAACCGTCCTGGCGACGGAGCCGAACCCAATCGGTTCGGCTCCGCTTCTCGGCTCAAGCCATTGAGACGGCGCTTCGCATTTTCCCTTGCGAATTCCCCGGAAGCCCACCGATCGTCTGCGCGTGGCGCGGATGTCCATTCGCGATTGTGAGGCTTGAGCACGAGCCACGTTCCCGCCTCCGTGCTATTGCTGCTCCACGCAACTTCCCGCGAGGCCCCCATGCTCCCTATTCCCGCCGACATCTTCACCGAGCCCGAGGACGTCTCGCCCGACGGTCTCGCCAATCTCGGTCCGCTGCGTCGTCTCGCCGGTACGTGGCAGGCGGACAAGGGGATCGACGTCAATCCGAAGGCGGAGGGGCCGGAGCGGCGGACGTTCATCGAGCGCATTCGGATGGACCCGATCGATCCGCAGGCCAACGGGCCGCAGCTGCTCTATGGCCTGCGCTATCACATCCACATCAACACGCCCGAGGAGGACATCACCTTCCACGATCAGGTCGGCTACTGGCTGTGGGAGCCCGCGACCGGGCTGATCATGCAGACGCTGGCGATCCCGCGCGGGCAGGTGCTGCTCGCCTCGGGCAAGGCCGGACCTGATGACAGGACCATCTCCGTCACGGCGAAGCGCGGCGACACCGCTTATGGGATCTGCTCGACCGACTTCCTGGAACAGGCCTTCCGCACCGATGCTTACCGCTGCGACATCACCTTCAACGACGACGGAAGCTGGACCTATCTGATCAAGACCGAGTTGTTCGTGCGCGGCGCGCCGTTCAATCATCACGACACCAACACGCTGAAACTCGTCGCGCCGCCAAAGCTCAATCCGCTCGCGGTGATCGTCAACGATCGCGCCAGGAGCGGCGGCAGCGGAACGGCGGATTGAGCGCAGTCCGGAGATTTGCATGAAGCCGTATGTCATCTGTCTGATGCACTCCAGCCTGGATGGCCGCACACACCCCAGCCGCTGGCGTCCGAAGGGCGCGGGCACGGACTGGTTCGAGAAGATCCATGACGAGCTCGGCGGCGATGCCTGGGTGATCGGCCGCGTCACCGGCTCGGAGTTCGCCAAGGGCAAGCCCTATCCCACCGGAACGGCCGGGACGTTTCCGCGAGAGCCGTGGTTTGCGCGGCGTGATGCAAAGACCTATGGCGTCGTGCTTGATGCGCAGGGCAAGATCGGCTGGGGCCGCTCCGACATCGGCGGGGATCCGATCGTGGTGGTGCTGACCGAGACCGTGCCGGATGCACACCTTGCAGGTCTGCGCGGCGAGGGTGTGTCCTACATCTTTGCCGGCAGGTCGGAGATCGACCTCGCGCTGGCGCTCGACATTCTCAACCGCGAGCTCGGCGTCAAGCGCCTGCTGGTCGAAGGCGGCGGCGTCGCCAATGGCGCGTTCCTGCGCGCCGGTCTCATCGACGAATTCAATCTGATCCTCAGCCCGGCGATCGATGGCGCCAAGGGCGCACCCTTCGTCTTCGACTCGACGGACTCAGACAGCGACAAGCGCGCGCCGCTCACCGCGATGACGCTGGAGAGCACGCGCGAACTCGGCGGCGGTGTGCTGCTGCTGCGGTACCTGATCAAGAACGATCCGCAGGGCCTCGTCAGGTAAAGCGCCGGCATGTCGGACACATCCGAGCACATCGTCATCGTCGGCGCCGGCGCGGCTGGCCTGATGGCGGGGCGCGAGCTTGCGCGCGCCGGCAAGAGGGTGACGATCCTGGAAGCACGCGAACGCTGCGGCGGGCGCATCCATCCGCTGCCCGCGGCAGAGTTCGGCTACCCCGCCGATGGCGGCGCCGAATTCGTCCATGGCGAGGCACCGGTGACGCACGCCCTGCTGGGCGAGGCGGGGTTGTCCCTTCAGGAGATCGAAGGCACGCTATGGAGATTTGACGGCGCAGATTTTTCGCGCGAGGACCCTCACGATCCGCACGAGGCGGAGCTGCATGCCGTGCTCGGGGATTTGAAGGACGACCTCACCGTCGCCGATTTCCTGCGCCGTCATTTTGCCGGACCCGAGTATGCTCGGCTGCGCTATTCGATCGAGCGGATGGTCGAGGGCTACGATGCCGCCGATCCCGAGCGCGCCTCCACGCTGGCGCTGCGCGAGGAATGGATGGACGGCGGGCTCCACAGGCAGGCGCGCATCAATGGCGGCTATGGCGCGCTGATCGATTTTCTCGCAGCCGAGTGCCGCCGGCATGGCGTGACGATCCGCCTTGGCTGCGTGGTGTCGGCGATCGAGGAGGAGGGCGGTGCGGTGGTCGTTCGCGGTGCCGGCGGCGACGTGCATCGCTGCGATCGCGCGATCCTCACCGTGCCGCTGCCGCTGTTGCGCGAGATCGCGCTTCCGGCGAGCGTGCGCGCGAAGGCGGCGGCCGCCGACGACATCGGCTTCGGTAACGTCGTCAAGATCCTGCTGCGGTTTGCGCGGCCATGGTGGCGCGAGCGCGGGCCGGATCTTGCGGATATGACCTTCCTGCTGTCGGACCAGACCATCCCGGTGTGGTGGACGCGCTATCCGGAGCAGCATCCCGTGCTCACCGGCTGGTTCGGCGGGCCGCGGACGGCGGAGCTGCAAGGCCTCGATCCGCAAGCGTTGATCGAGGCCGGGCTCGGTTCGCTCGCCGCCATCTTCGGCCTGTCGCGCGACGAGGTCGCGGGCGACCTCGTCGCGGCTGCGGCGACCAATTGGGGGCACGATCGCTTTGCCCGCGGCGCCTATTCCTGGGCCACGCCGCGCACGCGCGATGCGCAAACGATACTCGCGCGCGCCGACGGAGCGGTGCTGTTCTCCGGCGAAGCGCTCTATCGCGGCCCCGACATGGGCACGGTCGAGGCGGCGCTGGCGAGCGGGCTGGAGACGGCGGGGACGATCTTGCGGGGGTAGTTGCCCGTCATGCCCGGGCTTGTCCCGGGCATCCACGTCTGAGCTACTGAAGAGAACGTGCATGGCCGGGACAAGCCCGGCCATGACGATCAGCGAACCATTGAGAAAAGGCCCGCATCTCTGCGGGCCTTTTGCTTTACCAGCGGCTGCCGCCGAAGCCGAAGGTCACGCCCGGACCGCCGCCACCGTAATATCCGTACGGTCCGCCGCCGTAATAACCGTGGTGCCGCGGGTAATAGCCGTAGCTGCGATAGTGCGGGCGATAATAGCCGTGGTGGTGATGGCGCCAGTGATGATGGCGATAGCCATGATGGCGATAGCCATGATGGTGGTGCCGGTGCTGCGCGCTGACGTCGGTCGGCGGGCCTCCCCGCGCGCTCTGCTTCGCGCTTGTGGTGTTGGCCGCGTTCGCCGCCGATCCGCCGGCAAGCGCCGCAGCACCGACCGCCATCGCGACAATGAGATACTTCATGTCATCACTCCAGTTGAATGTCGTGTGACAACACATGGGCGCTGGCTGCGTTCCGGCCAGTGCGGGCGTCGAAACGACGCAGCGCGAGGCGTCCGATTTCGCGCGGATGATTGCGTGTCGTGAGATTTATTGTCGCATCACCAGCGTTGATCGCACTGCCGCCATCACTTCGCCGCGAATGATGCGACCACCTCATTCGTGGTGACGATGCGCGCGAACTCGCCGTTGAGATTCGACAGCGTCATCGCATGGATCTCCTCGGCGGAATGCGCATCGCCATCGGGGCCGATCCGGTCGAAGGTCCAGGTCGCATCGCGCACCAGCCGCGTGTCGAAGCCGAGATTGCCGGCCATCCGCGTCGTCGTCTCCACGCAATGGTTGGTGGTGGCGCCGCAGACGACGAGCGAGGTGATGCCGCTTGCGCGCAGGCGCGTCTCGAGGTCCGTGCCGATGAAGGCGCTGTTGACGCGCTTGACGATCACGGGCTCGCCGTCCTGTTCGCGTGCCTCGTCCTTGACGGCGTAGCCGGAACGCGATGGCAGAAACGACGAATTCGGTTTCGTGCCCTCGTGGCGGATATGAAAGACCGGAGCACTGCTCGCCCTGAACGCCTTCAGGAGAGCGGCAATTTGCGCCGCCGCATCCGGATTGTTGCGGCGCTTGCCCGCTGCCTCCCATTCGTCGAACGCGCGCTGGACGTCGACGACGATGAGCGCGGGGAGGGGGTGCGGCATGGCGAGTGGCTTTCAGTTTTGTTGCCGCGAGTATGCGGACTGCCCTTCGTGGCAGGCAATGCCGATTTTCCCTCGTTTCGAGACGCTCTCGTGCCCCGGACGCAGGCCCGTAGCCCGGATGAGCGAAGCGATATCCGGGGAGACTGTTCCCGCATATCGCTTCGCTCATGCGGGCTACGAACCTACGTAGACGTTCCTACGGATGCGGATCGGGAAAGCCGTGGCGTTCGGACAGTGCGGCGAGGATGGCGTCCTTGTCGGCGATGAACGCGCGGCCGCGGTGGCTGCCGGTCTGATGCCGCGATGTCGCGCCGTCTGCCAGCACGAGCAGCGGCAGCGACTGGTTCTCCGCGCCGACCAGCGCGATCACGGCCTGCCTCGGCTGCGGCCACGCGACGCGCTCGACGTCGAGCTTGTCGGCAAGCTGTGGAAACGAGGCGAGCACGCCCTCCATCAGCGCGCAATGCCAGCAATAGAAGCGCCGGCCCGGATAGGCCGGGTCCTCGAAACCCGGGCGCAGCAGAAACAGCAGGTCGCGCGTCATGGATCGCTCCGAAGCATGGCCGCCTTGCTGAGGATCAAGGCGGCGAGGACTGGCCGGCCTAGTGTCGAGCCCCCAGATTCATGGGAATCGACGGTGAGGAAAGGACGCCATGCCGGGGCCGATCAGTCAACCGCAGACGCTCGCTGACGTGACGACACTGCCGGAGCTGCTGCGCTGGCGCGTCGAGGCGACGCCGGCGGCGGAGGCCTATCGCCATTTCGACGCGCATGCCGGGCGCTGGGTCAGCCAGTCCTGGCACGAGATCGACGCGGAATTCGAGCTGTGGCGGCGGGCGCTGGCCGCGGAGGAGTTTTCGCCCGGTGAGCGCGTCGCCATCCTGATGCCGAACGGCATTGCGCATATCGCGATGGACCAGGCGGCGCTGTCGCGCGGTCTCGTGCCGGTGCCGATGCATGCGGTCGACAACCCCGACAGCATCGCCTACATCCTGGCCGATTCCGGCGCGCTGCTGCTGTTCGTCGATACGCTGGAGCGCTGGCAGGCGATCGTGGCCACGGGCCAGCCGCTCGATGCGCTCAAGCGCATCGTCTGTGCCGACGTGACCGGGCCGGTGCCGGCCGATACGCGCATCGTCGCGCTCGACCAGTGGCTTGCGTCTGCACCGGGCGCGACTGCGCCATTGCCCGACGTCGCGGTGGCGCCGGACGATCTCGCCGCCATCGTCTACACCTCGGGCACGACCGGGCGGCCAAAGGGCGTGATGCTGTCGCATGACAACGTCGTCGCCAATGTGAAGGCGATCGCCCATCGCATCGCGGCGTCGCCCGACGACGTCTTCCTGTCCTTCCTGCCGCTCTCGCACACGTTCGAGCGCACCGGCGGCTATTACTATCCGATCGCGGCCGGGGCCTGCGTCGCCTATGCGCGCTCGGCGCCGCAACTCGGGGACGACCTCAAGCATGTGCGGCCGACGGTGCTGATCTCGGTGCCGCGGATCTACGAGCGCGTCTACGCGCTGATCATGCAGCACCGGGCTTCGGCCGGAAGCATCGAGCGGGCGCTGCTCGATCTCACGATTGCCGTCGGCGGCCGGAGGTTCGACGCGCGGCAGGGGCGCGGCGCACTGTCGCTGTTCGACCGGCTGGCCTGGCCGCTGCTGAAGCGGCTCGTCGCCGACAAGGTGCTGGCGCAGCTCGGCGGCCGCCTGCGGGTCGCGGTCTCCGGCGGCGCGCCGATCGCCGAGCCCGTCATTCGTCTGTTTCTCGCGCTCGGGCTCGACATCCTCCAGGGCTACGGCATGACCGAGACCTCGCCCGTGGTCTCCGTCAACACCCCCGAGGACAACGATCCGCGCTCGGTCGGCCACGTGCTCGACGGCGTCGAGGTCAGGCTGGGCGAGAACGACGAACTGCTGGTGCGCGGGCGCAACGTGATGCTCGGTTACTGGCACAAGGTAGAGGAGACGCGCCGCGTGAAGCAGGCCGATGGCTGGCTGCACACCGGCGACCAGGCCCGCATCGAGAACGGGCGCATCACCATCACCGGCCGCATCAAGGATATCCTCGTGACGTCCACCGGCGAGAAGATCGCGCCGGTGGATCTCGAGACCGCGATCCTGGCCGATCCCCTGTTCGAGCAAGCGCTGGTGGTCGGCGAGCAGCGCCCCTTCCTCACCGCGCTGGTCGTGCTCAACGCAAAAGCCTGGGTGCAGGAGAAAGAAAGGCTTGCGGCGAGCGGCAAGCAAGGCGGTGCGGCGGAGCGGGCCGCGCTGCTTGCGCGAATCGCGGCAGCGGTGAAGGCCTATCCGTCCTACGCGACCCCGCGTGCGGTGTGGTGGACGCTGGACCCCTGGACCATTGCCAGCGGCCTGCTCACGCCGACCCTGAAGAACAAGCGCCCCGCGCTCGAACCCCGCTTCGCGGACGAGATCGCGCGGATCTACGCGAAGAAGCCAGTCTTGATCTTCGCCTCTCCCCGCTTGCGGGGAGAGGCCGTATCGCATCGAAGATGCGATACGGGTGAGGGGGAGCCTCCGCGAGTATAACTCTCACCGTCATTGCTAAAGCAGCCCCTCACCCCGACCCTCTCCCCGTAAGAACGGGGGGAGGGAGAGAAAGAGAGCACTCACATCCTCTTGAACGCTGCTTCCATCGCGCTTGATCCAGCGCAACTTCGGCCGCTGGCCCCCATGCAATGTCGCCGCGAAAGTTCGAATTGCAGTCGAGGCAAGTCATGAAGGCGTATTTCATCGGTGGTGGCATCGGATCGCTCGCGGGCGCGGCGTTCCTGGTTCGCGACGCGCAGCTGCCGGGGCGCGACATCGTGATTTACGAGGCGCAGCCGCTGGTCGGCGGCAGTCTCGATGGCGCACTGCTCGCGAACGGTGCCTATTCGCTGCGCGGCGGACGCATGCTCACCACGGACCATTACGAATGCACCTGGGACCTGCTGTCGAGCATTCCCTCGCTCGAACATCCCGGCCTCAGCGTGCGCGACGAGACGATCGCGTTCAATCTGGAGAACCCGGCGCATTCGCAGGCGCGGCTGGTCGACCGCAACCGCTTCAAGATCGACGTCTCCCACATGGGCTTTTCCGCGCGCGACCGGCTCGAGCTGCTGCGGCTCACCGAGGCTTCGGAGGAGACGCTCGGCAACAGCCGCATCACCGACTGGCTGTCGCCAAAATTCTTCGAGTCCAATTTCTGGTACATGTGGCAGACCACCTTCGCCTTCCAGCCCTGGCACAGCGCGGTCGAGCTGAAGCGCTATCTGCACCGCTTCATGAACGAATTCCCGCGCATCGAAACCCTCGCCGGGGTCAAGCGCACCGTCTACAACCAGTATGACGCGATCGTGCGGCCGCTTGCCGACTGGCTGAAGCGGCAAGGCGTGCAGTTCGTGCGCGGCACGGCCGTCACCGACATGACGCTCGAGGACGAGGCCGGACGCGTGCGCGTGCGCCAGCTCGTGCTCGACCGCGACGGCCGCACCGCCAACGTCCGTCTCGAGGACGGCGATCTCGTGTTCTTCCAGAACGGCTCGATGACGGACGCCTCGAGCCTGGGCTCCATGACCGAGCCGCCGCCGCACCTGACCAAGGCCGACAGCCAGGGCTGGGCGCTGTGGGAGACGATCGCGCAGGGACGTCCCGAATTCGGTAATCCGTCCGCGTTCAACAGCTCGATCCCGGAATCGTACTGGCTGTCCTTCACCGTCACCTCCCGCGATCCGCGCTTCTTCGACAAGATGGAGGCGTTCTCGGGCAACAGGGCCGGCACGGGCGGGCTGGTGACGTTCAGGGATTCCAACTGGCTGATGTCGGCGGTGCTGTATCATCAGCCGCATTTCGCCGGCCAGCCGAAGGACGTCCAGGTGTTCTGGGGCTATGCGCTGCATCCGGACCGCGTCGGCAATTTCGTCGGGAAGCCGATGTCCGATTGCGGCGGCGCGGATATCCTGAACGAGCTGTGCGGGCACCTGAATTTCGATCGCGATGTGTTCGAGAATGCGACCTGCATTCCCTGCCGCATGCCCTACATCACCAGCATGTTCATGCCGCGCAACGTGACCGACCGGCCGCTGCCGGTGCCCAGGAATTCGGTCAACCTCGCCTTCGTCAGCCAGTTCGTCGAGATCCGCGACGACGTCGTGTTCACCGTCGAATATTCGGTGCGCGCGGCGCAGATGGCAGTCTATCAACTCATGAAGGTCGATCGCCCGGTGCCGCCGGTGACTCGCCACGACAAGTCGCTCGCGGTGATCTTCGCGACCCTGGAGAAGGCGTTCGCTTGAGGCTTTCGCCGGGATGACGTCGCCGGCGCACGCGACGGCGCCTATCGCGGCGCTGCCAGCGGCAGGCTGACGTGAAAAACGGCGCCCCCTGACGGGACGTTTTCGGCCCAGATGCGGCCGCCATGCGCCTGGACGATGGTATGCGCGATCGAGAGGCCTATGCCCATGCCCTGCGCCTTGGTCGTGAAGAACGGCTTGAAGAGCTCGGCGACTTTCTCCGCGAGGATGCCGTCGCCCTTGTCGGCGATGGAGACAAGGGCGAGGTTGCCCTCGGTGAGACTGGTTCGTCCGACGATGCGGCGCCGCTCGTCCGGAAGATGGGCCACAGCCTCCATGCCGTTCACGACGAGATTGAGGATGGCCTGTTGGAGCTGAATCTTGTCGCCTTTCACGCGAATGTCTGCGGAGGACGGCTGCATGACGAGTTCAACATCGTGGGTCAGGGCCTGCACGGAGAGGAATCGAAACACCTCGCCGACGGTGGCATTGAGGTCGAGCTCGCGCCGTTCGGTCGGATCTCGCTTCAGAAACGAGCGCAGCCGGCCGATGACTTCGGCGGCCCGCTGATCGTCACGGCGGATGTGGTCCAGGATGTCCCTGATCTCGCCGAGGTCGGGCGCCGGACTCTGTAATATCTGCTGGGCCGTCTCGGCATTGATCAGAATGGCGGCGAGTGGCTGGTTCAGCTCGTGTGCGAGCGAGACGGACATCTCTCCCGCGGTCGCGCGGCGGTTCATGTGGGCGAGCTCCGAAATGCGCTGGCGCGCCGCGACCTCGGCCACGAAGCGCAGACGGCGCTCGCGCAGCAGAATGGTGATCATCAGCGCCTGCACCAGCACCACGCCCGCGATGATCGCGGAGTGCCAGTAATACTGCTCCCAGAAGGTCGGTTGGCGGAAATGCACCTCGCTGCCGGGGGGCAGATTGGCTTCGTCCACATTCCAGCGTTTCAGCTGCCGCCAGTCGAAGATCGGCCTCACGTTGTTTCCGCTGAACGGTGCGATGCTCGAGGGCGCTTCGCCGTCGAGGATCCGCATCGCCACTTCGCCGGCTTCCCGCCCGATGATTTCGGGCAGCAGCAGGAAGCCGCCCACGCCCGACCGCCCGAGGAACGTATCGGACGTTATGATGATCGGGCGGTTCGCACTCTCGGCAACGCGTGCGAGCGCCGAGGCCGGGGCGTAATAGGTGCCTTCGCCGTCGGAATACATCGCCGAGGTCAGGATCGCGGAGCGGTCGGGCAGGGAAGCGACGCGACTGCGGACCTCACGCAGCACCGCGCCGGACAGATCGATGACTTCGAGATCGGGCATTGCGGCCGCGAAGTCCTGCTTCCAATGTCCGTACACCAGCGGATTCTTCCAGGCCTCGCCCACCAGGACGACACGCGTCAGGTCGGGAACGATTGCGCGCGCTGCGGTCAGGAGGTGTGTCGGCCTCACTCTGGCGAAGACCGCCGTCGTATCGGGCAGGAACAGCGCGCGCGTCTCAGGCAGGTCGGGAACGAAGCCGTATACCACAGGCGCGGCGGGCCAGATGTCCTGCTTCCGCTTCTGAAGGAATTTCGCCGATGCGACGCCGATCGAAACGATGACGTCGATCGGCCGCTGCGCATATTTGGTCTTGAGGTGACCGACCAGGCTCAATTCATAGTCCGGAACCGGGAAGCGGGCGAGATCGAGGCTTTCGCCGTAGATCACCGTGTTGCTTTTCCCGTTCTGCTTCGCGGCGGCGCGGATTCCGGCAAAGATCTCCGAATAAAAGGGCGAGCGAAAATCGGCTTCTTCCAGAACCAGGACCGAACGCTGCTGGGGGCCGTCGGCTGCGACGCATTCACGCGAGAGGCCAGCGAACAAGCAGGCGATCAGGATGCGCGCGAGCCCGCGGATCACACGCATTGCCGGACTCTCGGCCTCGCCTCTGGATGCAATCGGGTCTCCTCAATGAGGATGCACGCGAGAGCATAACCGCCTGACCTGGAGTTTCAACGGAAGGATGCGTGCTCACCCCGGTGACAAGCAGGGCGACACAAGGGGCCGCTACTTGAACGGATCCTGGATCGACGGCGACGATTGCCTGATGCGGCGCACGCTTACCGGCGTGCCGTCGGAGACGAACAGGAGTTCGTACTTCCGGCCCTCGCTGTCGGTCGCGGAGCAGGTGACATCAGTCACCTTCCGGGCGGCGAAATTGCCGGTCTGGCGGCAGATTCCGGTGGAGGTCTGCTCCGCCGGCACCGGCAGGCCGTCGACCTTGGGCCGGTCCTTGGAATTGAGCAGCATGCGGTCGATCGGCAGCTCGTAGGAATTGTCGTCGGCCCGCTTGCCGTTCTCGCCGGAGAACGACACGACGTGGTTCGCATCAGTGGGGTCGTCGACGGCGACGGCGAAATTGACCCGGCCCGTATCGCCATGGGCGTAGGCCACCGTCTTGCAGGCAAGGGTACGTCCCGCGACCTTGAGCGTCTTGCAGTGGCCGGACATCAGCGCCAGCAGATCGATGAAGGCGCTCTGCTGCAGCGGCGGATTGTTGACGGGAATCGGCCTGGAAGAGTCGGCAAAACAAGGACTTGCGAGGGCAACGAACGCTGCTGCGAGGGCCGGTCGGCAGAGGCGCATCGTAGGGCTCATATGCCAGGGGACCGCGGAAAAGTTCCGTTCAATAACCATCGAACCGCAAATTGGTTGCGATCCCGTTTGTGTCGCCAAACCCGACTGGAATACCACCGCGCCACCCATCGGCGATTCGTCCAATCGCCCAACCCGTCCCGGCAGGCACTTGCCGCCAGGCCGGTGTTTTTTTCGTGGCAGAGCCGAGGGGTCACGCCGCCTGCTTCATCGTCCTTGCAAAGGCCGGGTAAGTCTCGGCGAGTTCGTCGAAAATCCGGCCGCGCAGCAATGCCAGGGTTGCCGTATCGGGCCGCGCGGTTTCCCGCACCACCTCCGGTTCTTCGTAGGTGAAGCCGGTATTTTCCCTGATGTCGGCCGGCGTGAAGGGCGGGTGCACCGAGCGTAGGGCAAAGCCGCCTGCCTCGCGGTCGAAGTCGAACAGCGCCATGTTGGTCAGGAGCGCGTATGGCCCGCCGCGGCGAGCGACCCCCGGTGTGATCGCCCGGGCGCTGACGAAATCGACCTTCGGCACGAACACGCGCGGGGTGTGCTCCTCGCGAAACAGGATCACGCGCGGAATGAGATGATAGAGATAGGCCGAGCCGAACGAGCCGGGCCAGCGCACGCTGTTCGTGGGATAGTCCCCGGTGCCGACCAGATTGATGTTGCCCGCGCCGTCGATCTGGCCACCGCCGAGAAAGAAGGCGTCCACCCTTCCTTGCGCGGCGCAGTCGAACAACTCGATGCCGCCATTGGTGAAGAAATTATGCGCCTGCGATCCCAGGATCGAGATGCGCACCGGCGGCTTGCCACAGCGTTCGTTGCGTGCGCGCAGCAGCATCGCACCGGCCGCGGGGATCGGTGACGATGCGCCGACCGCGACGTGACGGATGCCGTCGAGCAGGTCGGCGATGGTGGCGATCAGGATTTCGCGCCGTTCGCGTTCCGATGACATCAGGCCACCTGCTTGCGATGCGTCAGGAAGGTCGAGAGATAGGCGCGAAAGCCGTCTTCGCTGCGCGCCATCGCCGCATAGCGCGCGATCTCGGCTTCGTCTGCCGGATATTCGTCCCACAGGGCCAGCGGCCAGGCGCCGCGCGCGGCGACCGCGATGGTGTCGACATAGAGCGAGGGCAGCACGCCGGCGGCGGAGTCTTCCGTCTCCAGCAGGTTGCGATCGACGATGCGCTCGACGGTGACCAGCGTGCGTTTTGCGGCATAGGCGAGGCCGGCGAGCTCGCGGTGGCGGCCGATCCGGACATTGCCGGCGCGGTCGGCCGCGGGCGCGTGAAACAGCGCGACATCGGGAGAGATCGCGGGCACCACGACCACCTTGCGTGCTTCGCCGACGGGACTGTCGATCACCTGCCAATCCGGCCGCACCTCGAGCAGGTCGCTGCCGATGATGCCGGCGATCGGCATGAACGGCACGCCCTTTTGCGCCGCGAGGAGGCCGGCGTAGATCGCGGGGCAGGTGGAGTCGCGTAACGCAAACGCGCCGCTCTTGACGCCCGCGGTGAAGCGCGGCGCGGCGCCGGCTTCACCGAGCGACACCGCGCTGGTCTCGAGCGAGGCGACGGCGCCGGCCCCGATCAGGAGATCGGCCTGGAGGCCCGAGATCGGCACGCAGATCAGCTTGAGATCGCGGATGCCGGATTCGAGCAGCGCCGCGGTCGCGGCCATCGCGACGCCGGCGCCGTCGACGGGAACTGCCAGCGATTGCCCCGATGTGACGCGCGCGACAAGCGCCTCCAGCGCAACGATCTCGGTCATGGGCGCCCTCCGCTTTGTTTTTCTTATCCTGCCTCAAGCCAACGCCGCCTGCCAGCGCGTATCGCGCAGGGAGGGGCGGCGATGCAGGCGGGCGTCGAGCATGCTGCGGGCGCGCGGCAGCTCGCCGCCGCGCATGAGGGCGACAATAAAAGTATCCTCGATCAGCTCGCGCTGGGCGTGGCTGCCGCCGATGCGGACGACGTCGGTGAGCACGGGCGCGAGCGTCCGCACGCAGGCCGCATAGTCCT
Organism: Bradyrhizobium sp. CCBAU 11361; assembly: GCF_028128935.1. Classification (NCBI taxonomy): domain Bacteria; kingdom Pseudomonadati; phylum Pseudomonadota; class Alphaproteobacteria; order Hyphomicrobiales; family Nitrobacteraceae; genus Bradyrhizobium; species Bradyrhizobium sp. CCBAU 11361. Next base: position 62,013 of record NZ_LBJZ01000018.1, read on the forward strand.
CGTCCGCAAAGGCCGCCAGCGCGCGGCAGATCGCCGGCACCACGGGGCCGGCCGGCAGCTTGCCCTCGGCGACCCGCTGCTCGATCACGGCAAGGCGTGCGGCGAGCGCGTCGCGGTTTTGCGTTGCGGCGGCGAACAGCGCCATGTGGACGTCGGCGAACGGCAGGCTCGATTTCGGAAACAGCTTTTGCGCGGCGGCGTCGGCGTCAAGCCAGAGTGCCTTCGGCACGGCGTGGCCGTAAGAGGACAGGCGCCAGAGCAGCGAGGCGCCGTCGGTGATGACGTTGAGCGGCGGCGCCTGCGTGGCGGAGGGCTGGAGCACGTCGGCATAGATCGCGAGCGCGCGCGGCGCATCGCCATGCTCCAGCGCGCCGAGCGCCTGATGCCAGCGAATGTGGCCGTGCAGGATTCCGGCGCGGTCGTAGGTCGGAATCCACGCGTCGACGAGACGGTCGGCCGCCTCGATCGAGCCGTCCTCGAACATCGCATGCAGCACGGCATGCGCGGCATGGGCATTCTGCCGGCGCAGGGCGAAGCCGCGCTCGGTGATGCCGCGGCCGCGGGCGACGTCGCCGTTCTCGGTCATCGCCCAGCCGGACATGGTGAGGAACCACCAGTCCTCGCCATAATGGCGCGCGACGCGCTCGCACAGCTCATGCCGCGCACGGTCGTGATCGGCCATGCCGGAGAAGGCGAACAGGCCGAACGCGCCGAGCGGCAGCGACAGCACCACGGCATCGCGCGGCCATGCCTCGATATGTTTCAGCGTCGCCGCAATCGCCTCGGGCAGGCGTCCCTCGATCGCGAGCGCCAAGGTCTCGACATGCGAGCGCTCACGCTCCGTGCCGCGCTTCGCCACGAGCTCACGCGCACCTGCCGCCTTCTGCCGCGCGAGATCGCCCTGCTGGTAGAAGGCATGCACGCGGGCGCGGGCGATCAGGGGAAGCGCAAAGTCCGGGTCGGCGGCGATGGCGCGCTCCAGCGTCTCCGCCGTGCCGGTCCAGCCCGCCAGCATGAGATCGACGCCTTCGCGATAGGCGGATGCCGCGGCATCGGATGCGGTGGAAAGCGGAAGGCCGTAGCGGTCCTCATGCGCCATCGTCGTCTCCGGAGTTCAAGCCGTTCGCGCGCGGCGGCCTTCGATCGGATAGGCCGGGTCGTTGTAGCCCGGCGTCGAGGGATGGCCCGGCGTCACCAGGCGGTCGATCAGGGCCTCGTCCTCGCCGGTGAAGCGATAGTCGAGCGCGCGGATATAGTCGTCCCACTGCTCCTCGGTGCGGGGGCCGGCGATGATGGAGGTCACGAAAGCGGAGTTCAGCACCCAGGCGACCGCGAACTGGCCGGCGGTGATGCCCTTCGTCTCGGCGTGGCTCTTGATCTCCTGCGCGAGCTGGAGCGACTCCGGCCGCCATTCCGTCTGCATCATGCGGGTGTCGTTGCGGCCCGCACGCGTCTCCTTGTCCGGGGCAGCATCCGGCCTGTACTTGCCGGTCAGCACGCCGCGCGCCAAGGGGCTGTAGGGCACGATGCCGAGGCCGTAATAGGAGCAGGCCGGAAAGTGCTCGACCTCGGGCATGCGGTTCACGGCGTTGTAATAGGGCTGGCTCACCGCGGGTCGGTCGATGCCGAGCCGGTCGCAGATGTTGCAGATCTCGGCGACGCGCCAGGCGCGGTAGTTCGAGACGCCGAAATAGCGCACCTTGCCTGATCGGATCAGATCGCCCATCGCGCGCACCGTCTCCTCCAGCGGTGTCGCGTGGTCCTCCTTGTGCAGATAGTAGATGTCGATGTGGTCGGTGCCGAGCCGTGCCAGGCTTTCGTCGGCCGCCTGCAGCACCCAGCGCCGCGACAGCCCGCCGCGATTGGGATCGCTGCCCATTGGGTTGGCGAGCTTGGTCGCCAGCACCCAGGCATGGCGGTTGTTGCCGATGGCGCGGCCCACCACCTCTTCGGATCCGCCCTGCGAATAGGCGTCCGCGGTGTCGATGAAATTGATCCCGGTCTCGTGGGCTTTCGCGATGATCCGCTTTGATGCGGCCTCATCGGTCGGCCCGCCGAACATCATGGTGCCCAGACAGATCGGCGAGACTTTCAGGCCAGTGCGGCCGAGCTGGCGGTATTGCATGGGCTGCTTCCTCAATACGATCGAAGCCGGCAGCATAGCCATCCCGCGCCGTCATTGCGAGCGCAGCCAAGCAATCCAGAGATGCGTCCGCGGAAAGACTCTGGATTGCTTCCGCCTTCGCTAAAGCTTCGGCGGACAAGTCGCTGCGCTCGCAATGACGAGGTTTCTTGAGCCGCGACTGCCTCCACATCGTCGTCCCGGCGAAGGCCGGGACCCACAACCACAGGATTGTGTTTGGCGAAGATTCGGAGTTACCAGCTTCGCGCTACATCTTCTCCCTGGGGGTATGGGTCCCGGCCTTCGCCGGGACGACACGGGAGTTTTGTGGCGGCCGCAGTGGCAACCTAACGCTACGCCGGCCCCTTCAAGATCTTGAACACGCCGTTGGCCAACACCACACAGCGGTTGTCCACGGTGACTTCGGTGCTCATGAAGATGAGGCTGCGCGTCGAGCGCACCACGCGTGGGCGCGAGATCAGGATGTCGCCGATCTGGCCGGCCTCGACGAAATGGGTGTCGAGCTGCACCGTCGCCATGAACTCCCTGCCGGAGACATAGCGGGCGGTCATGCCGCAGGTGCGGTCGGCAAACGTCATCATCACGCCGCCCTGGACCATGCCGCGGCGGTTGTGGTGCTTGTCCTCGGTGGCGAGTGCGAATTCGTAGTGGCCGTCGACCTTGCGCTCCCACAAGGGGCCGATCAGATGCATGAAGCCCGTGGTCTCGAGGATGGTCCAGCCCTCCGATTTCAGCCTCGCGGCGGCCTTGTTGGTCATCTCGTCGTCCATTCCTCTGCGGGCCTTGCGATCTCATTTCATCGGGGGCGGACGTGGTGTAGTCAAGCATGATGAGATCGTTCGACGATGCCACACGGCGGAATATCGCGGCCGCCTGCGCGGCCTTCACGCGGCTGCCGGCAGACGGTGCGGCGCCGGCGCTGAAGCGCGCCGCGGTGGCGGTCGCGCTGACCGCGGGCGAGGGGGATGACACCGCGTTCCTGCTCACGCTGCGCGCATCGCACCTGCGCGCCCATCGCGGCCAATGGGCCCTGCCGGGTGGACGCTGCGATGCCGGCGAGACGCCGGTCGAGGCGGCGCTGCGCGAGCTCGACGAAGAGCTCGGCCTTCGCCTCACCAGCGCGGAGGTGCTCGGCACGCTCGACGATTATCCGACCCGCTCCGGCTATCTGATCACGCCGGTCGTGGTCTGGGCCACGGACGCCGCCGCGATCCGTCCGAACCCGGACGAGGTCGCCTCCGTTCATCGCATCGCGCTCGCCACGATCGAGCGCGACGACGCCTTCGACTTCGTCGCGATCCCCGAGAGCGCGCGCCGTGTCATCCGCTTCCATCATCAGGCGAGCCTGATCCACGCGCCGACGGCGGCGCTGGTCTACCAGTTCCGCGAGGTGCTGGCGGGGCGGCAGACCCGCGTGACCGAGCTGGAACAGCCGGTGTTCGCCTGGAAGTGACGATGGTAAACGGCGCGTTAACGTGACGGTTACCGGATGCCTGTTAAGAGGGCGGCATGCATCATTCGATTCGAAAGAGCCTTGTTCGAAAGAGCCTTGCGCTGGTTCCATTCGCGCTCGTCCTGCTCGCGCCTGCCGCGCGTGGCGGCGCGTCCGAGGCGCTGCCGCCCGCCGTCCGCGATGCCAAAGCCCAGCTCCTGTCGCAGTTTTTTGCGCAAGGCGGGGCATCGCCCGCCGTGCTCGAATATCGCCGCAAGCTCGGGGAGTATCAGGCCGCGCGCGCGGCCTTCGACGAGGAAGCCGGCGCCTATTGGAGCCAGATCTCCGAGAAGCGGAAGACCCGCAATGCCAAGCGGCGCGGCGGGCAGCAGATCACACTCGACGATTACGTGCTGGAGCACCCGCCGCTCTATAACGGGCCGAAGCGGCCGGTGAATCCGGAGCCGGAGGAAACGCCGGAGCGCCCGACCAAAAGGCCGATACCGGTCGTCGCCGATTTGCTGCGCGCGGCGCAGGAGCTCTACCAGTTCACGCCGCAACGTCCGTCCAGCGAGGTCGAGTTCAAGCGCGCCTATGCGCGCTATGCGCTCTCCTCGGGCCTGACGCGCGAGCAGGCCGTCCGGGTCTATTCGTTCGAGACCGGCGGCACCGGCAGTTACGACGTGCAGGCGGGCATCGAGCATGGCGGCAAGCGCGCGATCTCGACCGCGATGGGCTACAACCAGCTCCTCACCACCAACAGCGTCGAGCTGCTGGCCGAGCAGGGCCATGAATTCATTCGCGTGCTCTCCGACAAGGTGGCGCGGACCTCGGGCCCGGGGCGCCAGTCGCTCGAGCACAAGCTCGTCGTGCTGAAGAAAATGGTGGCGCATGCGAAGGCGGTGCCGGACACCTGGTCGGAGCACGAGAAGATCGGCAACACCGCGCAGGGCTGGGCGATGCACGCCATGGTGCTCGACATCGACGTCGGGCCGATGCTCCAGACCCACAAGCTGCTGACGTCGGTGCTGTTCGCGCGGGCCAAGGGCTACAGCCGTCCGCTCAGCGCGGCCGAGCTCGAGATGATGAACCTCACCGGCGACGGCACCGGGCTCGACATGGTGACGATGCCGCAGGCGATGCGCGAGCAGGTGCCGACCTCGAACTTCTTCCAGCGCGGTGGCTACGAGCGCAACCCGGTCGCGATCCGCCACAACACGGTGGCGAAGCTGCTGGCGGTGACGGATACGCGGATGGACAGCAACAGCAACAATGCCGGCGCGCGGGAATTGGCGGGGGTGTTTTAGCAAGGGAGCTTGTGGTTGCGTTTTAAAAGGTGTCGTCCCGGCGAAGGCCGGGACCCATAACCCCAGGGAGTAGTTTGGCGAAGACAGTCGTTCGGTACTCCTACCGTCCGCAACCCGCTTGATCACGCGGTATGGGTCCCGGCCTTCGCCGGGACGACACCGAGTGTGTCGCGTGCCCCGTCCGCCCCTATTGATCCGGTCCGAACTTGAACTTGCCGTCGCCTTCCAGATACGGGCCGCTGCGCATGTAGAGCTGGCCGTTGTGGCCGATGAAGAACAGCGTGCCCTTCGGCACCTTCTTGGCCCCTTTCAGCAGCTCGCCGGCATTGCTGGTGCCCATCCTGTAGGAATAGGTCTTGCCTTCCTTGTCATAGGCGTAGCCCATGTCGGGCTTGAGCTCCCAGGGCGTCGCGTCGGCCTGTGCCAATGCGGGTGCTGTGGATGCGCCGAGCGCGGCTGCGATTGCAAATGCCTTCGTTGAAAATGCCATGATCCCATCCTCCCCATCGTCGGGGCACCCGGCTTGAACAAATCACGAACGGTATTTTCGGGTCAATTCGCAAAACGCCGCAGCGCATCACGTCTTGTCCAGCAGTTTGTGATTTTCCCTTCGTCCCCTCGCGACTATGTTCCGCTTTCCGTCTAGAACGCAATCCGACAAAAATATTGGTAGGGGGATGATTCGGATGAACCATGTCATGAAAGCCTGCTCGGCGGCCGCGCTGTTGGTGACGGCGCTGGCGCCCGCCGCCTGGGCGGATGACTACCAGCTCAGCCACAACCAGCGGATTTCGTGCAGCCGCGGCCTTGCCCCGGGCAAGCTGAACACGGCGACCTGCAAGTCCTACACCTATCTCTTCAACACCAGGACCTCGGAATATTTCCGCTGCCAGGTCTCGCTGGCGCTGACCCGGGACAACAAGGAAGTCATCAACGTCCAGACCGACGGTGGCTGCACCAAGAAGCCGCGCATCTTCGAGACCGACGGCCATTACGACTTCGACGCCACCGAGACCGAGCCGCCGAACACCAACTCGTTCTTCGGTCCCGGCGGCTACTCGGTCTGGGCCGCCGACGTCACCGCGCAGAAGGTGCGCGGTTGCATCATCATCTCCTCCGGCCTCGGCTCCGACATCTCCAAGTGCCTGGACATGACGTTCCAGTGACGGCTTGCCAGTGACGGCTTGCCAGTGACGGCTTGCCAGTGACGGTGCGCTCCCTCTTCCGCTTGCGGGGGAGCTATCGCAATGAGCTTGGCGGAGCCTGAGCGAGCGCCTCGTCCTTCGAGACGACCGCTTCCTGCGGTCTCCTCAGGATGAGGCTGAGCGGCAGCTTTGCCTGCCGAAATTGTCGCCACGCACCCCGTCCTCATCCTGAGGGCCCGCCGCAGGCGGGCGTCTCGAAGGATGTGCTGCGGGCGGCCGCGCCACCTCGCCGCACCCGCCGGGTTCCCCAAAAGCTGAGCCGGAACGGCCATTTGCCGCAGTCCTGTTTTGCCTATTGGATGGGTTGACCCGCTCCCCTCATCCGGCCAATTTCCCCGCCGGTTTGGGGAGTACAGAAATCATGAAACGGACGATTTTCGGCGTGGCCGCGGCTCTTGCTCTGGCGGCATCGGCGCCTTGCGCGCATGCGCAATCCTTCATCAACGTGCTGACCGGAGGCACCTCGGGCGTCTACTATCCGCTCGGGGTCGCGATCGGGAAGATCTACGGCGACAAGATTCCGAACGTGAAGACGCAGGTGCAGGCCACCAAGGCGTCGGTCGAGAACCTGATCCTGCTCCAGCAGGGCCGCGGCGAGCTGGCGTTCACGCTGGGCGACTCGCTCAAGGCCGCCTGGGACGGCGAAGAGGAGGCGGGCTTCAAGACCAAGCTCGACAAGCTCAGGACCATCGGCGCGATCTATCCGAACTATATCCAGATCGTCGCGACCACCGAGAGCGGCATCAAGACGCTGGCCGACCTCAAGGGCAAGAGCCTGTCGGTCGGCGCGCCGAAGTCGGGCACCGAGCTCAACTCCCGCGCGATCCTTTCCGCCGCCGGCATGACCTACAAGGATCTCGGCAAGGTGGAGTACCTGCCCTTCGCCGAATCCGTTGACCTCATGAAGAACCGCCAGTTAGGTGCGACGCTGCAATCGGCCGGGCTCGGTGTTGCCTCGCTGAAGGATCTCTCGACCTCGAGCCCGATCACGGTGGTGTCGGTACCGAAGGAGACCGTCGACAAGATCGGCCCGCCCTTCATCGCGGCGATCATCCCGGCCAACACCTATACGGGTCAGGACAAGGACGTGCCGACCGCGGCCGTGGTCAACTATCTCGTGACGAGCGCGGCGGTGTCGGACGATCTCGCCTACCAGATGACCAAGCTGGTCTACGATTCGCTGCCGGAATTGCAGAATGCCCACGCGGCCGGCAAGGAGATCAAGCTCGAGACGGCCGCCACCGGCAGCCCGGTTCCGCTGCACCCCGGCGCGATCCGCTATTACAAGGAAAAGGGGCTGATCAAGTAAGGCGCTTTATCCGTCGACGTCATGCCCGGGCTTGTCCCGGGCATCCACGTTCTTGGCGGCACTGTAGGCCGTGGATGGCCGGGACAAGCCCGGCCGTGACGCGTGCGGGGACAGTGCCAATGTTATAATGACGCACCTATCAGGGCGCGGGGACATATCGATGTTGCAGGCAGAGGGCTCCGCAGAGCCCATCAAGGTCGAATTCGACAATTTCGAGCACGGCTTCCCCGAAGGGTTCGGCCCGGGCTGGTGGGGCGGTCTCGCCTACTGGATCGGCATCGCCTTTGCGACCTTCCAGCTCTATGTCGCCGCCTTCAACTATCTGCCGAGCCAGGTGGTGCGCGGCGTCCATGTCGGCTTCCTCGTTCTCCTCACCTTCGGCCTGATCGCGAACTTCACCGCGAAGAGCGATGTCGGCCGCGCGCTCGGCTGGGTGATCGGCGGCGCCGGCTTCTTCTGCGGGCTCTATCAGTGGATCTTCTATGCGGATCTGATCGCGCGCGATGGCGATCCGACGCGGCTCGATCTCGCCGTCGGTACGCTGCTCGCGGTCCTGATCTTCGAGGGCACGCGGCGGCTGATGGGCGCAGCGCTGCCGCTGATGTGCGGCGCGTGCCTGCTCTACTGGTTCTTCGGCCAATATCTGCCATCGCCGCTCAACCATCGCGGCTATGATTTCGACCAGATCGTCACGCATCTGTCGTTCGGCACCGAAGGCTTTTACGGCGTGCCGATCTACGTCTCGGCGACCTACATCTTCCTGTTCATCCTGTTCGGCTCGTTCCTGGAGCGCGCCGGCATGATCCAGCTCTTCACCGACGTCTCGCTCGGCCTGTTCGGCCGCACCCGCGGCGGACCTGCCAAGGTTGCGGTGTTCGCCTCGGGCATGATGGGCACGATCTCGGGCTCGGGCGTCGCCAACGTCGTCACCGTCGGCCAGTTCACGATTCCCTTGATGATCAAGTTCGGCTATCGCCGCGCCTTTGCGGCCGGTGTCGAGGCCACGGCGTCGATGGGCGGGCAGATCATGCCGCCGGTGATGGGCGCGGTCGCCTTCATCATGGCGGAGACGCTCGGCGTCCAGTACTCGGAAATCGTGAAGGCGGCGGCGATCCCGGCCATCCTCTACTTCGCATCCGCCTTCTGGATGGTGCATCTGGAGGCCGGCAAGCACGGTCTTGTCGGCATGAAGCGCTCGGAGATCCCTAGCGCCTGGAGGGCGCTGGTGACGCGCTGGTACCTCGTGCTGCCGCTCGCCGCGCTGGTCTACATGCTGTTCGAAGGCTTTACGCCGCTCTATGCCGGCAGCATGGGCCTCGCGCTCACGGTGACGTTGATCCTGGGCGCCAGCATCACGGCCGGTGCGTCCTCCATGGTGATCCGCACCATCTTCTGGGTCGGGCTCGCGCTCGTCGTCGCCGCATTGTCGCGTGACGGCCTTCAGATCGTGCCGGTCGCGAGCGTCGTCGCCGGGCTGATTGTGATCACCGCTTTCATCCGTGGCGGGTTCAAGGCCTTGCGCGAATGCCGCGACGCGCTGGCCGAGAGCGCCAAGTCCGCCATCACCGTCGGCATGGCGTGCGCCATCGTCGGCGTCATCATCGGCATGATGTCGCAGACCGGCGTCGGCACCATCTTCGGCGGCTGGGTGATCGGGCTCGGCGAGAAGAGCCTGTTCCTGGCGCTGATCATGACCATGCTGCTGTCGATCCTGCTCGGCACCGGCATTCCAACCATCCCGACCTACATCATCACCGCCGCGCTCGCAGCGCCCGCGCTGGCGAAACTCGGCGTGCCCCTGATCGCCAGCCACATGTTCGCGTTCTACTACGGCATCATGGCCGACCTCTCGCCCCCGGTGGCGCTCGCCGCGCTCGCGGCCGCGCCGATCGCGAAGGAAAATCCGGACAAGATCGGCTGGGAGGCGATGCGCATCGCGCTCGCCGGCTATGTCATTCCCTTCATCTTCGTCTATTCGCCGGCCTTGATGCTCCAGGCTGGCGATCCCATGGCGGCCAAGCTCGGCTTCTACGGCGCGGTGGCGCTGGCGACCTTCAAGGCGCTGGTGGCGATCGGCCTGTTCGGCATGGTGGCGATCGGCTTCCTGTTCGCGCGGCTGACGCTGCTCGAGCGCGTGGTCGCGCTCGGCGCTGCGCTCTGCCTGCTCGGCGACTTCCCGTTCAGCGACACCGCGGGCTTCGTGCTCTCTGCCGCGCTGGTGCTGTGGCAGTGGCGGCAGCGCCCGCCGGCAGCGGTCGAGGCGGTGTGAGCCTCTGTTTCGCCACAGCGTCGGGCGTGAAGGCGCTGGCGCTGTCCGCCTTCACGCTGGTGTGGACGCATTCGATCGAGAAGGTCGACTGGCAGGAAGACTGGCGCGTCACGCCTGGTGGTCTCGAACTGGTGCAGGCGCGGGTCAAGGGCACCGGCGCCGGCATGGAGCCGCCGCCCGAGGCGCGGCTCGTCGATGGCTGGTTTCAATGGCAGCCGAAGCGTGCGCCGATGCGGGAGGTCGTGCTCGGCAATTCCGGTGCGGCCGGGGAATGGCGGCTCTGCCATGAGGGCGTGTGCCGGACGTTGTCCGAGATTGTCGGGCATCCCATAGGTGCTAACGTTACAAAAATGAGCGCCTGCAAAGATCCGTAGCCCGGATGAGCGAAGCGATATCCGGGAACGGCGCCCCCGGATATCGCTTCGCTCATCCGGGCTACAAAGAACAACAACGGGAGACACGCGATGGATCGGCTCAAGGGCAAGGTTGCGATGGTGGTGGGGGCCGGCTCGATCGGGCCCGGTTGGGGCAACGGCAAGGCCACCGCGGTGACCTTTGCGCGCGAGGGTGCGCAGGTGTTCTGCGTCGACCGCAACGGCACTGCTGCCGAGGAGACCGCGAAGATCATCAAGGACGAAGGCGGCAAGGCGACCGCGTTCACCGCCGATGTCTCACGGTCAGCCGAGATCGAGGCGATGGTCGCGGCGTGCCTGAAAGCCTATGGCCGCATCGACGCGCTCGACAACAATGTCGGCATCGCCGAGATGGGCAGCGTGGTCGACGTGACCGAGGAGAGCTGGGACCGCGTCTTCAGCGTCAACCTCAAGAGCGCCTATTTCGCCATGAAGCACGTCATCCCCGTGATGGTGAAACAGGGCGGCGGCTCGATCGTCAACATCTCCTCGATCGCCTCGATCCGCCACATGGGCATCTCCTACGTCACCTACGGCACCTCGAAGGCGGCGATGAATCAGATGACGCGCACCACCGCGATCGAGTTCGCGCGGCATCATGTGCGTGTGAATGCGATCCTGCCCGGCCTGATGAAGACGCCGATGGTCGAACATTCCGCCGGCCTTGCCGCGAGCTACGCCAAGGGCGACGTGGAGGCGATGTGGCGCGCGCGCGATGCGCAAGTGCCGATGGGCCACATGGGCGATGCCTGGGACGTGGCGAATGCCGCGCTGTTCCTGGCGTCGGACGAGTCGAAATATGTGACGGGGATCGAACTGGTGGTGGACGGCGGGATCACGTGCAAGGCGGGGGCGTAGCTCCAATCTCCGCCGTCGTCCCGGACAAGCGCGCCTCAAGCGCGCGCAGATCCGGGACCCATAGCCACAGGATGGAGTTGTTTTGCTAATCCGTAACTCCGAGTCGTCGTAACCACATCTGCCTGTGGCTATGGGTCCCGGATCGGCGCTCCGCTCCAGTCAACGCTGCGCGTTGTCTGGAGCTGCGCTTGTCCGGGACGACAGCGGAGCATTGCTCACTGAGCCAGCGCCAGAATCCCGCCGGCGAAAGAATGCCATGCGGCAGTCTCGCTGATCGGCCAGTTCAGTACCTTCACCGCCAGCAGCGCGAGCGTGCCGGTGATGTAGACCGGATGCACGCGGCCCTCGGTGCGCCAGTCGCGCACCATGGCGACGACGAGCAGGAGCGAAGCGACCACGGCCGGGGCGATCGTGACGGGCACCGGGGGCGGGCCGGGCGGTCCTGGAGGAGCGAGGAAGGTCAGAAACCAGCGTGCGATCGCGGCGTCGAGGATCGAGACCGCGGCGAGCAGCATCAGGCGCTTGTGAACTTCCGGCCTGCGCGTGTTCACGATGCCGAGCACGAACACCACCGCGAAGAACGCGATGCCGCTCATCGGCACGATCGAGAAGCCGATGCCGGCCTCTTTCTGCCCGAGCGCCGCGGCGTGCTGCATCACGTGCACGGAGGCGAGGAAGCCGAAGATCGTCATCGCGGTCGCGAGCGAAACGCCGACGATGCCGATCGCGCGGTGATTGACCACGCGGCCTGAGGCCGCGAGCCAGGTCTGGATCACGAAATAGAGAGACCAGGTGAAGAACAGGAGGCCGTGAAAATGAATCACCGGGCTTGTGGAAAACGCGCCGCGGGCGAGCGGCACCCAATAGGTCGGCGCGAAGCCGAGAAAAGCGGTCGCCGCGCAGGCCAGGGCCATGTGGAGATAAAAATATCGTGCGGGCGACGCATCACGCGCGCGGACACGACGGTCGTCGGTCAGGGTCGTCATCTGGAATGTGTCTACGACGACGGCATTGGGTTCAACGCCAGCCGTTCACCCTCCAGTGTCGTCCCGGCCGAGTGCGCAATTGCGCACGGGGGGGCGGGACCCATAACCACAAGATGTGGAAATTCGCGCGCTGATGGCTCCAGGTTCTCTCAACAACTGAAAGTCGGGGTTATGGGTCCCGGCCTTCGCCGGGACGACACCGAGTTTGTGGTTTGATCGACACATCATCCTCCCGCGCTCAATTCGGCGCGATCGAGCTCCTCCTCGAGGCGGTGAAAGGCGTCGTCGCCGATCACCTCGGTGGCGCGCAGGTCGAAGATGGATTTGCGCGCGGCTTCGATGGCGCGGCGGCGCAGCGGATCGGCGGGCAATTCGCCATTGGCGATTCCGCCGTTCGGATCGTGATCCGCCTGCATCAGGATGGCGCGATATTCGAGCCTCAGGATCTCCGCCTCCTCCGACGGATCGCTTTCGATCGCATCGAGGGCCGCGCGATAGGCCACGGTGCGGCCGCGCGCGACCTCGGTGCCGACGGGATCGTCGTCCGTGAGGCCGAAGGCCAGGATCAACGGCCGCAGCGTCAGGCCCTGGATGACGAGCGATCCCAGCACGACGGCAAAGGCGATGAACACGATGAAGTCGCGATAGGGAAAGTTTTCCGGCAGGGCGAAGGCGGTCGCGAGCGTGACGAGGCCGCGCATGCCGCACCAGGAGATGATGAGGCCGCCCTTCGGCGAGGCCACCTGCTTCGGATCCTTGGGATGATAGAGTCCGTGGGCAATCAGCGCGCGCAATGTCGTGCGGTAGAACGTCACCCAGAGCAGCCGCACCAGGACCACCGTGAGCAGGATCCAGGCTGCCGCCACGCAATATTCCCAGCGCACGTCCGCGTCGAGCCGCGTCCAGATCGGCCGCATCTGCATGCCGATCAGCATGAAGGCGAGCACGTTGAGCACGAACACCATCGTCTCCCACACCGCATAGGACGGCACCCGCAGCCGTGCCGGCATGTGCGCCCCCGCCGTGCGCGCCATGGTGATGGCGTAGACGACGATGGTGAGGATGCCGGAGAGGCCGAGATGCTCGGCGGCGATCCAGACCATGAAGGTGGTGGCGAACTGCAGGATGATCGCGCTGGGCGCTTCCTTCACGCGTTGGAGGAACAGCGGTATGATGCGCCCCGCCAACAGACCGGCGAGGACGCTGCCGACCAGCGCCAGCGCGATCGTCGGCGCGACCTCGCTCCATTTCAGATGCTGCATGACGACCGCGCCGACGGCGATCCGATAGATCAGCAGCGAGGTCGCGTCGTTGAGCAGGCTCTCACCCTCCAGCACCTTCACCATGCGGTGCGGCAGCTTGACCTGGCTCAGGATCGCGACCGCCGCCGCGGCATCCGGCGGTGCCACGATGGCGCCGAGCGCGATCGCGGCGGCCCAGGGCATGTCAGGCATCAGCCGGTGCGCGACGTAGGCGACGCCTACCGTAGTCAGGCCAACCGCGGCCACCACGAGGGTCGAGACTGGAACCCAGTTGTTGCGCAGATCCCGCAGCGAGGTGTCGAAGGCCGCGTCCAGCAGCACCGGTGCGACAAAAAGCGCCAATGCCAGGTCCGGCTCCAGCGTCCAGGTCGGGCTCGACGGCACGAAGGCGATCAGCGCGCCGCCGATGGCGAGAAAGGTCGGGTAGGGGACCTTGATCCGCCGTGCCAGCGCCGATAAGCCAACAGCGCCGAGCAGCAGCGCGATGATCCATTCGAATGTCGACACGACAATCCCCGAAAGCGATTTGAGCGGCGCCACAAGCTAGCACCAATCCGGCCGTATGATGGATAGTACGGCCTCAAGGCAAGCCTTTCCGACTGCAAGGACCATGCGCTCTCTTCTCATTCAATTGTCAGGTGCGGTATTGCTCTGCGCGCTCCCGCTCGGCGTGGCTCTGGCGGCGACCGGCGGCGAGCCGGCTGTCGTCACGCAGGTCGACATCGCGCCGTGCCTCATGGCCGCCGCCGGCGACGACCTGGACAAGGCCAATTCCGTCTGCGCCGAGGTGATCGACAATGAGAAGACGGCGAAGGGGGACCTGATCAAGGCGCTCGTGGCGCGCGCCGCGCTTTACGCGCGGCATGATCAGGTCGACCGCGCGATTGCCGACGACAGCCGTGCTCTCTTGCTCGATCCCACGCTCGCGGATGTCTTCAACGCGCGGGGCGAGCTGTGGCTGAAGAAAGGCGACAAGCCCAAGGCAGTGCAGGATTTCGGCGCCGCGCTGAAGATCGATCCGAACCACGAGAAGGCCAAGGCCAATCACAAGGCGATGGCGCGCGAGCTCGAGCGGATCGGCGCGCAGATGGCGGTCGCGGGCAAGCCCAGCTTCAATTGCAGAAGTGCGGCCCGGGCGGTCGAGAAGGCGATCTGCGCCAACCGCGAGCTCGCCGATCTGGATCGGGAGATTTTTGGGTCGAATGCCCGCGTGATCCGGGAGGCGCGCAATCCCGCGGAAGCCAAGGCGCTTCAGCGCGAGCAGGACGAGTTCATCGCCCGCCGCAATGCTGGGTATGGCCGGCCGGGCTATGATCTCAAAAAAGCGATGCAGGAGCGGTTGCAGCGGCTGAACGGGGTGGACGGCTACTAGAGCGTTTTCGAGCGAAGTGGATACCGCTTCGCATGAGGAAACGCGTCAAACAGGGATCAAGAGCATGATCGGACTGATCATGCTCTTGCCGTTCCGCAAAACCATCCGCTGTCGGCGTCTACTGCAGACCGGTGGGGTTGGAGGTCGAGCCGATCGGCGTCGGAGCCGGACCAAGCGCACTGTTACCTTGAATCCGGTTGTTGAAATGCGACTGGGTGACGCCGCTGAACGCGGTGGCGTTGAAGGAAATATCGTTGTTCGAGAGGCGGGCGGTGACCGTTCCGTTGAGGTTGCCTACGCCGAGACCGTTGTTGCTGACCACGCTGTTGCTGAGGTTTATTTCAGACGCCGCCGCGCTGCCCGACGCGCCGACACCGATCTGGGCGTTGCCCGTAACCACCGCCCGGTTGATCATGGCACGGCCGTTGTTGCCGATGAGAATGCCGATATTGGCCGAATTCTGAACGCGCACATTGTCGAGTGCGATGTCGAGGCGCTGCCCGGCGGCTCCGGGATTGTAGGCGATGCCGAAGGTGCCGGTATTTCGGACGGTGGTATTGGAAACATACAATTCGCCGCCGCCGGTGCGATCATCCAGGATGCCGGACGCCGAACCGGCGAAAACGCCGTCGATGAGGGTGTCTTCGATGATGACCACGCCGCCGGTGATGGTGGAGCCGCCGCTGATCCTGATCCCGACAAGGCCGGTGTCGACGCCGTTCAAATTGAGGTTGCGCAGCCGGACGGTCTTTCTCGTATCTGTCGCTGCGAAGCTGTTGAACGGAATGTTGATGCCGTTGGTGCCGCTGAAGAGGACCGACCCGAAAATCTCATGGCAGTCGATGGTGATCGACTTGACAATGGTCACTGAGCCGAAGCCGCCGGGATCGAGGCAGTTGATCTCTCCGTTGAGGGCGGTCTTGGAAATCGCGCCGGCGAAGGTCTTGCATGGCGCGGTGCGGCTGCAGGGATTGACATCGTCGCCGACCCCCGACACCCAGGTCCGCGAGGCCTGGGCGTGAGCGGACGTGGCCGGCAGCGCGAGCAGCAGAAATGTTGCGGCAATGGTGTGCGACAGTGCAATCCTGTTCATGGTGCTCTCCGAAATGATGTGGCGATTGGCAATGGCTCTGCCACGCGGGAATACGGAATGGTTGCAGGCTCGCCCTTGCGAGGGGCCGGCTATCTGAATGAAATCTGCGCGCTCTGGTAGCGGCTTCCCGCCGAGGCGACATCCGGCGCCAGTTCGAACGAGTACTCCGCACCGACCAGATCGGTCGGAAACACGAGCGACAAGTTGCCGACGCCCTCGTCATCGGTCTTGATGTCGCCGATCTGGCGAACGCATTTGAGCGAGACGTGATAGACCGTGTTGGGCTTGGCGGTCATTGCCACCTTCACGCTGGTGTTGCCGTCGAACAGCCGCGTTGCCCAGATCGTGCCCCTGACCGACGGTGAATCGGTATTGGGGACATCGCGGCCTGAACAATCGGAAGTGTCCTGATGAACGAGAACCACCTGCCGCTGGTTCGGATCGGTCGGACGATTGGGAATGTATTGCGCCGTTGTGGCAAGGGTCGTTCCCACGAGCATGGCGGCGCCGAGCCAGATGGAATTGTAACGCAGTCGGAAGATTGGCATCGCATATCGCATCGTTTCCTCCGCATGTAATTGGGGAAATCAACTATTTTAAGTAGTATTTCGGAATATGCTGATACTGGTTTCAGCACGACGTCTCGAGGCTGGTCGGAAATGGTCCGCGCACAGTACATCTCATTAATCATACAGGTCTGTGAACTCGCTCACAGGTAGAGACCGGAGATTTCGCTGCGCTCCGATACGGTGCGATGGATCCCGTGACTCTGCCTGCGCCGACCGGCCTTGGAACCGCGGGCGACCTCACCGCTTGAACCGGTTGCTGCATGGCCGCGACAACGGTGAGAACCCGACGTCACGGAGCCCTATGCCATGTGCGGCATGCATTCTTCCGCGCAGATGCCCTCGTTTGCCAAAATCTCGCCTCGCGCCTTCTTCCTCGGCGCGGCCATAAGCCTTGCCCTCATCGCTCCGGCCTCGGCCGGTATCGATTGCGTGATGGGCAGCAAGACCGCTCCCGCCGAACTGATCACGGCGTGCAGCGCCATCATCGACCAGACCTCGAATTCATCGTCCGACCGCGCCGCCGCGCTGCTGGTGCGCGCCGACGCCAATGCGCGAACCTCCGGCGGCCTCACGCAGGCGCTGCGGGATATAGACCGCGCCATCGCGCTGGACGGCAAGAATGCAAAGGCATGGCGCCTGCGCGGCGACCTGCTGCGCGAGGCCGGCGGCGACCTCAATCGCGCCGCGGCCGATCTGACCAAGGCGATCGAGCTCGATCCGCAGGATGCGGAATCTTACGAGCTGCGCGGCGTCGTCTACACCAATCAGCGCCGGCTCGACCGCGCGCTCGCCGATTACGACCAGGCGATCAAGCTGAAGCCGGATGACGCGCAGGCCTGGTCCGACCGCGGTGTGACCTATTATCTCGGCGGCGACAACGAGAAGGCGATCCGCGATCTCAGCGAGGCGTTGCGGCTCGATCCGAACCGGCCGCGCACCTACACCAATCGCGGCGCGGCCTACAAGAAGCTCGGCCAGCTCGACAAGTCGGTCGCCGACGACGGCGAGGCGATCAGGCTCGATCCGAAGGTCCCCGAATATTACGACAATCGCGGCCTGGTGCTGGCCGCAATGGGTGAGTACGACAAGGCGATCGCGGATTACGACCAGGCGTTGCGGCTGGCGCCGAAGCCGAACTTCTTCACCAACCGAGGCGATTCCTATCAGCTCAAGGGCGAGCTCGGAGCGGCGTTGAGCGACTACGAGGCTGCGCTGAAGCTCGATCCGAATTTCGCGCAGACCTACAACAACCGCGCCGTGCTCTACAAGAAGATGGGCGAGCGCAGGAAGGCGCTGGCCGATTACGAGACCGCGCTGAAGCTCGACCCCGGCAACGACAACGCGGCCAGCGGCCGGCGCAGCATGATCGCGGAGATCGCGAAGTTCGGCGATGAGCCGCGGCGTCCGCTCGCGGCGAATTCCGGCAACGGTCCCTCGTTCGATTGCGCGACCGCAAAGCGCGAGGTCGAGAAGGTGATCTGCGCCGATCCGCAGCTCGGCGTGCTCGACCGCCAGATCGCCGAGACCTACGAGCGCGTGCTGAAATCCGCGAGCAGGCGTTCGGCCGGCGATCTGCGCCGTACCCAGCGCGATTTCCTCGCCACCCGTGATGCCAGCTTCCGCCGTCCGGGCTACGATCTGAGGAAGATCATGCAGGAACGGTTGCAGCGGCTGAACGCGATGGAGAGCTGAGAAGCCTCTACGCGCACACTGCGTTCCCTCCCCCCTTGCGGGGGAGGGTTAGGGAGAGGGGTGGCCACAAACTCTAGACTGAGTTCGTGGCCACCCCTCTCTCCCGCTCTCCCCCGCAAGGGGGGAGAGGGCTCACCTTTGTTGTGGCTCCAGCTTGCCTCGATGGCCTTTCTTCCCTCCGTCCCGAAAGGCCCATCCTTTTCAGCTTGAACCGCGGCCCATTCCCGGGAAAATACCTCTCAAACAACGCCGGCACTTGATCCCTGTCATGGCGGGACGCTCGTCCTGTCGGTCAGGTCAAGGCCAGGCGAATAAAGGGAACGGGAGCGCGGGCATGAACGTCAAGGGAACGAGTCTCTATCACGAGGTCCATGCACGCTCGCTGGCTGATCCCCAGGGCTTCTGGGCCGAGGCGGCCAAGGAGATCGACTGGATCGAGCCGCCGAAGACGATCTTCGATGCCTCGCAAGGAACCTACGGCCGCTGGTTCACCGGCGGCGTGGTCAACACCTGCTACAACGCGCTCGACCGCCATGTCGAACGCGGCCGCGCCGACCAGGTCGCGCTGATCCATGATTCGCCGCTGACGAGCTCGATCACCAGGCTCACCTATGCCGAGCTGCTGAACGAGGTGCAGGCGCTCGGCGCCATCATGCAGGATTTCGGCGTCGCCAAGGGTGACCGCGTCATCCTTTACATGCCGATGGTGCCGGAGGCGGTGGTCGCGATGCTCGCCTGCGCGCGCATCGGCGCGGTGCACTCGGTGGTGTTCGGCGGCTTTGCCGCGAAGGAGCTCGCCACCCGCATCGACGATGCGCAGCCGAAGCTGATCCTGTCGGCGAGCTGCGGCATCGAGCCCGGCCGCATCGTGCAGTACAAGCCGCTGCTCGACGAGGCGATCAGGCTCGCTGGCAGCAAGCCGAAGGCCTGCATCGTGCTGCAGCGTCCGCAGCTCACCTGTGACCTGGCGCCGGGCCGCGACTACGATTGGGCGAGCCTGCGCCGCAAGGCGATCAACGACGGCAAGAAGGCGCCTTGCGTGCCGGTCGCCGCGACCGATCCGCTCTACATTCTCTACACCTCGGGCACCACGGGCATTCCCAAGGGCGTGGTGCGCGACAATGGCGGCCATCTGGTCGCGGTGAAGTGGTCGATGTTCAACCTCTATGGCGTCAAGCCGGGCGAGGTCTGGTGGTGCGGCTCCGACATCGGCTGGGTGGTCGGCCACAGTTACATCGTCTACGGCCCGCTGCTGCATGGCGCGACCTCGATCATGTACGAGGGCAAGCCGGTCGGCACGCCCGATGCCGGCGCATTCTGGCGCGTCATCTCCGAGCACAAGGCGGTGGCGCTGTTCACCGCGCCGACCGCGTTCCGCGCCATCCGTAAGGAGGATCCGGATGGAAAGTTCATCCGGCAATACGACCTCTCGACATTCCGCACCCTGTTCCTCGCCGGCGAGCGTGCCGATCCGCCGACGGTGGAATGGGCGGAGCAGCAGCTGAAGGTGCCTGTCATCGACCATTGGTGGCAGACCGAGACCGGCTGGTGCATCGCCGGTAATCCGGTCGGCCTCGGCATGCTGCCGGTGAAGCACGGCTCACCGACAGTGCCGATGCCGGGCTACCAGGTCGACGTGGTCGATGAAGCGGCCAAGCCCGTCGGTCCCAACAAGATGGGCTCGATCGTCATCAAGCTGCCGATGCCGCCGGGCTGCCTGCCGACGCTGTGGAATCAGGATTCGCGCTTCAAGGAAGCCTACCTCAGCGAGTTTCCCGGCTATTACAAAACCTCGGATGCCGGCTACAAGGACGAGGACGGCTATGTCTGGGTGATGGGGCGCACCGACGACATCATCAATGTCGCCGGCCATCGTCTGTCCACCGGCGGCATGGAGGAGATCCTGGCCTCGCATCCCGACGTCGCCGAATGCGCCGTGCTCGGCGTCAAGGACGCGATCAAGGGCGAGGTGCCCTGCGGCTTCCTGGTGCTCAAGGCGGGCGTGAAGCGCGCACCTGGCGAGATCGAGAAGGAGATCATCGCGCTGGTGCGCGACAAGCTCGGCCCCGTCGCTGCCTTCAAGCTCGCCATCACCGTCGGTCGCCTGCCCAAGACGCGCTCCGGCAAGATCTTGCGCGGCACCATCAAGAAGATTGCCGACGGCGAGTCCTGGACCATGCCCGCGACGATCGAGGACCCCAAGGTGCTGGACGAGATCGGGGAGGCGTTGAAGGGGAGGGTGTGACTTTGCCCTCCGGTCGTCATGCCCGGGCTTGACCCGGGCATCCATCAATGAGCAAGCAATTGCCTTGATTTCGATGGATTGCCGGGTCAAGCCCGGCAATGACGAATGAGACAGGATCGACCAATGTCAGCCAAGCTCGCGCAGTACGGGGCCATCTCCCTGCTGGCCATCGCACTCTCCGCCTGCTCGGCGCGCTACCAGACGCCGGTGGCGATGGGGGGCGACGATGACGACGCAGTGTGCCAGAGCCGCGGTTATGCGGCGGGCTCGCCGGAATATGTGGCCTGCCGCAAGGACCGTGACGTCCAGCGCAGCGCCGCTACCGCCCGCGCCGACCGCCGCCAGCGCGATCTCGGCGAGTACATGCTGAACCATCCCGAGCGGCCGTGAGATCGGGCGTGGCACTATCCTGCGTCGTTCACTCGCATTGCTCGTGACACATCTGCAACGCCGCGACACAAATCGTGCCGCGTTTCGCCTGATTTGATCGGCGTCAAATCCTTCACCATCCCCTTTCTGCTCTGACGCTGACGTCGCGCAACGAAGCGCGAGAGACGGCTGAAGGGGATTGAAATGCAGAGAACGACAAGAAACTTGGCGCGGATCGCGACGGTCGGCGCGATGCTCGCGGGGACTTTTGCATCGGTGCAGGCCGCGGACCTGCCGGTCTACAAGAAGGCGCCGCCACAGGTAGAAGGCTTCAATCCCTGGATGGTGCGCCTGCGCGTGCTCGGCGTGTTGCCCGATGCCGGCGGCTCGACTGTCAACGTCGCGGGCGTGCCGTCACTGTCGTCGCCGAATTCCGGCCTCTCGATCAGCGACCAGGTCGTGCCCGAGCTCGACATCAGCTATTTCTTCACCAGGAACATCGCGGCCGAGCTGATCCTCGGTGTGACCAGGCATTCGATCAGCGGCACCGGCTCGCTCGCGAATTTGCCGATCGGCAAGACGACGCTGCTGCCGCCGACGCTGACGCTGCAATATCACTTCGACAATTTCGGTGCGTTCAAGCCGTATATCGGCGCCGGCGTGAACTACACCGTGTTCTTCAACAATTCCGCCGCCAATGCGCCGGCCGCCATCGTCGGCCCGCCCGCGATCGTCGCCACCACCACGAGCCTGCACGTCAGCAACGCCTTCGGCGGCGCCGTGCAGTTCGGCTTCGACTACATGCTCGACCGGCACTGGGGTCTCAACGTCGACGTCAAGAAGCTCTGGCTGCGACCGGATTACAGCGCGACCGTCAGCGGCCTGCCCGTCACCGGCACCGCGCATATCGACCCCTGGCTGGTCGGCGCCGGCGTCACCTACAAGTTCTGATGCCGCCGTCGCGGCGCCGGGCGGGGGCCCCGGCGCCGCAAAGGTCCGCTCGACCAATCCTGCATTCCGTCAGTCCGAATGCACGGTGCGGGGATGCCGATCGTGCAGGAGCTTCGCGAGCGGGTCGCGATCCTCGGGGTGTCCTTGTACGGCGATCTCGAACAGCGATTCCTGAATGTCCCGGGGCATCTCACCCCAGACCGACAACGCCGCGTGACCAAGCATCAAGGCAAAGCGTTCTTCGTTGACTTGCATCTTTGTTCCTCCGCGCGGGAACAATGCGACATCAGACGCATCGTTCCCGACGGCGGCCACCTACGCCTCGCCGGCCGGCTGCTGAGACCATGCAGCCTCTCGCCTCGGCCTCCGCGAATCTGCCAGGCAGGTTTCGACATGCTCCCGCGCGCTCAAACAAAAACGCGGCGGGGAGGCCCGCCGCGTTCAAATCCAGTTCGATGGTAAATGGGAGGACGGAGAATTACTCCTCCCCGTCGTCCTGCTTCTTGCCGCCGAGGGTCTTCAGCTTGGCGAACACGGCGTCGACGTTGAGGTCGTCGCTCGATCGCTCGGCCGGCTCGAACTCGTCCTTCTTGGTGGTCTCCGAGGCCGGCAGCAGGGTCGCGCCGCCATAGGCCGCGTCGATCGGCTTTTCCTTGGCCGCGCGGGCCACCTCGAAATCGAGCTCGATCTGCGAGCAGAGGCCGAGGGTGACCGGATCGATCGGGGTCAGCGAGGAGGTGTTCCAGTGGGTGCGGTCGCGCACGCTCGCGATCGTGCTCTTGGTGGTGCCGACCAGGCGCATGATCTGGGCGTCCTTGAGCTCTGCGTGGTTGCGCAGCAGCCAGAGGATGGCGCTCGGGCGCTCGTGGCGGCGCGAGACCGGGGTGTAGCGCGGGCCCTTGCGCTTGGGCTGCGGCGGCAGCACGACCTTGCTCTCCTGGAGGCGGAGGCGGTAATCCGGGTTCTTCTCGCCCTTCTCGATCTCCTCGCGGGTGAGCTGGCCGTTGGAGAGGGGATCCATGCCCTTGATGCCCTGGGCCGCGTCGCCGTCGGCGATCGCGCGCACCTCGAGGGGATGCATCTTGGTGAAATCGGCGACCTGGTCGAAGGTCAGCGCGGTGTTGTCGAGCAGCCAGACGGCGGTCGCCTTGGGCATCAGAGGTGCGTTGCTCATGGCAAATCTCCTTTGTGCTTCGCCCACCCCTCTGGAGGCGAAGCCGGTGGTCATCAGCGATGACTGGGAATTCGCGCTATATAAGCCCGGAGGGGGTAGCCACGCAATGGTTCTGCTATAGATAGTGCCTTGACAGCGCCCGAAAGGGGGCCCAATTCCCTCTGAAGTCGCCGTAAGCCCGTACCCAAGCCCTATTCATCCATCGACCGCTTCCCGCCCCATTTGGCGAGGTGATTCGGTCCCGAGATCGCTCAATGTCAGCAAAACCAGACCTCAAGATCGTGCTTTGTTCTCCCCGCGGCTTCTGCGCCGGGGTGGTCCGGGCGATCGACACCGTGGAACGGGCGCTCGATAAATACGGTGCCCCCGTCTATGTTCGCCATGAGATTGTGCATAATAAATACGTCGTCGACGGGTTGAAGAAGAAGGGCGCCATCTTCGTCGAGGAGCTGGCCGAAATCCCGGAAAACACCTCCGCGCCGGTGGTGTTCTCGGCCCATGGCGTGCCGAAATCGGTTCCCGCCGACGCCCAGTCCCGCAATTTGTTCTCGCTGGACGCGACCTGCCCGCTGGTGACCAAGGTCCACCGCGAGGCCGCGATCCACTTCAAGCGCGGCCGCGAGATCTTCCTGATCGGCCATTCCCACCACCCCGAGGTGGTCGGCACGCTCGGCCAGCTCCCCGTCGGCGCCGTCACCCTGATCGAGACCGCCGAGGACGCCAAGACCATCACCCCGAAGGACCCCAACAACCTCGCCTTCGTGACCCAGACCACGCTGTCGATCGACGACACCGCGGAGATCGTCGCGCTGCTCAAGGAGCGTTTCCCGAACATCAACGGGCCGCACAAGGAAGACATCTGCTACGCCACCACCAACCGCCAGCTTGCGGTGAAGAAGGTGGCGCCGGTGGTGGACGCCCTGATCGTGGTCGGCGCGCCGAACTCGTCGAACTCGCAGCGCCTGCGCGAGGTCGCCGAGCGTGAGGGCTGCCCGATCGCGGTGCTGGCGCAGCGCGCCGCCGACCTCGACTGGAAGCGGTTCGAAAACATCACCAGCCTCGGCATCACCGCGGGCGCCTCGGCGCCGGAAGTGATCGTCGAGGAGATCATGGATGCGTTCGCCGAGCGCTTCACGCTGCATGTGGAGACGGTCTCGGCCGCGGAAGAGAACGAGTTCTTCCCGCTGCCGCGCCAGGTGCGCCCCGAAGCCGCCGCCGAGTAGACCTCTATGGCGGTCTACACCGACGTCGCCGCCGACGAGCTTGCGGATTTCCTGAGCCAATACGATCTCGGCGAATTGCTCTCCTACAAGGGCATCGCCGAGGGCGTCGAGAATTCCAACTTTCTGCTGCACACCACCAAGGGATCGTTCATCCTCACGCTCTACGAGAAGCGTGTGGCGAAGAACGATCTGCCGTTCTTCCTCGCGCTGATGACGCATCTCGCCGAGCACGGCGTCAATTGTCCGCTGCCGGTGAAGGGACGAGACGGCGAGGCGCTGCGCGAGCTGTCGGGCCGTCCCGCCGCGATCATCACCTTTCTCGAAGGCGTCTGGCCGCGCAAGCCGAACGCGGCCCATTGCGCCGGCGTCGGCGAGGGACTGGCCAGGATGCATCTGGCCGGCGCCAATTTCGCGATCAAGCGCGCGAACGCGCTCTCGGTCGCGGGCTGGCGGCCGTTGTTCGATGCGGCCGCAAGCCGCGCCGACGAGGTGCAGCCGGACTTGCGCGCGTTTCTCGCGACCGAGCTCGACTATCTCGCGAGCGGGGTCTGGCCGACCAATCTGCCCGAGGGCGTGATCCACGCCGACCTCTTCAACGACAACGTCTTCTTCCTCGGCGACAAACTCTCGGGGATCATCGACTTCACCTTCGCCTGCAACGACATGCTGGCCTATGACGTCGCGATCTGCCTCAACGCCTGGTGCTTCGAGCCGGATCACTCCTTCAACGTCACCAAGGCGCGCGCCTTCCTCAATGCCTATGGCCGCGTGCGCAAGCTCTCGGAGGCGGAAGAGGCCGCGCTGCCGCTGCTGGGGCGCGGCGCCGCGATCCGTTTCCTGCTGACGCGGCTGGTCGACTGGCTCAACGTGCCGCCCGGTGCGCTGGTGCGGCCGAAGGATCCGCTGGAATATGTCCGCAAGCTGCGCTTCCACCAGAGCGTCACGAGCGTGCGCGACTACGGGCTGATGCCGTCAGGACTGGTCGCGTGAGCGAGCTTCCCGTTGTCACGATCTATACCGACGGCGCCTGCTCGGGAAATCCCGGGCCCGGCGGCTGGGGCGCGATCCTGAAGTTCGGCGACAAGGAGAAGGAGCTGAACGGCGGCGAGCGTCACACCACCAACAACCAGATGGAGCTGATGGCGGCGATCTCCGCGCTCGAAGCGCTGAAGAAGCCGTGCACCGTCGATCTCTACACCGACAGCCAGTATGTCCGGCAGGGCATCACCGGCTGGATCCACGGCTGGAAGCGCAACGGCTGGCGCACCGCCGACAAGAAGCCGGTCAAGAATGTCGAGCTATGGCAGCGTCTCGACGCCGCGCTGAAGGCGCATCAGGTCCGCTGGCACTGGGTCAAGGGCCACGCCGGCCATCCCGAGAACGAGCGCGCGGATCAGCTGGCGCGGGACGGGATCGTGAAGGCGAGGTTGCAGCAGAGGGTGGCGGAGTAGCGGCGTCGACGTCGTCGCTCCGCTCTCAACTGTCATCGCCCGCGAAGGCGGGCGATCCAGTACGCCGCCGCGGCTGTGATAAATCTCGACGCCTCTGGAATACTGGATGCCCCGCTTTCGCGGGGCATGACAGCGTCAGATGTGGCTGAAAGCGGGGGCTGCCTTACAGCTGCCCGAGCAGCGTATCGCCGCCGGACACCTCGACCTTGCCGGGCATCGCTTCGAGGTTCAGCTTCTTGACCACGCCGTCCTCGACCAGCATCGAATAGCGCTTGGAGCGAATGCCGAGGCCGTTGGCGGAGGCGTCCAGCTCCATGCCGATCGCCTTGGCGAACTCGGCGTTGCCGTCGGCGAGGAAGATCGCCTCGTCGCGCTGGTCGGTGTCGCGCTTCCAGGCGTTCATCACGAAGGCGTCGTTGACGGAGACGATGGCGATGGTGTCAACGCCCTTGTCCTTCATGGCATACGCGTTGAGGAAGATGCTCGGCAGATGCATCTTGTGGCAGGTGCCGGTGTAGGCGCCGGGCACCGCGAACAGCGCCACCTTCTTGCCCTTGAAGATATCGTCGGTGGTCTTCACCTGCGGGCCTTCCGCCGTCATCACGCGGAATTTCGCCTCGGGCAGCTTGTCGCCAGTCTGGATCGCCATCGTCAGTCTCCCTGAAAATCGATCCCGCTTTCTAGACCGTGCGGCGGGCCTGCACAATATTGCCGGCAGGGAAAGCGGCGAAGGTTGCCGCCCTTCACCTTGATGTCATCAGCCGGAAAAGCCGCCATTGTCGAGGAAGGCCTGCTCTTCCTCGGTGGTCGGGCGTCCGAGGACCCGGTTGCGGTGGGGGAAGCGGCCGAACCGGCGGATGATGTCGGCGTGCTCCCGCGCGTATTTCAGGTTCTCGGCATTGTCGGCGTCCTGAAACAGCGCAATGCAGTGCAGCTGGTCGGGCAGGTGCTCGGAATGCATGAAGGGCATGTAGAGGAATTCGAGCAGGGCAGGATCGATCCTGCGATCCGCGCCCCGATCGATGGCGCGGCGGGCAATTTCGCGCGCCAGCGCATCGCTGGAGAACGTCCTGGGATCGCCACGAAACATGTTGCGGGGAAACTGATCGAGCACGATGACGAGCGCGAGCGTACCGTCGTCGCTTGCCTCCCATGACGCCAGTTCGCCGGCGGCCGCCTTCTGCCAGAGGGCGAAAAAGCGCCGCCTGACCTCCGCGTCGAAAGCCTCGCTGTGCTTGTACCAGCGCTCACGGCCGGCCTCGCGCCAGAAGGCGAGAATGCCGGCCGGCTCGATGTCGCCGACGTCAGTCATGGCTCAACGGCAGCCTTACGCCGCCTCCGCCTTCTTTTCGTCGCGGAGCTGCCGACGCAGGATCTTGCCGACATTGGTCTTCGGCAGGTCGGTGCGGAATTCGATGTGCTTGGGCACCTTGTAGCCGGTGAGCTGCTCCTGACAGAACTTGATCAAGGCCTCGGCGGTGAGGTTCTGGTCCTTCTTTACCACGAAGGCCTTCACCGCTTCGCCCGACTTGGAATCGGGGATGCCGATCACGGCGCATTCGAGCACGCCCGGATGGCTCGCGATCACTTCCTCGATCTCGTTCGGATAGACGTTGAAGCCGGAGACCAGGATCATGTCCTTCTTGCGGTCGACGATCTTGGTGTAGCCCTTCTCGTCCATCACGCCGATGTCGCCGGTGCGGAAATAGCCGTCCGCGGTCATCACCTTGGCGGTCTCTTCCGGCCTGTTCCAGTAACCCGACATCACCTGCGGGCCCTTGGCGCAGATCTCGCCCGCCTGGCCGAGCGGCACTTCGTTGCCGTCGTCGTCGCGGATGGAAATATAGGTCGAGGGCACGGGGATGCCGATCGAGCCGGAGAAATCGTTCGTGGTCGCCGGATTGCAGGTCAGCGTCGGCGATGTCTCCGACAGGCCATAGCCTTCGGCGATGAAGCAGCCGGTCACCGCCTTCCACTGCTCGGCCACGGGCCGCTGCACGGCCATGCCGCCGCCGTTGGAGATCTTCAGCTTGGAGAAGTCGAGCTTCTTGAAGTCGGGATGGTGCATCAGGCCGTTGTAGAGCGTGTTCACGGCCGGGAAGCTGTTGACCTGGTACTTCGCCAGCTCCTTGACGAAGCCCGCGATGTCGCGCGGGTTGGGGATCAGGAGATTGCAGCCGCCGGCGCGCACCGCGAGCAGGTAGCAGGCCGTCAGCGCGAAGATGTGATAGAGCGGCAGCGCGCAGACGATCAGGAGCTGGTCGATCTGCGGCGGCTGCGCCAGCGCCGGCTGGAGCCAGGCATCGTTCTGCAGGACGTTGGCGACGATGTTGCGGTGGAGCAGCGTCGCGCCCTTGGAGACGCCGGTGGTGCCGCCGGTATATTGCAGGAAGGCGACGTCGCCGGGCGACAGCTTCGGCTTGTTGAACGTCAAGCCGCGGCCGGCCGAGAGCGCGTCGTTGAAGGACACGGCGCCCGGCAACGACCAGGCCGGGACCATTTTCTTGACGCGGCGGACGACGAGGTTGACGATGACGCCCTTGAAGCCGAGCAGGTCGCCCATGCTGGCGACGATGACGTGCTTCACCGATGTCTTCGCGATCACCTGCTCGACGGTGTGGGCGAAATTCTCCAGCACGATGATGGCTTCGGCGCCGGAATCCTTGAGCTGATGCTCGAGCTCGCGCGGCGTGTAGAGCGGATTGACGTTGACGACCGCAAAGCCGGCCCGCAGCACCGCGGCGGTGGCGACCGGATATTGCAGCACGTTCGGCATCATGATGGCGACGCGGGCGCCGCGCTGGAGCCCGCGGCCTTGCAGATAGGCCGCCAGCGCAACCGACATCTGGTCGAGGTCGCGGTAGCTGATCGACTTGTCCATGCAGATGAACGCCTTGCGGTCGGCGAACTTGGTGAAGCTCTCCTCCAGAAGGTCGACCAGCGATGCGTATTGTGTCGGCTCGATATCGGCGGGCACGCCGGGCGGATATTGCTTAAGCCAGATGCGCTCCATGGAAACTCCCCTCTCCTACACCAGAGCCCGTTGTATCTCGGGCTTGCCTCATTACCGCCAGTATCGAGCCTGCCGGACCGGGTGGCAAGCCGTCGTGGCTTAGGGCAAAGGTCGGAAAGTGGCTACCGGAATCGTCGCAAGCCGCGCTGCCGCAGGTGCGAAGTGCGGCTGCGGTTCAATTCCGAGGGGCGTTAACTGTTGTTGGCCGGCTTGGCCGGAGGCTTGGTCGCGGCCTTGGGCTTGGCGGGCTTCGCCGCCTGATCGCCACTTGCTGCGGGCTTCTCGGCGGGCTTCGCCGCGGCATGCTTGGTCCCGGCGGGCTTGGCTGCGGTCTTGGTGTCAGCCTTTACGTCACCCTTCGCATCACCCTTGGCGCCCGGCTTCGCTGCCGCCGTCTTGGTGTCCTTCGACTTATCGGCCGGCTTGTCGGCTGCGTCGGGTTTCTTGGCGACGCGCGACTTCTTGCCACGCGCCTTTGGCGTGGCCTGCTGGTCGGCATCGGCTGCGACCGCAGCGATCAGGGCGGTGCCGGTGCGGGTCGGGCCGGTATAGACCAGCACGGGCTCGGCCGCCGCCGGCGCCGAGGCCATCAGCTCGGAAGCCTTCATCAGGGGCGGCTGAAGCCCGGCGGTGAAGAAGGTCACCTGGGCCTCGCCGCCGGTGGCGGAGCCCGATCCGGTCGCGCCGCCATTGGCCGCGATCAGCGCATCGTCGTCGTCGCTCGCCGGCCGCTTGCGATGGCCGCCGCACATGTCGTCGCGCAGGTTCGGCGGCGATGCGTCGACCGGCACGAGGTTTTCGACGGTGCCGAGCGAGGGACGCAGCCACGACAGATTGTCCTGGCTGAAGCCGCGCTCCAGCAGCTGCGCCGCCTTCACCGCGCGCGCCGTTCCGGAATTGGCGCCGAGCACGACGGCGATCAGCCGGCGGCCGTTGCGCGTGGCCGAGGCGACGAGGTTGTAGCCCGAAGCGCAGATGAAGCCGGTCTTGAAGCCGTCCGCGCCGGGATAGCGGCCGATCAGCTTGTTGAAATTCCCCGTGACGCGCTTGCCGAAGCGGATGGCCGGGATGTGCACGAAGTATTCGTATTCCGGCAGGTCGCGCAGGAACGAGCGCGCGAGAATGCCGAGATCCCGCGCAGACGTGATCTGACCATCGGCGGGCAGGCCGTTCGGATTGACGTAGCTCGTCTGCGTCATGCCGAGCTTCCTGGCGGTGTCGTTCATCATCGCGGAGAAGCCGTCGACCGAACCGCCGACGCCTTCGGCGAGCACCACGGCCATGTCGTTCGCCGACTTGACCATCATCATCTTCAGCGCGTTGTCGACGGTGAGCTGCGTTCCCGGACGGAACCCCATTTTCGACGGCGACTGCGAGGCCGCCGTCGGCGACACCGTGAGCAGCGTGTCGAGCGTGAGCCTGCCGTCCTTCACCGCCTTCAACGTGACATAGGCGGTCATGATCTTGGTGACGGAGGCCGGATACCAGGGAATGGTCGCGTTATCTGCCTGCAACACCTTGCCGCTGTCCGCTTCGATCAGCAGCAGCGCTTCGGCGCTTGCCGCGCGTGGCGTGAGCAGCGCGGCGCATGCGAGGGCCGCGGCGAACAGGTTGAACAGGGATTTGCGAAGCAGCGGGCGAAAGGCGTGCACTATCCGATTCCGGTCCTTGGAGATCCGCCGGTTCCGGACGGTTCTCGTGATCTGAGTTTCGGGTTTTGAATTCCGGCGCCGCCGCTTGCGGCGTCGCAAACCTATACCGGCTCTTGCGTCGAGAATAGGGGTTTCGGCGCGGTATTCCGCAATGAAATAGGCCGAATTTCGGCGGTCCTGCGGGGACTTGCTATGGGGATTTGGCCGCAGTCGCAATAGTCTCGGCCGCCGTCACGCTGGCCCGTGCATTGGCTTGTGATTGTTCCTGCACCATGAACTGGGCCCTGGCGAGCTCGGCAAAATGGCCGCCTTTGGCCACGAGTTCATCGAAAGTTCCGCTTTCGATCACGCGCCCGTTCTCGAACACCAGGATCCGTGTTGCGTTGCGGATGGTGGAGAGGCGGTGGGCGATCACGAAGGTGGTGCGGCCCCTCATCACTTCGTCGAGAGCGGCGTTCACCTTGGCCTCGGTGATGGCGTCGAGCGCGCTGGTCGCCTCGTCCAGGATCAGGATCGGCGGGTCCTTCAGCAGCGCACGCGCGATCGACAGCCGCTGCCGCTCGCCGCCGGAGAGCATGCGGCCGCGCTCGCCGGCATTGGTCTCGAACCCGCCGCTGCGCTCGATGAATTCGAGCGCCTGCGCGCGCTCGGCCGCCTTGCGCATCTCGGCTTCGGTCGCGTCCGGCTTGCCGACGCGCAAATTCTCCGCGATCGAGCGGTTGAACAGGAGCGCCTCCTGGAACACGACGCCGATGTTCCGCCGCAGCGAGGTCAGCGTGACGCCGCGCACGTCCATGCCGTCGATCCTGATGAAGCCGGATTGCGGATCGAAGGCGCGATGCAAGAGCGCAATCGCGGTGGACTTGCCGGCGCCGGTCGGGCCGACCAGCGCGATGGTCTGGCCGGGCAGTGCGGTGAAGGAGAGATCCTCGACCGCCGGCCGCTTGCCGTCATAGGAGAAGGTGACGTCGTTGAACTCGACGAGGCCGGACAGGCGTCCCGCATCGATCGCGTCGGGACGGTCGTGGACCGCCGGCACGGCATCGAGCACGCCAAAGAACTCGCGCAGGCGCGGCGCTTCCATGAACACGTTGTTGATGAAGCTCACGACCTGCTCGAGCTTCTGGATCAAGAGCGTGGCAAAGCTCACGAACATCACGATCTCGCCGACCGAGGTCAGCCCCTGGTCGTGCAGGGCGATGCCGAGCGAGAAGATCGCGAGCACCGTGATGGTGGTGGAGGCGCGCGTGATGACGGTGACGAGCGCCCACCAGGACAGCACCGGCATCTGTGCGGCCAGCAGCTCGTCGGCGACGGAGCGCAGTCCCTTCACCTCGGATTCGACGCGGACGAAACTCTGCACCAGTGCGACGTTGCCGAGCGCATCGGAAGCGCGCGCCGAGAGCTCGCTGTAGTGCTCCTCGACCTCCATCTGCATGCCGAAGGTCTTGCGCACCACGAAAGTCGTCAGCGCCGTGAAGACGACGCAGAGCACGAACAACAGGATCGCGAGCCGCCAGTTCAGATAGAGCGACAGCGGCAGCAGCACCACGACCGAGAGGATCGCGGCAAAGTGCTCGCGGAAGAAGCCGAGCCACAGCCGCCACAGCGCGTCGGTGCCGTTGAGCATCACCTTCATCAGCCGGCCCGAATGGGTGCCGGAGTGGAAGGTCAGGGGCAGTTGCAGGATGTGCTCGAAATAGTCGGTCAGCACCGCCTGGCGCTGGCGGTGGGACAGCCGGTCGGCTTGCAGCGCAACGAGCGCGCTGCATGCGATGGTGAACAGCCCGAACGCGACCCAGGCCAGCAGGAACGGCCATGCCGAGTTCGAACCGGCGACCGACTTGCCGGAGAGCACGTCGACGATGCGGCCGAACAGGACGGGCTCGGCGAATTGCGAGGCAGCGAGCAGGAGATTGGCAAACGCCAGCAGCCAGCCCAGCCGCGCCTCCTTGCCGAGCAGCTCGAGAACGCGGGTGTAAAGGCTGAAGATGGACATGCGGACCGGCAACTCGGGCGGATAGCGGGGCCCGTATTCTAAGCAGGGATCGCCCGCGAGATACAGCGGAAGCTATCGGTTTTGCTCAATTGATCAGCCGCCCCGCGACCGGCGGCAGGAACCGGTCGTCGAAGATGTCGCCCGCGGCCGGCCGCTTGCGGAATTTGAAGTTCAGGGCGATCTGGTCGATCGAGCGGTCCAGCCGCGCCGGGTCGATGCCGCCGAGGCCGTTGCGCCTGACCTCGTCGGTCAGGATGTTGTCGACGAGCACGGTGCGCAGGCGCTCCAGTTCGAGGTCGTGATCGCCGTCGTCGATGCGGCTTGTGGCCTCGGCCGCCGCACGGGCGGGCTCTCTGACTGTCGCGTTGATACCGGCGATCAAGGCGCGAACAAATCCCTTCAGCGCGTCCGGCTTCGCCGCGGCGAAAGCGGGGTTGGCCACCACGGCAAAGCCATAGGCTTCGCAGCCATAGTCGGCGTAACGCAGCACGACGAGATCGTCGCCGGGCACGCCGCGGTCGCGCAGGTTCACCGCCGAGAGATAGCTGAAGCCGGCGACGGCATCGACTTGCCCCGCGGACAGGATCGGCTCGCGCACCGCGGCACTTATCTTGTGGAATTTCACGCGCGACGTGTTGATGCCGTTCTGCTGCGCCAGCGCCGGCCACAGCCGCATCGACAGATCGCTGTCGGCGACGCCGACGGTCTTGCCGTCGAGATCGGGCAACAGGTGGATGCCGCGGCTCCTGCGCGCGACGATCGCGTAGGGCGCACGGTTGAACATCACGAACACCGCCTTGATCGGCGCCGCATCGTCCTTGTCGCGAAATCGGATCAGCTCGTTGATGTCGACCAGCGCGAGCTCACTGTCGCCCCTGGCGACGCGCGCGAGAGTCTCCGGCGATCCGGGCGAGGTGTTGAAGGAGACGTTGAGATGCTCGGCGCCGAAATTGCCGTCCTTCGCGGCGAGAAAGAACGGCGCCATGCTCGCATCGATCGGGCGGTCGAAGGTGAAGTGGATCGCGACGGAGGGCGCGGCGGTCTCGGCCGCCGTGACGTCGCGTGCGGTCAGTGCCGCAAGCGAGATCGATAGCGCCAGCAGGCAGCGAAAAGTGGTCGTCTTGAATCCTGACATCGGTTGCGCCGGTCCCGCATTGTTGTGGTTTCGTGACGCTCGCAGCGCCGGCCCGGGCTGAGCGTGCGCGCGCCAATATGAACGGTGGATGAGCGGAGGTTGCGTCATGATCACGCAACCCCGTTCAGCTTGTGTTGGGATTGGGGAACCCAACATGGGACGTGGGTGTTTGAAAGACATGAGCCTGTCTGCAGGCGCCATTCGAGGTCCCAAGGAGGGTCCAGGAGATGTTTGACAGCTTTTCGAAATTCGCCGGCCGCAAGGTCGTTCTTGCCACTGCGGCCGTGGTGGCTCTGACTGCCGTTGCGCCCACCGCCTCTTACGCGGGCGGTCGTCACTGGCATCATGGTGGCGGTGGCGCCGCTGCTGCTGCTGCGATGTTCGGCCTGGCCGCGACCGGCCTCGCGATCGCAGCCAGCCGCGATGCCTACGCCTATGATCAGGGCCCGGGTTACTATTACGAGAGCGGCCCGGTCTACTACAGCGGCCCCGGCTATGGTCCCTATTACTACGGCTCGGGCTACCAGGAGCGCTATGGCGGCTACACCAAGGTCTGCGCCCACGGTTATTCCGGCTACGGCTGCTATTAACCGACCGGTAACCGGTCATGCGTCATCGAAGAACAGGCCGTCGCATTTGCCGCGCCGGCCTGTTTTTTGCTTTTATTGCCGGGCGTTAACTCGCTCGCCATTGGTTTAGAGTAGTTTTGAGTACCATGAGTGATTCGCTTGAGCGGCTATATCTGGCTGTGCTCGCGGCCAGGGACCTTGATCCGGCAACATCGCGCACCGCCCGGCTGTTTCAGCGTGGCCCCTCCAAAATGGCGAAGAAACTGGCCGAAGAGGCCATTGAAGTCGTCATCGATGCCGTCAATGGCGACACCGATGCCGTGGTCCGGGAAAGCGCCGACCTGCTCTACAATCTCACCGTGCTCTGGGCTTCGGCCGGCGTGCGCCCCGAGGACGTCTGGCGCGAGATGACGCGGCGGGAAGACATGCTCGGCATCGCCGAGAAGCTGCCGAAGTCGACGATGAAGCTGCCCAAAGTTGCGTCACCGCGCGTCGCCGCGCGGCGGCCAATTGTCGCGCTCGAGGGCCGTTCGGCACGCAAGCGCCACTAGAACCGTCACAATTCGCCTCAATCTCAGCATGGACAAATCCGTCCCATGGTGCTTCATCGCGGCGCCATGCTGAAACGTATCTACGACTGGTGCATCGACGCCGCCCACAAGCCCTATGCGCTCTGGATCATGGGAGCCGTGGCTTTTGCAGAAAGTTCCTTCTTTCCGGTCCCGCCGGATGTGATGCTGATCCCGATGTCACTGGCGCGCCCGCAGCGCGCCTGGGTCTACGCGGCGATCTGCACCGCGACCTCGGTGCTCGGCGGCCTTCTCGGCTACGCCATCGGGGCACTGCTGTTCGACTCGGTCGGTCACTGGCTGATCCAGGTCTATGGCCTCGGCGACAAGGTCGAGGCCTTCCGCGCCTCCTATGCCGAATGGGGGGCGGTGATCATCCTGCTCAAGGGGCTGACGCCGATCCCCTACAAGCTCGTCACCATCACCTCGGGCTTTGCCGGCTATAATCTCGTCCTGTTCATCCTGTGCTCGATCGTGGCCCGCGGCGGCCGCTTCTTCATCGTCGCCATCCTGCTCAACCGCTATGGCGACTGGATCCGGGTCCGGATCGAGAAGCATCTCGGTCTGTGGGTGGCGATCGGCGCCGCGGTGCTGGTGCTGGGCTTCGTGGTGGCGGTCAAGCTGATCTAGAGCCGCAGTACTTTGCCGCTGCGCCGGCTTCGGCTACGGTTGCCGTCATGATGGTTCGATCCGGCAATCCGGCCGTGCGGTTCGGGACGCTGACTTCAGCAGTGCTGCTGCTCCTGCTGGGTGCTGGCGGGACTGGATGGCCGCAATCCGCGCCGCCATCGCTCGGCCTCCAGGAGCAGGGGCCGCAGGCTGCGCCGCCGCCGTCAACGCCTGCCCCGCCGGCGCGCGAGGAAAATCCCGGGCTGATCAACGAAATGGGCAAGCTGTTCGACAAGCTGCCCTCGATCCTGCCGCCGATCAAAAGCCCTGGCGAGACCATGAACGACCTGTCGCGGCTGGCCAAACCCTCGACCATGGTCTCGGGGCGCGTGGCCTGTCCGGTCTCGTCGAACGGCGCGCCGGATTGCAAGCAGGCCGCCGACCAGCTCTGCCAGGGCAGGGGCTACAAGGAAGGCAAGAGCCTCAACGCCGACTCCGCCGAGAAATGCTCGGCCAAGGTGCTCATCCCGGGCAGGCAACGCAAACCGGACGACTGCCGCACCGATACTTTCGTGACCAGCGCGCTGTGCCAGAACTGACGTGACGTCGCCGCGCGCGAGCAACCAGGAGCGCCCATGAGCCGTACGGAGCAGGATTTCCTCGGACAGCGTGAGATCGCCGACGACATTTACTACGGCGTCCAGACCATCCGCGGGAAGGAGAACTTCCACATCACCGGCATTCCGATGAACCAGGAGCCTTATTTCGTGAAGGCGCTGGGTTACGTGAAGAAGGCCGCGGCGATGGCCAATCGCGATCTCGGCGCGATCGACGCCAAGGTGGCCGATGCGATCATTCTCGGCTGCGACCGCGTGATCGCCGGTGACATGATGGATCAGTTCGTCACCGACTTCATCCAGGGCGGCGCCGGCACCTCGACCAACATGAACGCCAACGAGGTGATCGCCAACCTCGCGCTGGAATCGCTGGGCTTCAAGAAGGGCGACTACCAGCACGTCAGCCCGAACGATCATGTGAACTACGGCCAGTCGACCAACGACACCTATCCGACCGCCTTTCGGCTGGCGCTGATCCTGCGGCTCGAGAGCTACATGACGGCGCTGCGCCAGCTCCAGGAGGCGTTCTTCGCCAAGGGCAGGGAGTTCGATCGCGTGCTGAAGATGGGCCGTACGCATCTTCAGGACGCCGTGCCGATGTCGCTCGGCGCCGAATTCCGCGGCTGGGGCACCACCATGGGCGAGGAGGTCGATCGTATCTCCGAGGCGCGGGCGCTGCTGCGCGAGATCAATCTCGGCGCAACCGCGATCGGCACCTCCGTCACCGCTGCGCAGGGTTATCCCAAGCTCGCCGTCCGGCATCTGAGCGCGCTGACCGGCGTCGACTTCATTCTCGCCGGCGACCTCGTCGAGGCGACCTCGGACACCGGCGCCTATGTGCAGCTCTCCGGCGTGCTCAAGCGCACCGCGAGCAAGCTCACCAAGATCTGCAACGACATCCGGTTGCTGGCTTCGGGCCCGCGCGCCGGCTTCAACGAGATCAACCTGCCGCAGCTTCAGCCGGGCTCCTCGATCATGCCGGGCAAGGTCAATCCCGTGATCCCCGAGGTCGTTAACCAGACCAGCTTCCTCGTCATCGGGCTCGACACCACGGTGACGCTCGCCGCTTCCGCCGGCCAGCTCCAGCTCAACGTGATGGAGCCGGTGATCTCGTTCGCGCTGTTCTTCTCGATCCGCACCATGGAGCGCGCGGTCAACAGCCTGCGCGAGAACTGCATCGTCGGCATCACCGCCAACGAGGACCACACCCGCAACATGGTGCTGAATTCTCTCGGTATCGTTACGGTGCTGAAGCCGCTGCTCGGCTACAAGCAATGCGCCGAGATCGCGCGCGAGGGCTACAAGAGCGGCAAGTCGCTGCACCAGATCGTGGTGGTCGAGCGCAAGCTGCTGACGCAGGAGAAGTGGGACGGGATGTTCTCGTTCGAGCGGCTGATCAATCCGGATTTGATTGGGTGATTTCTCGTCGTCATTCCGGGGCGCGCGAAGCGCGAACCCGGAATCCATTTCGCCACGCGTGCTGAGGTCCGATGGATTCCGGGCTCGCGCCATTCGGCCCGCCCCGGAATGACGGAAGAGGAATTCCGCGGTTTGGAATTGCGGTAACGGCATCCGCCACGGCGTCAGAACGCAATACTTGACAGTGGAAAGATTGCCTTGTTGGTATGGCTCCCAACTTCGATTTGACCGCCAATAGAGGATCGTTTCGCGATGTCCATGCCTGCCTTGTTCAAAGGGCGCCTGTCGATCCCCGTGATCGGCTCGCCGCTCTTCATCATCTCGGTGCCCGATCTCGTCATCGCGCAGTGCAAGGCGGGCGTCGTCGGCTCGTTTCCGGCGCTGAACGCGCGGCCGCCCGAGCTGCTCGACGAATGGCTGGCGCGGATCACCGAAGAGCTCGCGGCCTATGACCGCGCGCACCCCGACAAGCCGTCGGCGCCGTTCGCGGTCAACCAGATCGTGCACAAGTCGAACAACCGGCTCGATCACGACATGCAGCTCTGCGCCAAGTACAAGGTGCCGGTGATCATCTCCTCGCTCGGCGCGCGCGAGGAGCTGAACCAGGCCGTGCACGGTTGGGGCGGCATCATCTTCCACGACGTGATCAACCAGAAATTCGCGCACAAGGCGATCGAGAAGGGCGCCGACGGCCTGATCCTGGTCGCGGCCGGCGCCGGCGGCCACGCCGGCACCATCTCGCCGCTCGCCTTCGTCGCCGAAACGCGCAAGTGGTTCGACGGCCCGATCGCGCTGTCGGGCGCGATCGGCAACGGCAAGGCGATCCGCGCCGCGCGCATCCTCGGCGCCGACTTCGCCTATATCGGGTCAGCCTTCATCGCGACCAAGGAAGCCAATGCGGTCGACAAGTACAAGGAGATGATCGCGGGCGCGACGGCCGACGACATCGTCTATTCCAACCTCTTCACCGGCGTGCACGGCAATTACCTGAAGCCCTCGATCCTCGCCGCCGGCATGGATCCGGAGAACCTGCCGACGTCCGATCCGTCCAAGATGAATTTCGGCACCGACGCCTCCGGCGAGCGCGCCAAGCCGAAGGCCTGGAAGGAGATCTGGGGCTCGGGCCAGGGCATCGGCAGCATTGAAGGCATCGTCCCCGCCGCCGACCTGATCGCGCGCTTCAAGAAGGAATACGACGAGGCGATCGATCCGCCGTTGTGATGAATGGCTGTTGTGGTGCGCCTATCCCTCATCGGTCGTCCCGGCGAAGGCCGGGACCCATAACCCCGCCGGGCAATTGTTGTGCTCGATAGCAACCACGACTTCGTCTCACCAACTGCTCCCTGTGGTTATGGGTCCCGGCCTTCGCCGGGACGACACCTGATTTCGGACTCCGACCGTCTAAGCCAACAGAGATTGAGCGATGCCCCCGATCTACCGCGTCGATGGCAACAGCGTCGTCACCAGCCCTGATGCCGCAGGTCCCTGGGACCGGCGCATGCAGCATGGCTCGGCGCCGGCGTCGCTGGTGACGTGGGCGGCCGAACGCATCCCGACGCCGGTGCCGATGGCGATTGCGCGCGTCACCATCGATCTGATGCGCCCGGTGCCGGTGGCGCCGCTCACGATCGCGACCGAGATTTTGCGCGAGGGCCGCAAGATCCAGCTCTGCGACATCAAGCTGCTCGCCGACGGCGTGCAGGTCGTGGGCGCCACCGTGCTCAAGATCAAGACGCAGGCGCAGGCGCTGCCGGACGAGGTCAAGGAGCTGCCCGTCACCTTGCCGTCGCCGGAGGATTCCCTGGTCGAGGACGGTCATGCCGCCACCAGTCCGTTCGTGCGCTCGGTCTCGATGCGCGCCGCGCGCGGCCGCTTCGGCCAGGCCGGTGCCGGCGCGATCTGGTTTCGCGTCGACCATCCCTTGATCGAGGGCGAAGCGATCTCGCAGGCCATGCGCGCCGTGGTCGCCGCCGACTTTTCCAACGGCACCGCCTCGACGCTCGACTTCCGCGCCTGGACCTACATCAACGCCGATCTCACCGTGAGCTTTGCGCGCCAGCCGGTCGGCGAGTGGATCCTGCTCGACGGCGACTCTTGGATCGGCCCCGACGGCGCAGGGCTCGCCATGTCGCGGCTGGCGGACAGGCATGGCTATTTCGGTCGCGCGGTGCAGAGCCTGGTGATCGAGAAGCGGTGAGCGTGACGGCAAGCGCCGTGATCGCTGCTTGAGCCGATTGAACGGCAGACTTCCGCCGCCGCGGAAGGGATGCCCTGGTCG
This sequence comes from Bradyrhizobium sp. CCBAU 11361, assembly GCF_028128935.1. NCBI lineage: Bacteria > Pseudomonadati > Pseudomonadota > Alphaproteobacteria > Hyphomicrobiales > Nitrobacteraceae > Bradyrhizobium > Bradyrhizobium sp. CCBAU 11361. The sequence continues at coordinate 101,196 of NZ_LBJZ01000018.1, forward strand.
CGAGCCTCTTCTTGTCCGGAGGTCTCTGTTCGACGCCAGCGTCCTGCCAGTTCAACTGCCGTAGACGATCTTGATCTCCCACAGCAGGACAACAATAGCCGTGATCAACGTGATTGCGGCCAACGCACTTTCCAAGGAAGCGACTCTCATTTGATACTCCGCTTCCCAGCCCCATCAGCGGTCTAGTTGATTCGTTGATTCGCCCGCAATCGCGCGGACGGCGTGGCTGAAAAGTCCCTTCCGCGCTGTTGTTCGCCGGTCACAGCGACACCGTAAAATCCCGGGGTCGGGCGCCGGAGCCTGTACGGTGCTGCCTGCCACAAGTTGCAGATCGAGATGACTACCCCACCATCCGGTCCCGCCCGCTCCAAAATCCCGCGCGCAGCACCTTCTTGTCGACCTTGCCGACGCCGGTCATCGGCAATTGCTTGGCGAACTGGATCTGCTTTGGCGCATGCGCCGAACCCTTTCGCGTCTTCACGAAATTGATCAGCTCGTCCGGATCGGGCCTTGCGCCTTCGCGCGGCACGACGATGGCGATGACGGCTTCGCCCCATTTCTCGTCGGGGATGCCGACGACCGCGACCATCGCGACATCCGCGTGCTGAGACAGCACGTCCTCGACCTCGCGCGGAAAGATGTTGAAGCCGCCGGAGACGATCATGTCCTTCTTGCGGTCGAGGATGAACATGTAGCCGCGCTCGTCCTTGCGCGCGATGTCGCCGGTGTGGACCCAGCCGTTCTTCAGCGTCTCGGCCGTGACGTCAGGCCGCTTCCAGTATTCCGCCATGACATGCGGGGCGCGCACGCAGATCTCGCCGGCCTCGCCCGTCTTCACTTCCTGGTCGTTGTCGTCGAGGATCCTGACCTCGCAGGCCGCAATCGGGAAGCCGCAGGACAGGAACAGCTCCGGCGTCCTGGGATCATGGTCCTTCTTGCGCAGCACCGAGATCGGATAGCATTCGGTCTGGCCGTAGAGCTGCGAGAACACCGGCCCGATCCGTTCGATGCCCTCGATCAGCCGGCTCGGCGACATCGCGGAGGCGCCGTAGAGCACGAGCTCGAGCGAGGAGAGGTCGGTCCTGCCCAGTGCGGGATGGTCGAGCAGCACGTAGATCATGGTCGGAACGAACAGCGTGAAGTTGATGCGCTCGCGCGTGATCGTCGCCAGCACGGCCTCGGGATCGAAACCCTTCAGCATGTGCACGGTGCCGCCGCGCATCAGGGTCGGCAGCACCTTGGTGCCGGCGACATGGCTGATCGGGGCGACCGTGAGATAGCGGGCACCTTCCGGGATTTCGAAGTCGGCGAGGATCGCGGCGGCGGCCCCGGCATTTTCGCGATGGTAGCGCAGCGCGCCCTTGGATTTGCCGGTCGTGCCGCCGGTGTAGTTCAGCGTGGAGAGATCGTCAGGGCCGGCGAAGCAATGCGCGCTGGCATGGCCTTCGATCTCGATCGCCTGCAACAGATCGACGCCATAGTCGGCCGGTCCCATGGTGAAGACCGCCTTGAGGCAACCCGCCTGCGCGGCAAGCTCGCCGCCGCGATCGCGGAATGCGGCCGCATCGACCACCAGCACCTCGGCCTCGGAATCCTCGAGCTGGAACAGCTGGTCTGCCCGCGATCCCAGTGGATGCAGCCAGGTGATGCAAAGCCTCGATAGTTGCGCCGCGACACCCGCGCACCAGGTGTCGGCACGGTTCGCGGTGAGGAAGGCGACGCGTGCGCCGGGCTGCAATCCAAGCCGCATGAACACGCCCTGGATGCGCCCGATCAGGTCGATGGTGCCCTGATAGCTCAGCGATCCGCCGGGCCAGACGAATGCGGTTCGGCCCGGATAGCGCGCCAGCGCCTGCAGCGTCTGCGCACAAGTCGGTGGCGATGCGTGGAGCGGATCGGACATATGTTTCCTCGTTGCTTTGTCATCGGCTTCTGGCGTGCCAATGTTTGCCGTAACGCTAGCACAGGGAATGCGGGATGGAACGGCAAAGCCCGCGCGAGGGAGGCATGCGTGACGTCAGATCGACTGCAACGTTTCCGCGATCGCCTCGCTCTGCCGCTGATCGCCGCGCCGATGTTTCTGGTGTCGGGCGTCGAGCTCATGGTCGCGGCCTGCGGCAACGGCGTGATCGGCAGCTTCCCGAGCGCGAATTGCCGTAGCACGGAACAATTCGACGAATGGCTCACCGACATCGACGCGCGGCTGCGACGGCATGAAGATCAGGCCGGCCGCAAGGCCGCGCCGCTCTGTCCAAACCTGATCGTGCACCGCTCCAACTCGCGGCTGGAGCAGGATCTCGCCGCGCTGCTGCGGCACAGGCCGGAGATCGTCATCACCTCGGTCGGCTCGCCCGCGCCGGTGTTGAAGCCGTTGCACGACGCCGGTGCGCTGGTGCTGGCGGATGTCGCCTCGATCCGCCACGCCGAACGTGCGGCGGAAGCAGGTGCCGATGGGCTCGTGCTGCTCACCGCCGGCGCGGGCGGGCAGACCGGCTGGCTCAACCCGTTCGCCTTCGTCCGCGCGGTGCGCGCATTCTACGACGGGATCATCGTGCTCGCGGGCGGCATCAGCGATGGCCGCGCGCTGCATGCCGCGGAAGTGCTGGGCTGCGATCTCGGCTACATGGGCACGAAGTTCATCGCGACGCGCGAGAGCATGGCGGACGATCGTTACAAACGAATGCTGGTCGAGAGCAGCGCCGACGACGTCCTGCTGACCACCGCGTTCACGGGACTGCAGACCAGCATGCTGAAGCCGTCGATCGTCGCTGCGGGGCTTGATCCCGACGACCTGCCGGCGCGCGGGGCGATCGACATCGCCAAGGACATCGACGTTACCGCGCGGGAGAACCGGCCAAAACGCTGGCGCGACATCTGGAGCGGCGGGCACTCGACGTCCGGCGTGACCGATGTGCTCGCCGTCGGCGATCTCGTTGCGCGGACTCTTGCCGAATACCGCGAGGCGGGTGGGCGGTAGCCGGGCTCCGTCATGACCGGGCTTGTCCCGGGCGCATCCCCGTTCCTTGTGCCGCAGGTGAGACGTGGATGGTCGGGTCAAGCCCGGTCATGACGATGCGGAGACTTCCAGCTCCCGTCACAGTGAATCCCGCATAGCTCCATTCCCCCTCACTTAACGGCGGATTAACCATCGCCCGCCCAGAATCCCCCTCGTGGCCGCCAATCAGGACCGAGAGGGACAGGCGATGGACTTCGATTTTCTCAACTCCAAGACGGCGGCTTCGCTGGACGAAATCCGCGTCCGCGTGGCCCATGCGCTGGCCCGCCACCCGCTGTGCCGCAATGTCCGCTTCGACATCGTCAGCGTCCCCCGCACCCGTCGGGGCGGCAACTGGACGGTGACGCTGCAATCGGTCGAGCCGCGCGCGGTCTGGGAGGCCTCCGAGATCGTCGCGGACATCCAGGATGCCTACGATCTGGCGGTAGCGGCCTGATTTTACTCGGCTTTTTAGCCGTGTCGCCACAGGCATGGTGATTGTCGCCGCAAAGGCACACTCAAGCCTTAATTCGTTCCTTTTTCCCGGGCACCGTTGACAACATCGTGAACCGCCCCTCCCCGTCGGAGAGACGTTTGTCCAAAGCCATCACCATCGTCGTTCTGACCTGTTTCCTCGTCCTCGGTGCCGCCACCACCGCTATTCTCGGACGCGATAGCGTGCCCAGCGTGAGTGCCGAGATGATCACTCAGGCCCCGCCGAAACCGCTCGCGACCAACCGCGCCGCCAAGGCCGACCGTCTGGTTCCGACCCTGGCGCTGGCCTCGGCCGCGATCGAGCCGGTCCTGGTGCCCGCCGACAGGCTTGCGCAGGCGCCCGTGTTGACCGAGCCGCTGCGCCAGGCCTTTGCCGCCGCCACTCCGTCCGATATTCCGATACCCAGGACGGGTTCATCGGCGAACGTGAACGAGGCGCCCACGGCGGAAGTTCCCGCTGTCGAAGTCCCGGCCAAGCCGAAGGTCGTCGCCAAGCCGCAGCCGCAGAAATCCTATTCGCTGCTCTCCGACGTTCAGATTTCGGGCATCAAGGATCGTCTGAAGCTGTCCTCGTCGCAGGAATATTACTGGCCTTCGGTCGAGACTGCGCTGCGCAACGTCGTCCGCAGGATCCAGGCGAACAAGCTGTCGAATCCGAACGCGCCGCCCGGCGCGCAGATCGATCCGAATTGCGACGAGGTCCAGCAGTTGAAGTCGGCCGCGATGCCGCTCCTGTTCCAGCTGCGTGACGACCAGAAAGAGGAAGTGCGCAAGCTCGCCCGCATCATTGGGCTGGAGAAGGTCGCGCAGCAGATCTGACGCGCGGTTTCCCGAAGAGATCATGCTCAAACAATGAGCCAAGGCGCGATGGCGAGCCATCGCGCCTTGGGGAACCGCTGATATCCGGAACATCCGGCAATCTCCAGGCGTTGCCCGCTCCAAAAGAGGGAGTGGACCAATGCGCGCCTCGACAGCCTATTTCGTCGGTGCAGGAACCATCGTCGCGGCCATCGCCATTGGTCTCGGGGGCGGCATCGTCGCCGGCAACATCATGAATCCGGTCGCGCACAAGCAGGGGCCGGACACCAGCAAGATGGCGCAGCGCGCCGAAGCCGCTACCGCGCCGGCCCAGAGCAATGCGCCGTCGGAGCGCGTGCAATATCTCACCGGCTCGCAAGCCTTCGGCACCATGACCACTGCGCCCGCGCAGGCGCGGGACGATTCAAAGCCAGAGACAAAGCCCGACGACCCGCAGGCCATTCAGGCGAAGGCCGAGCCGCCTGCGCCGCAGCCATCGCAAGCGGCCGCAGTCGAGCCGCCGAAGCCGGTACCGCCATCGCAAGCCGCAAAGCCCGTCGAGCAGCAGTCGTCGACAGAGCCGCCCCCGTCACCTGACAACGCTTATGCCAAGGCGAGGGATTCTGACGTGAAACGCGCCGCGTCCGAACGACGCCGGATGGATCGCCGCGAGCGTTGGTCCGAGCGTCACCGCTATGACTCCCGCGATCCACGCGGCATGCGCGACCGGACCGATTGGGACGACGTGGCCCGCAACATTCGCGAAGATTCACATGCACGCGATTATGCGGGCCGGCCGCGTGGCGGCTTCCCGCAGATCCGGCTGTTCGGCCCCGACGACGACTAGCGCCTAGCCCAGGATCGCGGCCGCTGCGCTCTCGGCAATCAGGATCGTCGGCGTCTGGATGTTGCCGGAGACCATGATCGGGATCACCGAGGCGTCGGCGATATGCAAGCCGTCAATGCCGCGCACCTGCAACCGCTGCGGATCGACGACGGCGAGATCGTCCGTGCCCATCCGGCAGGTCGAGGCGGCGTGATAGAGCGTGGTGCAATGGCCGCGGATATAGTCGGCGATCTCGGCATCGCTCGCGGCTTCCGCGCTCGGCGTGATCTCGCCCTCGATCATCTCCTTCAGCGGCGATTGCGCGGCGATGCGGCGGTTGATGCGCACGCCTTCGATCATGGTCGCGATGTCGCTGCCGCTCGCATCCGACGCGAAATAGCAGGGGTCGATCGCGGGATGCTCGATCGGATCGGCCGAACGCAGCGTGATCCGGCCGCGGCTGTTCGGCCGCTGCAACGTCGCATGCAGGGTGATGCCCGGCCTGGACGACAGGAAGCGGACATAGTCGCGGTGCGAGCTGATCGCGCCGTAGAGCTGGAGGTCGGGCTCGACATCGGGGCGGCTACGCACATGCGCGCCGGCGGCGACCCAGGGCGAGCTGCGCGGACCGCTGCGGCTGGTTTCCCACTCGGCAAGGCTCGCGGCCAGGCTTTCCTCCGTCCAGGCGCCGACGCCGATCTTCTCCTTCGTATAGAAGGTGATGGGAATGTTGATGTGGTCCTGGAGATCCCTGCCGACGCCTGCCAGCTCGTGCACGACCTCCACGCCGGCTGCCCTCAATTCGTCGGCAGGACCTACGCCCGACAGCAGGAGTTGTTGCGCCGAGCCGATGGCGCCGGAGGCGAGCACCACCTCGCCGGTCGCGAAGGCGCTCTTCGGCTGTCCGTTCTCGAGATATTCGACGCCGATCGCGCGGGAACGCTCGATGATGATGCGGGTCACGCGCACGCTTGTCTTCAGCGTGAGATTGGCGCGCGTCAGCGCCGGGCGCAGATAGGCCTTGCCGGTGCCGAAACGTTCACCGTCCCTGATGACGAACTGGAAAAAGCCCGCGCCTTCCTGGGTGGCGCCGTTGAAATCGGGATTGTGCGGAAGCCCTGCGGCCTGCGCCGCCTCCAGCCATTTCAATTCGTTCGGGTCGACATGGGGAACGTCGGCGACGTACAGCGGCCCGCTCGTGCCGTGCAAGGGATCGTCGGTGAAGCGCGCATTGTTCTCGAAGGCGATGAATTTCGGCAGCACGTCGCGCCACGCCCAGCCGGCGCATCCCGCCTTCTCCCAGCCGTCGTAATCGGAGGGCAGGCCGCGGATGTAGATCATCGCATTGATTGCGCCGGAGCCGCCAACCATCTTGCCGCGCGGCCAGAAAATGCGCCGGCCGCGGCAGCCCGCCTGCGGTTCGGTATAGTAGCCCCAGTCGACCGCCGTGTTGAACATCGTCGGCCAGTCCGACGGAATGTCGGAAGCGCGCGGCGCCGCCCGGCCTGCCTCCAGCACCAGCACCTTGCGATGTGGATCGGCCGACAGCCGGTTGGCCAGCACGCAGCCGGCCGAGCCGGCGCCTACGATGATCGTGTCGTACATTGAAGGGCACTCCGAGGATCACAGCGTCGTGACGCGGAGTGCTTGCAAGATTTGTGCTTTGGGTGCGACCTCGTCATTCCGGGATGCGTGCACAGCACGCAGGCCCGGAATCCATCTATCCGCAGAGAACGTGGCGAGATGGATTCCGGGTTCGCTCCGTTGGAGCGCCCCGGAATGACGACTTGTTCAGCCCCCGTGCGACTCCACCACCTTGCGGCAACCGTCCGAAAGCTTCGACTTGTTCTCGCGCAGGCAGGCGTTCATCTGCGGCGGCTTGCCGACATGTTCGGCGCAGAATTTGCTGGCGTCGCCGCGGCAGGCCATCTGCTCCTGCAGCGTCGGACCGGATTGTGCTGCGGCGGGCAGGGCGGTGGCGGCGAGCAGCAGCGCGGCAAGAACCGAAATCTTCATAAAACACCTCTTTGGGATTGTCGGTGGTCCCGTTTGGGATCAAGCGGGCGGACCATCTCGCGAAGGCCTGGTGCCGGTCCATGCCATGTTCATGGCATCGGCTCGCGCTCCTGGCCTCCGTACCCCCATCTTCATGGCATGTATCCGTGCGCCGTCTTTTGCCATTCAGACTGCACGTCGGCTGCGAAACCCGGTGATTGCACCGGGACGCCGAACGGGAAGCAGGAGAGCAAGATGTCGAAAAGAGCGGGAGCGCTGAGCGCCGGGCTGACGATCATGGCGCTGGCGGGTGCTGCGATGGTGTCGCTGGGCACGAGCCCGGCGCAGGCGGTGGTCTATTGCAAGACGGTCGGCGTGCCCAAGGGCTGCGTGGTGCGGCCGACGGCGGCGGTGGTGGTCGCGCCGGGAGCCCCGGTCGCGGCGGCTGCGGTCGCGACGCCCGGCGTCGGAGCGCCCGGTGTCGGCGTACGTGCCGGGACGCCGATGAATCGCGGCGGTCCGGTCAATCGCGTTGGCATCCGCTGAGCTTTTCTTCACCTCGCCCCGCTCTTGTCCGCCGAAGCTTTAGCGAAGGCGGATGCGGGGAGAGGAAAGACTTCGGGCGAAAGGATGACCTGCGGACGAACCCCCCGTCCTCCGCATGAAAAACATCCGGCCCGTTCCCTCTCTCCGTGCGTCCCACACGTTCGGGGAGGGGGCTTTCAGCCGGCAGCGGCGTCGCTGTCGGGAAAGATCTGCGGCAATTGCAGCCGCACCCGCGTGCCCGAGGCATCCGAGCTCAGATCGAGCACCGCGCCGCAGCGCGCAGCGCGGCTTCTCATGTTGCGCAGGCCCCGTGCGGTCTGGCTCGCGCCCGCGGCCGCGCAATCGCCAGCCAGCGCAAAACCACGGCCATCGTCGGTCACGCTGATCACGCCGTACGGCCCCTGGTCCGCGTCAAGCGTCTCGATGGTGACCGCGATATTGCCGGCGTGCGCGTGCTTGACCGCATTGGTCACGGCCTCGTCGAGGATGCGCACGATCTGGATCACGTGCCATGGTCTCAGCTCGGGATGCAGCGGCAGGCCCTGCGGCGTCGCCACGCGCCAGTCGAGGGCGATCTCGTGCGGCCGCAATTGCATCGCCGCGCGCTCGCGCCAGGAGCCGAGCGCGAGCATGAGGTCGCCGCCGATGTCGTCCATGGAGTCGATGACGAGACGGAGATCCTTCAGCGCCGCGCGGGCGGCGTCCGTGATCGTCGCGCCCTCATGGCCGCGCTCGGACAGCGCGACGATGCTGACGAGCTGGCCGCCGAGACCGTCATGCAGGTCGCGCATCAGCCGCGTGCGCTCATTGGCGAGCGCGGCGGCGCGGGCGCGCGCCTCCTCGCGGGCAAAGCTTGCCTTCAGCCGCTCCTCGGCCTCGCGCACGCGCGTGACGAGCTGGCCGGCGAAGCTGTCGACCTGGTTCAGCGCGCGGGCGAAGCGCCAGGTCAGTCCGGCGCCGATCGCGACCAGCATCGCCGAATAGGACAGCCGCGTGACGAAGGTGCGATCGTCCCGCACGAACTCGAACGCCGAGAGCATGTCGTGAAACCAGCAGGTCAGCACGATGGTCACGGCGCAGCCGAAGGTAAAGCTCGCCGCGTCCTGCCGCCTGATCACCGCCCACGTCAGGATGACGACGAGCAGCATCAGGCACACGCCCACGGTCGGCACGCCGAGGAACAGGAAGGTGATGCGCGGGATCGGCTGGCCCGCAAAGAGCCCGACCAGCAGGATGACGAGCCCCGGCACGAACAACAGCAGCCCGTAGCGCGGCCAGCGCCAGCCGAAGAACAGCACTGCGAACGTCACGACCAGCGCGCTCTCGATCGGCGCGGACGCCAGCAGGATGGCGGCCAGCCGTGGATAGGGCGCGGGCGGCAGCGGCGCCGGCGCGAAGGCCTGCATCGCGCCGACCAGCATTCCCGCCGCCAGTACGCCATAGACCGGCTCGTGGCGTCGCATCAGCCACATGATGGCGAGGATCACCGCCAGCAACGATTGCCAGGCCGAGAACACCACGGGCAGCGTCACGAACAGCAGCGTGCGCGTCTCGTAAGCTCCCCGCAGGCTTTCGTCCGGTCCGACATAGACGGTGTCGAGGAAGCCTCGCAGCGGACCCCACACCAACAGCCGCACGGTGATGTCGTTGCTGCCGTCGCGCAGCAGCGATGACGGGATCACTGTGATCTCCGGCGTGTTGCGGTCGGGCCGGTTGGCGGTGGGATCGCGCCTGGAGTCCAGGATCGCGACGCCGTTGATCGCGACCTCCACGCCATTGCTGAAGCGTGGCAGAAAGACCGACCAGGCCGTGTTTTCCGCATCGGGCTTGAAGACGAAGGTGCCCGAATAGAGCGGCGGGTCCTGGAGCGAGTAACGCGACGAGGTGAAATGCGGCAGCGTCACGGAATGCGTCGCGCCGTCCTCCCGCAGCGAAAATCCGCTCAAGGCAAAATCGTCGGGGTCGCTCGGCTGGAGCAGCCGCAGCCCGAGGATGGTGGCGATCACGATCAACGCCTGCAGCAGCAGGTAAGGCACGAGGCGCGCGGCCAGCAGCCGGCGCCGCGCGGGTTTGACCGTTGCCTTCGCCGCGATCTCGCTCACAGCTTGATCAGGCCCTGCTGCACCGCCTCGAACACCGCTTCGCTGCGCGTGTGGACCTCGAGCTTGCGATAGATGTTCTTGATGTGCCCGGGCACGGTCTGCCTGGACAGGCCGAGATGGCTCGCGATCTCGGCATAGCTGAAACCCTTGGCGATGCCCCAGAGGATGTCGATCTCGCGCGGGGTCAGCCTTGCGGTGTTGAGTGCGGGGCCCGGCGGCGGCTCCGCCGAATTTTGCGTTCGCCGCACGATGAAGCGGGCGATCGAGGCCGAGATCGGCGAATGGCCGGCGACCAGATCGCGCACGGTGGTGGCGATATCGGTCGGGAAGGCGTCCTTGAGGAGGTAGCCGGTGGCGCCGACCGTGATCGCGGAGATCACGCTCTCCTCGTCGCCGAGCGCCGAGATCACCATGATCTCGGTATCGGGAAAGCGCTGCCGGACCTCGCGGATCAGCTCCACGCCGTGGCCGTCGGGAAGCCTGAGATCGGTGAGCAGCACGCGCGGTGCCGCCTCGCCCAGCGCCGAGCGGGCCTCTCCCAGCGTCCCGGCGCTGCGCACCTCGTAGCCGGCCTTGACCAGTGCATCCTGGAGCCGCCAGCAGGTCGGCGCATCATCCTCGACGAGGAGGATGGTGATGGTTTCACCCGTCTCGCCCTGTTCGCTCATGTCCATCGTCCCGCACCGCGTGTCCCCCGCGGCGCGAGGTCAGCTTAACCGCGGCGCGGACGCCGCGACACCCATAATCATGGGGGCTGCGATGGCGCGGCATCCGGGACGCGGGTGCCTACTGCTTCGTCGCGGCCGGTTTATCCGTCGGCATGGGCGGGCTCGGCAGTCGCTGCACGATGATGCGCGCGGTGCCGGCATTGTTCTTGTAGAACTGCTCATAGGGCCCCTGGACCGCGTCGAGCTTCGTCGGCCGCAACGGTGCCGGCAGCAATGTTGGGTAAATCTGCACGGCGTCGTTGACGTAGAAGAACAGATCGCCGGCGTCGGGCGCGACGAATTCCGCCACCAGCCGTCCTGACAGTTTCTGGTTCTCCCAGATCGTGCGCGCCGTGGCATCCTTCGGCACCGGCTCGAAAGGTCCGAGCTTGCCGACAGCGAGCTTGAGTGGATTGTTGTCGGGAAGTGCCTCGAATTCCTTCGTCTTGTCGAGCTGGGTCGGATACCTGCCCTTGCGCTTGTCCGCATCGTCCTCGAACGGAATGGTCGGATTCATCCGGCGCGGCAGTTCGTCGGCCGGCATGACGTTGACGGCCTGCAGCGGAATGTCGCTCATTCCCTTCGTGCCGACGCGTACCACGGGCTGGAACCAGGCGGCGCCGAACTGACGGAGCGTCGGCAGGGCGAGGTAGTGAGGCGTGAAATAGGTCGTGAAGCCGTTTGTGCCGCTCATGATGGTGCGGTCGAACCAGGGATCCTCGATCTCGACCCAGACGCGGTATTTGCGGCCCTTCTCGACCGCGAGGCCGCTCCACCAGCAAAATTCCTCCGTCGCGAAACGGCCGCGCGCATCGACCGGCTCGTCGGGCACGGGCGTCCCTGCCTCCGGCCCGGGCGTCGTGCAGATATTGCCGGTCGCGACGCGCGCCGTGAAGACGCTGGTCGCTCCAATCAGCAGTGCGGAATAGAATATGATGAACAGGAAGGCGCCGGGCAGCACGAACCTGGCGAAAATCCAGCGGGCCGGCCCCGCATTCAGCCGCATCCACCGGGCGAAGCGGAGCAGCTTGCCGGGCTCGTCGACATTCTGCCGGCTTGCCATGCGACGTGGCCTGCTCCAGGCCAGCCGCGCGCGTTCCTGGATGGTGTCGCGCAGCACCGAGTTCCTGCGCCAGATCAGGTACGTGATGGCCAGGACGATCGAGGTGACGAACGGGTAATACAGCGTGATGTCGAGCCACGGCGCGGCATAGGATGGCAGGACGTTCCTGACGAGATTGGCGAGCGGACCCAGCACGCCGCCAACGAGCCAGTCGATGGTGGCGATGACGTGCAGCACCACGCTGCCTTGCAGGCCGTGGTCCTTCGACACCCCGATCAGGCTGCGGGCGATCCACGGCCAGATCGCGATCACGCCGACCATGACCAGCAGCGAGAAATAGGCGACGCGCCGCCACCACACGGTGTCGCGCGTGAGCCTGGCCATTTCGGCGCTGGGCGTGTTCATGCGGGTGAAGTCCTCGGCCTCCTTGTCGCGCCGCGGGCCCTTGGCTTTGGCGAGATAGGCCTGCTTCATCGCCTCGCGGGTACTGTCCTCGATGAGGTTCAGCTTGCTGCCGTCCGGCATCAGCACCAGCGCGTCCGCCGGCAGCATGATCGGCGCGTAGTCGTCGCAGCCGAACAGCATGCGTTCGATGACGGCGAAGTGCACCACCGGCAGCCCGCCATTGACTTCACCGGCGAGGACCGGGCGTGGTCCGTAACGGTAGAGCACGGCGGCGCCGCTGCGCGAATCGTGCTTCGGTCCGATCGCCGATTGGTATTCCCTGAAGTGCTCGATCTCGCCGTCCTGGAAACGGAGCCTGCCGTCGAGCTGATCGGTCATCCAGACCAGCGGCACGAAGGACAGCGTGGAATCCGGATAGCCGCCGCCGATGTCGGAATGCACCCCCGCGAACCACACCTCCTTGACCGTCTGGTCGGCCGCCAGCTGGCTCTGGTCGATCCGCAGCGGATGGAAGGTGGTGCGCTCGTCGTCCAGCGCCAGCGCATGACAGATGTGCTTCACCTTGCGCGAGGGCCGGTGATTGCGAAACGAGATCGGCCAGATCGCCCAGTCGATCGCGACGCGCAGCTCCTCGATCGGGACGCCGAAGGCCTCGACCGTGTCGAACAGTCCCATGAATTCGATGTCGACGTTCTCGCGACCGTTCATCGCCGCCCGGACATCGGCGTAGGAACGGTGCCCGCAGAGCGAATGATAGAGATAGAGCAGGAGATCGCGGATGAAGCGCGCGATCCAGATCGTCGGCAGGCTCTTCTTCAATGGCACGGTGTCGCGGCGGTATTCCCGCCACGCGGCCATGGCGTTGCGCTCCATCTCCTCATGCGACACCGGCGTGCCTTCGATCTCCGCCGGCACGAGACCCTGGCTCGCGACCATGGACGCCAGCGTACGCGCGGTGAACGCGCCGCGGCTGAAGCCGAAGATGTAGATCTCGTCGCCCTCGCGCCAGTTCCAGCACAGAAAGCGATAGAGCTTGCGGACGTTGCTGGGCACGCCGATGCCGGTGGCGCCGTCGAGCGCGGCGAGCGGCGCCCAGCCGGCGGTGCCGACACCCTTGATGTAGTGCGAGATCTGATCCGGCTGGGTGTGATCGAGCGCCTCGTAGAGACGCCAGACGCTGGATTCCTGGGTGGTGAACGCGTTGCCCGTGCCATCGGCGAACAGCACCAGCTTGCGTTTGGAGGAGGCGGAGCCGGCCGTCCCGCCGGCATTCATATCGCTATGTGGGTGTTCCGGTCCGGCAATATCGGCGTTCCGCTCGCCATCATGATGTGGCATGGGCTTCTCCGGCAATTTCGCGAGGAGCGCTTCAGGCCCGGGCCGCGCAGCGCTCCCCGGATTCAATCAATGATTGCGTCAGAAAATAAGGTGTATTCTGCACACAATCCCGCTGAGGTAGCAAGCGGGAACCTGCACTCTCGCTGCGGTCGGACGCCGCGGAATGACGATCGCGAAAAGCATTTGGTTGTGCTGGTCGGCGTGCCGGACGGCGAAGGCAAGCGATGTCCGCGGACGCCTCTCCCGACGAACGGGGAGAGGCGGAGCGTTCAGCCTCTACCTGCCATTGCCGCGGCAGCGGCCACCGGGACCGATATGGTAGCCGCGCGGGCAGGCGTGCGCGGCGGGGTTGGCGTAGTTTCGCAGGCAGCCGCCGTAGGGCCGCGATGCCAGCCGGGGCCGCAGCCGCCGGTGACGGCGATGACGTCGCCATTCGCGCTCGCGCCGAGCGGCGCGAACGGCATGGCCTCGGCAACGCCCGTGATCGCGCCGAGCGCGACGGCTGCGGCAAACAGGGTGCGCATCATGTCTTGTCCTCCCGGGTGCCGTTGCTTCAATGGCCGGCGGCGAATGCGATGCCGGCGCGCACTTCGGCTATCGCCTTGTCGATCAACCCGATGGCCTTCTCGCGATGGCCGCCCTTGTTCGGCTCGGCCTTGCCGAGCTCGGCGCGGGCCGATTGCAGGATCGCGATGGCTTCGTCCATGTGCGGCTGCGCGCCCAGCGCGTAACCGATGCAGAGGCTGGTCGCGATGACGCCGCCGAGCACGAAGCTGCGGGGTAGAGAGGTTCGCATGTCGTTGTCTCCTCCAGCGGGCGTCAGGCTGGGCCCGCCCGGTTGCCCGGATGCAGCCCCCTGTGTGGCGGATGCCGCAACCGCCGCCTGAATAGGGCCCGCCGATGCGGACCGTCTTGGACTGTCCGGCGCCGGCGACGTCACGGCTTGGACTGACCGGCGCAGCTTGATTCACGTTGGCGTGCTGATAGCCTGCGGGCGGCGGCCTTCAGCACGGGTTCATCGCCTGCCAGCGAGGTTCGGCCGGTTTCACGCACGACGTTTTTCGAAAAAGTCTTTGTTGGAAGTCCTTTCGATGTCCGTCATCAGGAAAGCGCTCTCCACCGACATGCTCCCGCAGGGCCTGTCCGACCGGCAGCGCTTCATTCGCTTCGCCGAATTGTTCGAGCATTTCTCCAACACCGGCGAGCTGGATCCTGCATCCGACGTGCCGTTTCGCGCCACGATGAACTCGATCCACATCGGCACCACCATGCTTGGGCGTTGCGACGGCAGCTTCGTCACGGTGCGGCGGGAGAAGCGCCAGGTGATCGAGACCGGCGACGACCGTTTTTGCCTCGCGCGCAATACCGGAGATCTTTCTTCGCAGGTGGTCCATCGCGGCCGCGAGTTCACCATGCGGCCGGGATCGATGGTGCTGCTCAAGCTGGACGAGCCGTTCTTTGCCGCTGACGGCGCGAGCCACAAGCGCTTCACCAATGTGCATCTGCCGGTCGATACGCTGCGGGCGATGGTGCCCGATGCCGACGATCTCGTCGGCTGCGAGCTCGAGCCCGGCGGCGCGCTGTCGCTGGCGATGGACTACAGCGATCTCCTGCTGCGCCATCCCGCCGCCGCCGACGAGGCCGGCATGGCGATCGCCGCCCATTTGCTCGATCTCGCCGCGATCGGTCTTGGCGCCCGCAGCGATATTGCAGCCGCGGCCCGCCGCCGGGGCCTGCGCGCCGTGCGGCTCAAGGCCGTGCTGCCGATTCTGGAAACGCGCTTCCACGAACCGGATTTTTCCGCACAAAAGCTTGCCGCCGCCGCCGGTCTCTCCGAACGCTACGTCAACGAGCTGCTGTTCGAAGCCGGCGCGAGCTTTACCACGCGCCTCAACGAACTGCGCCTGCGCAAGGCCGCCGACCTCCTCGCCCATCGCGAGGGCCGCATCAGCGACATCGCGTTTGCCTGCGGCTTCAACGACCTCTCTTATTTCAACCGCTGCTTCCGCAGGCGGTTCGGGCTGACGCCGACGGCGGCGAGGGGGAAGTGAGGATCGCTCTTCGACGCTACCCGCTCTACAGCCTACAATGTCTCCACCCGCGGCGGCGGATAGCGCCGCGCCAGCGCCGACAAGGGCAGGTGCCGCTCGCCTTCGGGCAGCTCCAGATAGGCCAGCACGAGCGGCCGCTTCCAGTCACCGATGCCGAAATCCATCGCCGTCCATTTCTGCGGCTCGGGGCCTTCGAGGCCCCGGACCCAGACGAAGTAGCGGGGGAGATCGTCGGCGTCGGCTTCCGTCGTGCGTCTCCTGGCCATCAAAGCTGCTCGCTGCAACACCATGTACTGCTGCAGGATATAGGTATCGACTTGGCGAAGTCGAACGCCTCGATGGTCGTTCGTACCGGCACGCACGCGCTGCCGGCACAGAGCGTCGGGGAGGCCGACGCCGGTTGCACGCGGCACGTTCCCGTCACTGCCAGAGTCGACTCTCCGCGACCCGGTTGATGTCGGCGATCCGCCGATCGGCGTCGGCGTTCAGGTCGATGCTTGCCACCAGCGCCAGCAGACGGTGATAGGCGCCGTCGGCGACCTCGACCGGCAGCGGGGCTTCGTCAAAGGCCTCGACATAGCTGCCGACGAGACCGCTCAACAGGCGGCACAGGCCGCGCTGGGCGGGATCGTCCCGGCCGAGCGTCTCGAGCTTCTGCTGAAATGTCCGGAAGGTGCGCAAACCGTGGTGCTGCTGCGAGAGCCACGTGTGCAGGTCGTTCATGTGAGCCTCTTCGAGTTACGGAAGAAGCTACCGGTTTATACAGTGCGGCTGGGAGGATGGCTAGGGAGGGGGACGTTGAGGTTCGTTGAACCAGTCCGCCTTCGCCGAGGCTTCGGCGGGACAGCCTTCGCTACTTCGCATGATAGATTTGCGCCTGGCTCGCCCAGCCGTAGCTGCGAAGCAGCGAAGGCTGGTGCCCCTGGCCGATACTCGACCACTGCCATAACCATTTGAATGTAAGCCAATTTTCGTCGTCGATTGCTGCCGATACCAACAGAAATACCAACAAGACGACGCGCGGTATGTTGGCAAAAATAACATAGCAAGCTCCCCGGCGCGTAGGCGCGCCATGCCGTTCCGGTCTCCACAATCGCCTCGACCGGAATCAAACCCTGCTCTGACTCGAAATCCCGGCCTAGATCGACCTAGCGCAATATCGCGAGATCAAGGGAGGGTCTTGTCATGCGTATCGGCGAACGATCCGCACCTAGCAAGGACGCCCGATTGCTTGCTTCTTGAGCGTGCCGGCACATTCAGCCCCGTGGCACAACTGAGCCCTTGAACAGATCATTATCAGAGGTGGGCTATCAGGGGTTCGAATCCCACTCTCTCCGCCACCGATCTTCGACAGCGCAGAGTCCTTCAAATATAAGCGTTTCTCGAACCGGTGTCATTTGCACGGTGGAGCACCCCAGTGGAGCACTCTCCACCTATCTTTTGCCACGCGTTGCGGGGTTTTTCGACTGAAAAATCGCTCAAGGGTTAGCGTTAGTTGCCAAGGCGGTGGCAGCTCCCGAAATTGCAGCTAGACGGGCCCGGCATCCCAGCGCGAAAGACGAACGAAATCGTGGAAGTCGCAACTGGGAGCGGGACACACGACGCTAGGGTGCACGGTACCATCGGCATCGATCGAGTGGCCCTTGAGAATTATGCCATGCCCGTTTGGGCAAGCGAATTCTGCCTTGAAGCGCCTGACCGTCGCCGGATGACAAGGTTTCCAGTGCATCGGCGGAGGCTCACTGGCGCCCTCGTAGCGCGGAACATCAAGTCTCGGCCGCGTCCAGCGGCCGCTTGACGGCTGGTGCGTAGGAGAAAGGCTCGCCTTTCCGAAAATTCGCGACAGCAGCGATCGCAACCACCGCAGCATCATGATCTCTCGCCGAACAGGTTCATCAGCCTGAACGTCATCGCCTGTCGGCTTACTTCGTAACGTCGCGCAAGGGCAGCAATCTGCTCCTCGTCTTCGATGTCGAGCGTCAGCTTTTTGGCGTCGCGCAGCAGGAAGTCGCGCGGCATCAAGAGTTCGGCGGCAAAGGCGTTCGCTTCGATTTCCTCGACGTCCTCGGCTTTTGACGATTCACTAGACCGCAGGTTTACGCGGAAGTGCTTGTCCACGCGGACCTCAATGCCGTCATGTAATAGGAGGTGGCCTAGCTCATGTGCGATCGTGAATCGCTGCCGTTGTTCCGGCTGCTCCTTGGCGACGGCGATCACCACCATCAGGTGCTTACGGACCAGTAGACCGGAGATTTCGTTGTTGAAGTCGCGATACTCCACCACGGCGCCGGCCGCTTTGGCTAGGCGCTCGACCGGCACAGAAGGCCGCTCAATGCCGTTCTCAGCCAGGAGCTCCGCCGCGCAGCGGCGGATTCGATTATACCGCGGTCGCAGCGGTCTCACCGTTCACCCGCTTTGATGAGGGTTCGCTCCAGATAAGCCGTCACCGTCGGCATCCGCTTGAGCTCGCTAGGCGGGCGGACTACGGGCCGCGAGTCCTCATTGACGCCCGTAAGCAGCACGTCGGCAGAGACATCAAGCGTCTTGCAGACGCGCTGGAATTGATCGATCAGCAGGCGCTGGCGCCCCCGCTCGATATTGGTGACGGAAGTGCGCGACAGGCCGAGACTTTCGCCAAGCTCGGCCTGGGTCAGCCGCAATTCCTCCCGGCGACGTCGGATGGAATCGCCGAGCTTCACGTAGAATTCGTTGGGTGTGATCATCTCAATTTTTGCGGTGGGCGGTTGGTAGCCGAATCGTCCCGCATTCGCGGGGCGAAGTCAACCAAGTTGACATCAAGCAGGGGTACCAAGTTGACAGTATTCCCAGTTAGTATTAATGTCTAGGGAATCAACCCTCCGCTGGAGATAGCCATGACGGTTCTCGAACACGACACTGAACGCGCTGGCCACCATCACGATGACAAGCCGATCGCGGTGGCCGTCATCACGCCCAGTGGATTCTATCCAGACGCCAACGACTACAACCGCTCCTATCGCGGCGAAGTCGTCGCTCACGTCCTCGAGCGTGCGAAGATCAAGCTCGAACTCACCAACACCGCAGACTGGGTGGCGGAGGTCGAAAATCGCCCGATCGATCCTTCCAAGACTTTCGCCGAGAACGATCTGCATGGCATCGTCGAGATCGAATGGCACAAGCCGGAAGGGGGCGGCGGTGCATCCGGCAGCCTCTAAGGCCAAGTTCGACGCCGAGGTCGCGCTGCTGACGCCAGACTACCTCCGGATCAAGGGGTGGAGGCTTTGGTCGGCGGTATTTCCGGTGCTCGATCTCACAATCGAGGCGAAGCGTTCGCTTCGCCTCCGCCTCGATTGCGGAGGCTGGAACGAGGCGCCTCCCTCGGTCGCGCTTCTGTCGCCTGAGGGCGCGTTCCTGACCGAGGCGGAAGTGCAGCCGCTCGCCGGCTCGATCTTCAATCAATCGGCGCATGAGCAGACCGGGCGTCCGTTTATCTGCATGCGCGGGGTGCGCGAATACCACACCCATTCAAGTCATCGTAGCGAAGTCTGGGACACCTACCGCGGCGAGGACGGCATGAACATTCTCGGCATCGTCACCCAGATTTCCCGCGCGCTGCGCAAGATCGTTGGCGCATGACGCTCCTCGTCCCTAGGGAAATCGTCGCACGCACGATCGACATTCTGCGACGCGGCGGCGCCGAGGAATGCGAAGCCGTCGTGTTGTGGCTGGGCAGCGGGCCCCGCGGTGCGGAGCGGATTGCGGAGGCGTACCGGCCCGATCAGATCGCCGACAAGGTTTTCTTTCGGATCCCCCCGGCCGCGATGAAGGATTTGATGGGGCACCTGCGACGCACCCGCCTGCACGTCACGGCGCAGGTGCATTCTCATCCCGGCAGGGCCTTCCATTCCGAAGCGGACGACGAATGGGCGATCGTTCGCCATCGCGGCGCTTTATCGTTTGTCGTCCCCCGCTTCGGCGCCGGCAGCACGGTCGCGAACTTCATGGATCAAACCGCGATCTACCGTCTCTCCGACGACGACAGGTGGATCGAGGTTCCGGACGAGGAAGTGCTGCATACCGTGGAACTCGCATGATGCTGAACGCCACCGAAGAAAATCGTAAGGCTTTGGCCAGCCTGCTCGGCATCGATGAGGAGGAGGCTGCCGAGAAGTTGCAGACCAAGGTCGCCGTCACCGTCGCCGATCCTGCAGGCGCGGCCTTCGCCGCGGATTTATCGGAACTGATCGGGAAGACGCTTCAGCTGGTCGACGCCGATGCAAACACGGACATTGAGATCACGGTCGGCGGCCCGGCATCGACCGGCGCGCCGGTCAAGATAACCGCCTCGATGCTCAGCGACGGATTGACCGTCGGCGGTGGGATAGTGCGGCCCGAATGGTCGACGGTTCCGAGGTTCAACGAGCGAATCTGCGCGTGCTATGCCGCGGGCGTGGTCATCGCGCGCGCTATCGGGAGATCCTGCCCCGATCCGTTCGTCGTCGATTTCCGCGCGCTCGGCATTCCAGACGGCCATGCACCGATCGTATTCGACGATGACGCACTGGCCGGCTGCGGCGGCGTCGGGACCGCGTTTTTGTGGGCTCTACAGGCCGTGCAGACCTCCGGCACCCTCACCGTCGTCGATGGCAAGAACGTCTCGGACGGCAATCTGAACCGCTGCTTCTTCTACAAGGGCGACGATGTCGGCAAGCCCAAGGCGGAGCGGCTGGTCGCGCGCGCTGTGCTCGACGAAACGGTGTTAGAGTCGTTCGTCGGAACGTTTCATGATCTTCTGCTGCAACGCGGGCGGATCCGGCGGGTCTTCGTCACGGTTGACAGCCGCCCAGCGCGGCGTTCGATCCAGGGCGACATGCCGCTTGAGGTTTTCGATGCTTCGACTACCGACGTAACGGCCGTCGTCGCGCACCATCACCGGCAGCCGACCGCGAACGCCTGCCTGTCCTGCATCTACCCTCACATCCCGGAGGAGGATGCGCGCGAGCGCGACATCGCGCAGCTGCTCGGCCTGACGCTCGATCAGGTAAAGCGGAGAACCGTGGATGAGGACATGGCTGCCGAACTGTCCCGAAATTTCGGTGAGCCGGCCGCCGCCTTTTTCGGCAAGTCTATGGACAGCCTGGCAAAGGCGCGCTGCGGCTCCGCGCCAGTGACAACGGCGGGCGGCAGACAGGCCCTGGCTCCCTTCGCCTTCGTGTCCAGCCTGGCCGGATGCCTGATGGTGATCGACCTGATGCGGAGCCTGTCGACGAAAGATTTGCCGCCCACCAACTATCTGCACTTGGATCCATGGCGGCCGCCGACTCCGGTACGCAGGCTCAGGGGACGACGCAATCGCTGCGAATTCTGCGGCGACCCGGAGTTGAAGGCGGTGTTCGCCTCGTTGTGGGATATCACGGCCGGTTTCTGACGCGTCGCGCCTTGGGCATCGACCAGACGGCGCCGCCCGGCCGCTACACGATGGACGACGCCGACGTCACGCGGAGATGAACCGAGGGCACCGAAGACCGCGTGCTGCCTGAGTTGTGCCGCCAATTGTTCGACTGCGTATCCTTCGTTTCTTTTCACGCGCTGACCGGCGAGGCCGACATGCCAAAGAATATTTTGATCTTCTCGGACGGTACCGGACAAGCCGGTGGGCTTCGTCCCGACGAGAAACGCTCCAACATCTACAAGCTCTACCGGGCGACCCGCTGCGGCCCCGACACCGCGATCGATCCGCACGAGCAGCTTGCGTTCTACGACGCGGGGCTCGGTTCACGGCCGCCGGGCGGCGCGTTGTTCGTCACTCGCGCCTACCGCTGGCTGCACAACTTGGCGAGTCGGGCGACGGGGCTCGGCATCACCACCAACATCATCGACTGCTACGCCGCCATCATGCGGATGTGGGAGCCTGGCGACCGGATCTTCCTGTTCGGCTTCAGCCGCGGCGCCTACACCGTGCGATGTCTGGCGGCCGTGCTGGGACAGTGCGGGGTGCCGACGACGATGGACGATGGCACTCCGCTCCGACGCGACGTTGGTACGACGACCGGCATCGCCCGTGAGGCCGTGAAGAAGGTCTACCAGCACGTCAGCTCGCCGAAAGATGCCGACTATCTGCCGCAGCGCGAGGCGCTGGCGAAGCGCTTCCGCCAGACGTATCGCAGCGACACCGCCGACGCGTCCAACGTGGTGCCGTTCTTCGTCGGCGTCTTCGACACGGTGGCGTCCCTCGGCAGCTACGCGCTCTCAGCGGCGTTGGTCGGCGCGTCGGCCGTCCTCATCGCTGCATTGAGCTACCTGCAGTCGTTCTTCCTGTTTCCCTTCGCTACAACCTTGCTGTGGACCGCCGCGGTCGCGGTGGCCATGGGCGGCGTC
Organism: Bradyrhizobium sp. CCBAU 11361; assembly: GCF_028128935.1. Taxonomy (NCBI): domain Bacteria; kingdom Pseudomonadati; phylum Pseudomonadota; class Alphaproteobacteria; order Hyphomicrobiales; family Nitrobacteraceae; genus Bradyrhizobium; species Bradyrhizobium sp. CCBAU 11361. The sequence goes on from NZ_LBJZ01000018.1 coordinate 122,874, forward strand.
GCATATGTTGCGACCCACGTGAAATACGCCGTCGGCCTGCCGGGCTATTCGTGCTGGCAGACGTTGCATCTGGCTTCGCCGAAGATGAGGTTCTACGACCTGAACCTGAACAACGCGATCTGGTACGCACGCCACGCCATGTCGATCGACGAGAACCGCGCCGACTTCGCGCGCGTTCCGTGGGGAGGGTCGCACAACGAGGGGCCGCAGCGTCCCGACGAATACCCGGATTGGCTGCAACAGGTCTGGTTTGCGGGAAATCATTCGGACATCGGAGGTAGCTACCCGGAAAACGAGGCGCGCCTATCCGACATCACGCTCGGATGGATGGTGCACGCCGCCAGAAATCTCCCCGACGACAAGACCCCTGACGGCTTCGGCATCAAGGTAGACGATCGGTACATGACGCTACATCCGGACCCGCTCGGCCCGCAGCACGACGAACGCGAACCAGGTTATCTGAGCGGGCGCTTCAAATGGACTGAAGGCCTGCGCCAGGTCCAAGACGAGGCAATCCTGCATTCAAGCGTTCTCGCGCGCTTCTCCGCCCCCGAGGGTGTTCAACACTTCTATCAGCGCGCGGCCTATCGACCGCCGAACTTGAGCAGGCACCAAAAGGTGAAGCAATATTATACACAGTGATCCCAGCAAGCGATGGATCGTAGCTCGCCGATATGAGTGGGCGCTTCAATGCTCACGAAAGATTGCCAAACGCGGATGCAGTGTGGCGTGCAGACGGTAGAAGGGATGCGTGAAGAGAGCGCGATCAGCGTGCTTCCTGCCGCCGTAAACATTTCCGCGCGCGCCGCCGGGCCCTGGCTTTAGGCCGCCCCTGTCTTCTCGCGCGCCGTTGCAGCAACGCGTTGAGCCGTGCTCGCCTGAGCGAACCACTGTCATGACGAGATAGGGGCGAAAATATCTTCGGATTGGAGACAGTTGAGTACAACTTGAACTGATTCCAGAAGGTGATTTCGTACAGATCGCCAGCGCCAGATCGCGCCCTTCGAACAACAAGACCCGGTTCTCTCTTGAACTCCTGGCCGGCCCTATCGAGCATTGCCTTTACTTCTTTCACGTCTTCGTCCTTTACCATGAAGGACTCGATCTTCTGGCTGGATCCGATAAAGGCGTGATCTTCGCGAAAAGTAATGCCGCGGACAATTTTCTCGGTCATCGCCGGCAGGCTCTGTTCCGGTATGCTAATTCCGAGGTGCTCTTCAAGGGGGCGATCCCATCGCTCTCCCAAGCCGGGTATCACATTCTTTCCCTTGAGCTCCTCGCCTTTGTACATCTCGCGTAGGATCTTCTTTGCCCGCGCGTCGCGGGCCGCTGCGTCACCCTCGCTCTTGGCAGCGTCAGGGTTGATGGCGCGCAGTGCCTTCTCTGCAAGTCCGGCTGAAGCGGGGTTGTTTGCGTCGAGCGTCAGCCCTAAGCGGCCAATTAAGTCCCGCTCAAGCTTTCCATAGCGGTCATTACAGGCGATGCAGGATGGAATCTGCCATTTTTCTAGGTCGGCCGGCGTCGAGTCGGGGTACCACGACCGCGGGAACACGTGGTCCGAATTGAGGTCCATGCCATTCTTAAGGCAGTGGACGCAGCGTCCCTTCCTAGGTTTCTTTGCCATGTTTCATGTTCGCCGTTGGAGAATCATCAGTGGCAGAAGAGCAGAAGGCGCGCGCCGGCTCTGGCACACGCGGTTCTCAGTCCATCCCAATGCATGAGCAATTGCCGCAATCTGTTGTCGATCGTGTCCGCCAGAATGTGACCGGCGACCACGGCCCGATCGATGGTATTTCCCGCGACGATCCAAACTTCCCGATCGTATGTCGGATTCCCGCAGGCCGCGGCTAAAGCGTCGGATATCTGCCGAGGGGTTAAACCCTTGGAGTTGCGGAAGATGCGATCTCGGCCGGCCAGCGTCCGCTTGTTTGCCTGCACGTCTTTGGTCCACCTGTCCGCCTTCCAATTCCCAACCGGTGCGTAGCGCGCAAGGAAAGCCAACGAAGCGGTCGCCTGTCGTCCCACAGCCTGCAGTGAATCTACGTTGTAGACGTTGTCGCCCTTCTTGTTCACCTTGGCGTGGATGAACGAGATCTTCTTTTGGTCCGGGTCCAGTGCGATGAAATCTGCGATCTCCTTGGAATCGTCGTCGCAAACGATGAGCGGATACGGGCCGAGGCGCGCGCCGAATTCCTGCCACCGCCTGTGAAGCGCGGCCTTGTTGCTAGTGTGCACGATCGCGTCGACTGCCCCGAAGATCGATTCTGCATGCCACCGACCCATGTCCGAGTAGAAATCCTCGCCTTTTTCGCTCTTTGCGTCGGCCAGCACTTTCACCGAGTGCACGTCGTCGAGGATTGGCGTGCTCCCGTCGGGCAATTTGTATGTGATGCGCGGTTCGAAGAATCTCTTCTCGGCGTACACGACGTTAGGTTCGGTCACGAGAATTCGAAAACTTTGCTGTCCCGAAATTCTCTGACTTGCCGTTTGCGGATGGGCTCTGTCGCCCGTTTCCTTTGCTCTGAACAGATCATTCAGGGCGTCGCTGTGGAAGCGGTACCTCTTTGTTTCGTCGTTGTAGCTGATGTTGCACAGTGTTTGTTTGCCGAGCACTTCGACCGCGAAGTTACCTTCCGCGTCGACCTCGGCGCATACGTCGTCGTGATCGATATCGGGATCCGCCGCGAGCGTCCGCGCTTCGGAATGAGAGTCGGTATGCTCGAGGAGCTCGTCGCGAGAGAAGCTCAACAGAATGCTTTGAGGCTGTGCGCCATCCTTCGTGACATCGTCCCGTATGAGCGCGTAGCGGTCGAAGACTTGGCTGCGGACGGCCGTGCCCCCGAGTTGCTTCGCGATCGAAGCGGTCCATGATATATAGTCCGCAACCGCCAAGCGTCGTTCGGTGGAATCCCGAAAGCGCGCGTTGGCGAAGCCGACATAGCGCCCGCGGCCGTCGACAAACCCCGAAGCTGCCGTAGGGACCAAGTGGGGATCCAGCAGGTCGGTAAAGGTTGTTTCGAAGGCCCGTGTACGAACTGCCAACGTCCGGATGGCCTGTTCGGACATGTCGAGGGACCCAAATGACATTCGTGTGAGTCGCGAAGCGGAGCCGCGTGGGAACGCCTGCTCAAGCGTTCGTCTGGAAGCCACCCCCAGACCGAGTGCTTCCATGTCCAGCACATTGCCTTCGGTGTCGTGCGCCATGACAAAGTCTTTGTGCTGCACGGCTATGAAGACGCCGAGCGTCCACTCCGAGAAGAATTTGTCGATCAGTAAGGGCGAATTCCGCCATGCGTAGTAGCTGAAGCCCAGGCAGTTCGCTGGGAGCCCTTCGATCGGGACGATTTTGAATCGATCCTTCTCCATCAGTGCATCTTCCGCCGCTTCCGACAGTTCGGCGACGGCACGTGAGGGATTGGCCCACTTGAATATTGCGGTGCTCGCAGGTATCTGCAGGTCGGTCATCGTCAGGGGCGAAGCGGGATCGAAACGTTCTCGGAAATCGCCGCCGATGTACTGATTGTCCGGCATGTATTTCAGGAGACGGTCGGGCAAGGCCGTTTCGTTCGCCACAATGTTTCTGGTTTCTGCTGCGCAGTAGGCTTCGTAGGACTTGTAGCGATTCCATGTCGCCTTGATGCGTGCCGCGTTTGCGTTGCCTGCAAGAACCCAGGCTATTTGTTTACGCGTTCGCCCGGGGCTCGTTCGTACCACCCGCCCGATTTGCTGTACGAGTTGGCGGCCGTTCGTGTGCAGGTCGTAAATAGCGACCGCGACGAAGTCGGGGTTATCGACGCCTTCCATAAGCTTGAATTGATGTAACCAGAACTGCGCGTCGGCGCATTCATGCATCGCGCGTCGTACGCTCTGGAACCTTCTGGGGTATTGCCGCCCTTCGCGCGGTCATGGACGAGCGCCGACTTGGTGCCGAACACCTGATCGACCTTGCGTTGCAGGCTCTGCAGCGTGTCGAGATCGTCGGCTCGAATCATGATTTTCGGCGTATTCGTCCACGCTTTTGCTTGAGCAAGCAGGGCGGGAAGTTGCCGTTGAAGACCGTTGACGGACTTGTCGCTTGCCGCCCCACCGCCGCGCGGCTCGACCACGACGGGTTCGACGTCCCTGATTACATGAGCCGCCACGGCGTCGCCGTGCGGATAGTTGAAGACAAACTGACCTCTCACCCGGAAGGATTTGAAGTCGTTGCGATAGGGCGTCGCGCTTAGCAGCACCGTGGGTCTATTGAGCTCGCGAACGCCCTTCGACCAGGAGATGGCCGGTTCGTAGTGGCCCTCATCGACCAGGATCAGGTCGAAACCTGCGAGCAAGGCGAGCACATTCCGCGCGGCCTGGGCTCTTGCCGCTCGTTCTGGCCTTGGGTCTCGAGCTCGCCGGCGGATCATGTCCAAGGCTTGATATGTGCCGATTAGGATCGATCTGTTGGCTGCTGGTACGTGTTGCAGAATGGCGTCGGCTCGGCTCGGGAGGAGCGTCTCGACGTAGGTTTCCTGCAGGTCCGCGCCCATGGACGACGCTTCGGCCGTGAAGGTCTGGCCCTCATTTACGGTGTAGCCGAGATGCTTCCAGAATCGAAAGCGGACGTCATCTCTCATCTGCGCGACCAAGGACCCGCGCGGTGTAAGTACAAGTGTTCGCTTGACCGAGGGAAGGCAGCGAGCAAGGACCGTTACAATGCCGGACTTGCCGGTGCCGGTGGGAAGTTTGAGGAGCGCGGCCTCCTTAAGGTTTGGCCTCTCGGGCAAGTGAGGATCTGCGTCGATGTAGGCGGCCACGGTTTCGATCGCTCGGCGCTGATGCTCGTACAGCGTCGGTTTGGCACCTTCCCAAAAGCGGTACTTTTGGAGGTGACGCACCATTGCTCCGTAGGAGTTTTTGTCTACGGAGGCGGCGACCTCGTCGTCTATCGATGTGCGTAGATCATGAACGAGATCGCGAATTCCCATTAAATACCTTTCGATACAACGCGGGTCGCATCTAACCAAGAACTTTATGTTCGGCTAGTATCGGTCGTTTCTGAACTTAATTCGCGGGCGGGTGGCGCTCAATTGAGTAGTTAGTATACATCAACCTAGGCGAGATACTTGAGGAGTTTGTCAGGTTGGCCGTTGCTGCTCGCCGCGGAGTAAAAAAGGGATTTTCGTGAAGGTGTCCTCGTCGGCTATGCAAGAGGCTCCAACTCGACGGTTTTCCAGTCCGGCTTTGAGCCGAGATCGAGCAGCTTGCCTATCGTCGAGACGTAGAGATCGAAGCTGTCCTGAAGGATCGCATCAACGGTCTTTCCGCCGCGAGGCTTCAGCGAGCCTCCATGCGTGGCCTGGTTGCGGAGTTCGTAGAGTGATGCGATCGCCTGCCGGTTCGACGAACGCACGTCGACAGGACCGCCGACGAGTTGAGCGGTCCTGACGCTCACCTTCCAACTCGGCGGAGCATTGTCACCCTGATCGCTCAAGGCAATTTCGAAAGAGAGAGCCAGATCCAGGACTCGGTCGATCGGCTGTTTGCGAGATTGGCTCAACCGGAATCTCTCCATAGACCGAAGCAGCCGCGATTGTTGCTCGTTGTCCAGACGCCCATATTTCTCGACGCTCGCGGATATCCGATCGCCGTCGGGAGGCTTCCGTCATTGCAGAGGCTTCCCTCATATCCATGCGATCCTCCCATTCGTTCGTGATGGCAATCGTCCCAGACGACGGAGTGGAGGCGTTAGGCCGACTTCCGCTGGGACCTGGCCGCCGGCTTCTTCGCCGCCGCCTCCTTCGGCTTCTTGCCCTCGATAGGCATCAGCATTTCCTTCTGCCCGGCGGATGCCTTGCGCCCCTTCTTGCCGGGCTTCTCGGCTTTCGCCGGCGCGGCCTCCTGACCCACGCTCCGCCGAAGCGCCTCCATCAGATCGACGACGTTGCCTGTGGTCGGCTTGGACTTCGGCGTGATCGGCTTGCCGGCCCGCTTCTGGTTGATGAGCTCGATCAGCGCGGTCTCATAGTGGTCCTCGAACTTCTCCGGGTCGAAGCGGCCGGCCTTTTGGTTGACGATGTGCTTCGCCAGATCGAGCATGTCCTTGGTGACCTTCACATCCTGAATCTCGTCGAAATATTCCTGCTCGCTGCGTACCTCATAAGGATAGCGTAGCAGCGTCCCGACCAGCCCTTTGTCCAATGGCTCCAGGCCAATGATGTGCTCGCGGTTGGTCAGCACCACCCGCCCGATCGCGACCTTGTTCATCTCTCGAATGGTCTCGCGGATAACCGCGAAGGCGTCGTGCCCGACCTTGCCGTCCGGCCGGATGTAATAGGGGCGGATCAGGTATCGCGGGTCGATGTCGGCCTTGTCGACGAACTCGTCGATCTCGATGGTGCGCGTCGACTCCAGTGCGATCTCCTCGAGCTCCTCCTTGGTCACCTCGATGAACTGATCCTTCTCAAGCTGGTAGCCCTTGACGATGTCCTCGTTGGGCACTTCGTCGCCGGTGTCGGCGTCCACCTTGAGATACTTGATCCGGTGGCCAGTCTGCCGGTTGAGCTGGTTGAAGCTGATCTTCTCGCTCTCCGACGTGGCCGGATAGAGCGCCACGGGGCAGGTGACGAGCGAGAGTCGCAGGAAACCTTTCCAGTTCGCGCGGGGGGCCATGGGTACGCAACGCTCCAGGGTACGGGACACGGACTCAAGACGAACGGGGCGGCGCGGTTCCGACACCGCCACGGGCCGTCCACGGAATTCCGCCTGCCCCTGCAGCGGCGCCCGCGAAACAGAGCGCCGGCGCTTGACTCTCGTGAACAAAATGAGAACATAATCTGATGACCGCTACGCCCGAGCCCTCCAGACCGGCCACTTTCGACCTGGAGGCCGCCGCCGACCAGGCCATCGCGGCCTGCGGCGGAGACGCCCGGGAGGCGGTCAAGGCACTGCTCGTCGCCGTCGACTTTCTCGAGGCCGAGACCGACGAGCTCCGGACGAATGTGTCGAAAGGCTACGCCCGGGGACGGCTCCCAGGGGCGCGCGAACGCAAGGATGAGGCAGATGTCTGAAGTGACCTACTATGTCGCTCTGCTCTGCCGTTCGTTTTCTCCGACGACGGCATGGCCGCCGGCGAGGCGGCGGAATGCCTGAGCGCCAATGCCGCGGTGATGCGGGCCGAGGCGCTGGCGCGCAAGCCCGGACACGCCGGCGCCGTCGCGTTCAGCCGCAGCGGGGACCCCGCAACCGGGGACTTCGGCGACGCGAAGCTGATCCGGAAGTTCGGGGACGTGCCGGACGATCTGAGCGCCTTGTGAAGCCCGACTAACCCGGGAGCGAATGCTCAAGGAAGAAGCGCAGCATCTCCCTCGTCGCGTCCGGCCCGCGGGGATCGGTGTAGGAGCCGGCGGGACTGCCGCCCGACCAGGCGTGGCCGGCGCCGTGAACATTCCAATGCTCGGAGACGGCGCGCCCGTCCGCGTCGGCAAGGTTGGTGCGGGTGTAGGCGTGCCCATGGGGCACCCGTCCGTTGCTCACCTTCGCTTTCAAGCCTGCCGCCTTGGCGGACTGCTCGACAATCCGGTCGCCGTTGTTCGGATGCACCGTGGTGTCGCGGTCGCCATGGAAAACGATGGTCGGCACTGGCGGTCCACCAGCGGCAATTTTAGACCCGCCGCCCTGACGCATGGCGACGAACGCTGAGGGAAGATCGCTTGCCGCCCCGCAGGCGAGGCCGGAATGGATCCCGACGGCCGCGTACAGATCGGCGTGGGTCGCTGCCATGATGGCGGCGGCCGCCCCGCCGGCCGACAGACCTGCGACGTAGACCCGCTTCGGATCGATCGGATAGTCCAGCATGATTTGGCGAGTGATGCCTGCGATCAGCGAAGGCTCCCCGCCCTCCCGCTGCTGGTCGCCCGTGCGAAACCAATTCCAGCATTTCGCCTGGTTGGCTTCATTGGGCTGCTCCGGATAGACCACGAAGCAATTCCGCTCTTCCGCCAGGAAATTCATCCGGGTGCCTGCCGCGAAGTCGTCCGGCGACTGGGTGCAACCGTGAAGCATGACCACCAGGGGAAGCGGTTTTTCCTGCGAGTGGCTTGGGACGAACAGCTTGTAGTTCCGGCTTCCATTCGCGTTGCGGAAGGTGCCGGCGATGAACCTCGTGCCTTCGGGTGCGATATCCGTCGTGGCAGGCGGAGCGCGGGTCATCGGACCACGCAGGTTGAGTCCGGGGAAGTCTTTCAAGCGATCGAACCGGGCGATGCTTTTGCGTTGCAAAGGAGCGGGAGAAACCCGGGTGGTTCGTCGGCTTTCCTTCTCCTCGACGACGTTGGCCTTCACGTCGATGGTCGGGGGCTCGAGCCGATCTGGCGCGACACGGGCAGTGCTGTCCGACGGCTCGGAGGCGCTCTCGCCGCGGAGCATGCGCTGCAGGAGCGCGGTGGCCTCGACCAGGTGGCCCGCACGCGTGAGGCGCGTGGCCTCAGAAATCATGTTCTGATTCAGCATCGCGTTCACCTAGTTCTGTCGGAGAGTGCGGCCTTGACCGCGGGAGTGGCGTGAAGGGCACCGAGCACCGAGACCGAAGCAATGGTGGCGCGGGCCAGCTCGGGGGTGACGTCCTGGGCGATGGTCGCGAGACCCAGCACGTTGATGTGCAGCATCTCGCCGGCGCGCCGCGCCGCTTCGAGATCCTCGCGGCTGTAGTTGCGCAGCCCCAAGTCCAGGCTCTTTCGGACCGTCGACTGCTTCACGACGTCCGCGTGGCGTTCGAGCTGGTTGCGGATGGCCGTCCGGATGAAATCCGTGCGGTTCGAATAGAACCCTTCCTGCACCATCAGATCGACCTGACCCAGATCGACATAGCCAAGGTTGATCGTGATCTTCTCGGTATCGGGGATCCGGGATCGCAGCTCGCGGACATTGTCGGCCATGAAAGCATCCATTTCTACCATCCAATGGGATGGCGCATGGATGTCAAATGGATGCTCCGGGGCCACTTTCAAGGGGCGGCTAAAAATCGATTAGCCGGGGGCCGGAAGTTCGTCGGCCGGCCTCGGCTCGCGCCGACGTTCGGCGTGCGGCGCCGCGAATGCCGCAGCCGGGTACGCGGCGCCAGAGATCAATCGGCGGTACGCGCTTTCATACTCGCGCGCCATTCGGTCCGCGGAGAAGCGTTCCTCGAAGCGGGCACGTACTTTTCGTCTGTCGAGCCGGCCCAGATCGCCCACGGCCCTGACAGCCTGCTCCTCGTTCTCGACGATGAAGCCCGTCACGCCGTCCTCGACGACCTCGGGCACGGAGCCGGAGCGGTAGGCGATCACTGGCGTCCCACAGGCCATCGCCTCGATCATGACGAGGCCGAAAGGCTCCGGCCAATCGATCGGAAACAGCAGGGCCGCGGCCTCGGCGAGGAACGGCTGCTTCTTCGCCTCGTCCACCTCGCCGACGAGCTGGACCGCCAGACCGTCGATGTGGGGCTCAAGTTGCTTCTTGAAGAAGACGGTCTCGCCGCGCGGAATCTTGGCGGCGATGCGCAAGGGCATTCCGGCGGCGCGCGCGATGCGGATGGCGTCCTGGGGCCCCTTTTCCGCGGTGAGGCGGCCGAGGAACGCCAGATAGGATCCCTGATCGAAAGACGGGCGAAAGTTGTTCGATGGCAGTCCGTGCGGGATCGTGGCGATCCAATTCGCCTCCGGCAATGGCAGACGCTGATAGTCCGATATCGACACGAAGCCGGCACCGGGAAACTGCCGCAGCACATCGGAAAGGCCCGGCAGGTCGAGCCGGCCATGCATGGTGGTCACGAAGGGCACGCCGAGCCGGCTGAGCAGCGGAAGCGGCAGCCAGTCGATGTGCGCGTGGATCACGTCGAAGTCTTTCGCGCGCTTTGCGATCGCTTCCAGCAGCACGGCGCAGGCGGCATTTGGATCGGCGCCCTTTCGTCCGAGACGCAGCGCGCGCGGCCACACGGCATGAAGCTCGCCTTTCGTCCGGGAGTCGCCGCTCGCGAACAGCGTGACGTCGTGGCCGAGCTCGACCAGCTCATCCACCAGCCACGCCACGACCCGCTCCGTGCCGCCGTAGAGCTTGGGAGGGACGCTTTCCGCCAGGGGAGCAAGTTGAGCGATGCGCATCGATGCCGACCCTCTAGACCGAAAACATCGAGCGGAAGAGCAGCACGACGGCCGCGGAGGCGAGTTCTGAGACGGCCAGCAACGTCCAATCCGGCCTGGCGCTGTCGACCGCAGCTCGCCTGACGAGCCCCTCCATCAGCCTCAACATTCGTCTTCGGGAAGGCGCTCAAGGTAAGCCAGGCCGAATCCCGTGAGTTCTTCGGCATCGCTCACACGCGCTTCCCATTTCCCTTGCAGATGACGCTCCAGCAGGCAGCGGCGGGTGTCGGCAGCATCGACGTCGCGATGCCTCGCCAGGTAGAGGGACCAGACCGTATGTACCGCCGTGCGCAACGGGACGTCGTCGACCATGTTCGGCTCCGACGAGAACAGACCTCGCCGGATGCCAACTCGTCTCCGAAGATGAAGTTTCTACTTTTTCCCGAAAAGTCGGGTCCCCGTCGAGCCGAGTCAGCCCTTTCGATAGGATCGACAACCGGCCTCGGCGCCAGAGCCGGATTTTTCTTAGCCGGCGGGCGGAGCGGGCTGTCCGCCCTTTTTTGGGCGGCGGGGTCGTGCAGCGGACCCTCCTCGCAGGCGGGGCAGACGTATCGCTCGCCGCCCCGGCCCGTCTCGTCGGGGACAAGCTTCATCGCCTTGCCATTTATCTCCAACCCCGACTTTCCGCGCCGCGTGGCCGAAGGCCTGCCGTTTATGCCAGACGACCAAGCGGCGTGGTTCGCGCAAGGACCAGAAGGGTATCTCGATTACCCGGCCATTGCGGACCGCCAAGCGCCGTTCATCCCAGTTGCGCGTACACCGCGAGCGCCCGGCTAGGCTCGGGTATCCAGTAGCTGCGACACGGCGGCAGCCAATTGCGCCGGTGCAAAGGGCTTCTCGATCAGGACGCTGCCGTCGACGCCCTGCGATTTCCAATCCGGGGCACTGGCGCTCGTCATGTAGACCACCGGAAAGCCAGGCGTGATTTCCCTAATCCGCCGCGCCAGCTCCCAGCCCGTGATGCCATCACCCAGGTTGACGTCCGTCAGCAGCGCCCGGCATCCCTCGCAGCCATCGCAAAAGGTGGACAGGGCCGCCTCCCCCGAAGAGACCGAGCAGGCCTGGAAACCGCCGACCGACAAGGCGTCTTCGATGAAGCTGCAGATCAGAGCTTCATCCTCCACGACCAGAACACGAACGGCATCACTCACTTTTCAAGCCTCCTCGGCGGATCGAGCGCCGTCTTGCGTAACGACGGTGGCGTTGGCCCGACCGTCATGCCGCATCAAGCCACGGGCACCCCCCGTAGTAGGCGTTCACGGAGCGCGCCCTCGCCGGGTCGCTCCAATTCCATGCGCTCTCGTCGGCGTATTTTGGGGCGCCGCGAAGCTGGTCCTGGGTGATGCCGGTAACGTAGCCACCGAGGTCGGTGTCGTACTTCAGCGCCTGCCAGGGCAGCGGATAATGATCGTCGCCAATGCCGAGCAGACCGCCGAAGCTGAGCACCGCGTACGACACCTTGCCGCTGACCTTGTCGATCATGACGCGCTCGATGTAGCCGACCTTCTGCCCGTCGGATCCGTACACATTCGTGCCCTCGACCTTGTCGCTTCCGATGAGACTGAAGGTCTCGCGATCTTCCATGGCCATGTTGACCTCCGTGTGTTGTCTTCCGGAGTCAACCGCACGACGGTGGCACCGTTCCTGACTGACGCTCTTGGCGGCGTTGTTCTCGCGGTCGTCACCGATCGACCGGACCGGATGACGCGGCCGCAGCGCCCGCCCTGCAAGGGCGGCCCAGATCTGAGGTTCCTGCGCGCGGCGGGATGGCGGACGGGACGCGAGCCTGCGCGACCGGAACGCAGTCCGGGGCGGCACCCTTGAGGCCTCAGCTTTGGAGGAACGATAATCGTCGTATCCCATTGAACCGTAGAGACCGTCGCCCGCCGTTGAACTACGGCGCCTGTCGCCGATAGCCAAAGGTTTCACGACCCGCTATTCAGAACTAGCGCTCGCGAGGATAGCCAAAGGCGGCGGCCTCTCCGGACTTCCGTGTACTCGAAGCTACGCGGCTAGGCGCTCGGCGCGGCCGCGCGAGGCTACCCCGCACGCCTTATCTGCCCCTCAGCGAGAGACTGATGCGCGTTACGATGTGGTCCCAGTCGCGCTCTTCGCTCGCCGGGTAGTTGATCAGGACGCAGTGAATCAATTCGCTCGAGAAGTTGCACCGGTTGTACCAGACCTTGTCGCCCTTGTAGCTGGACACCGCAAAGAACCGAGGCGTCGTTCGCTTGTACTGAATGCGCGCGGGCGGATGCTTCTTCGCGAGAAATGCAGCGGGTGAATCGTTCGCAACGTTGGGTGCGGCCTGTATCGTAAGGTCGGCTCGGCCGTCAGCCGTCCGAAATCGCTGTCCGTACCCGTCCGGACGGCCGGCTTCTTCGGTAAAGATCGAGGCCGGGAAATCCACCGAGGTACCCGTCTGCGGGATGGAATAGGTCGTCCATCTCACCGGTTGGGCCGAGACCGTGGAGCTCAAGGCGACCAGTCCGAGAACGAGCGCCGACACCATCCATTTCATCGCGTCTCCTCCCGGGAATCATGAAGACCCGACGAAGTCTCGCTTCGAACATCATGATGCCGACGTTCAGATCGGCCTCCGGCGCAAGGGCAGCGTCACGACGAACCGCCTCCGTTCCGGAAGGTCACTTCCGGCCCGACGGCGCCTGCGCATTCGAATCGTTCGGGGTCTTCTTATTCGCCTCATGATGGCCGATCACGCAGCCGGCGGCAGCGCCGAGCTTGCCGTGCCCTGCCATGTGGCCGGCGACGCCCCCGACGATGGCGCCCTTGATGCAACCTTTCGCGTCCGCACCGGAGGCCGAAGCCAGCGCCATTGCGGCCATCAATGCCGCCGTGAACATCCATTTCATGAGCGCTCTCCGGCTCGGTTTCTGCAAGATCAATTCGATCCGGACACGGTCGTTCCGCTGCGGACACGTTCCTGACTCAGCTCCGCGATTTCCCTCCTCGGTAGCGGAGCCGGCCTCGTCGGCGAGAGCCGCCACCCACCCCTCGAGTCAAGGAGCAAGTGGCTGGCCTCCGAGTTTCCCATCTGCTGGAGCGAAATCGTTCATGCATGGAGAGGCCGTGCGCGCGGTCAAGGAGAGCAAACGGTCCAGGAGGTCCCGCTTCCTCCGCGACGCGATGGTCGACGTGCAGATTGCCAGCCGCGGCATCCGCAGCAGACGGGTCCTGCTGGCGATGCGGCAGGTCCCCCGCGAGATTTTCCTCGATCGGCGGTTCGCGGAAGCCGCGTATGATGACTGCGCCGTGCCGATCCCGAAAGGGCAGACCATCTCTCAGCCCTACATCGTCGCCAGGATGCTCGAGGCCGCCGCCATCGCCAAGTCGGACCGGATTCTAGAGATCGGCGCGGGTTCGGGTTATCTGGCGGCACTCGCCGCCAAGCTCGGGCGGGAGGTTTGCGCAATCGAGCGCCACGAGGCATTGGTACGACAGGCCCGATCGCGCCTTCGGCATCTCGGCTGCCGCAACGTGGATCTGCGTCAGGGCGACGGGACCGCAGGATGGCCGGATGGCGGCGACTTCGACGTGATCGTGGTGTCGGCCGCCGGCGCGCAGACGCCCGCGGCTCTCAAGGCTCAACTGGCTCCGTCGGGACGACTTCTCATCCCGCTCGGCGATCCTGACGGTGTGCAGTGGCTGACGAAGCTGACACGCGCCCCGGACGATCGTTTCGTCGAGGAAAGGATAGAGGAGATCCGCTTCGTTCCTCTGATCTCCGACTGAAAGCCCGCTTGCCGTCTCAATTGGCGCAAAAAGGCCGCCCGGAGGCGGCTAGTTTTTGATCTTCGCTTCTTCTGCTTACTTCTTGAGGGCGTCAGCGGCGTCCCGCGCTGTATCTTTCACGTCGCCCGCGGCGTTGTGGGCGGATCCCTTGGCCTTGTCGATCTTGCCTTCGGTTTCCATGTCCTTGTCGCCAGTGAGCTTGCCGGCACCTTCTTTGATGGCGCCTTTTGCCTTGTCGGCGGCGCCCTTCACATGTTCGCGGTCCATAATCGTATCCTTTGCTGTCCGGAAGATCAGCACAACGAAAGTGTTGCGCAGGGGTTCCTCGCAGAACAAAGCACGATGCTTTCAACGAACACTCTGACCGTGGCCCTTGGCCGAGCAAAGCTGGGGCGGTCGGCTATTGGCGGCAGGACCGGCCGCGCGGCCATGCCTGTCCCAATCGCCGGCCGCGCTGACGATCAGTCGCCGCTGCAACCACGAACGCAGACCGGCTGCCCGCTATCGAATCCACAACCGCCGAAAAGCCCGTGAATGGCTTGTTTTTCCGGTACCTCACTGTCGGCGCTGCGGATATTCTGCGTTCAGCCAGCCGACCGGTTCTGGCAGTCATTCCGAGCAGCGATGTTACAGGACACGACCGATCTGGTTGCCATGGCCGAGGCCTTGAGCCGGTCGCCCGACTACCGGATTCTGCGGCGTCTGGTCGCCAGACCCACGTACGAACCGACGCTCGGGCAGGAGGTCAGGACCGGCGTTCTGCTCGACACCGAGACGACGGGGCTCGATCACGCTAAGGATGAGATCATCGAACTCGGCATGGTCAAATTCGACTACTCGGCCGATGGCCGCATCGTCGGCGTCCGTGATACGTTCTCGGCCTTCAATGAGCCCAGCGTGCCGATTTCCGCGGAGGTCACTGCACTCACCGGAATCACCCACGAGATGGTGGCGGGGCATCGGCTCGACGATGCGGCCGTGACGGACTTCGTCGGCGACTCAGTCGTCACAATCGCTCATAACAGTGGTTTCGACCGGAGGTTCGTCGAGCGTTACTGGCCGGTGTTCGAGCACAAGGCCTGGGCCTGCAGCGCGACCGAGATCGACTGGCGCGCTCACGGCTTCGCAGGCGCGCAGCTTGGCTATCTGCTGAACGGCGCCGGCTTCTTCCACCAGGCGCATCGCGCCGTCGACGACTGCCATGCCCTGCTGGAGGTCCTCGCCTTCGAATTGCCGACGACGGGCGCGCCGGCGCTCGCGCTACTGCTGGAGACCGCCCGCAAGCCGACGCTGCGGGTCTGGGCGGAGCAGACCGCGTTCGAGCTCAAGGACTCGCTGAAACGAAGGGGCTATCGCTGGAACGACGGCAGCGACGGGCGACCCAAGTCCTGGTTCATAGACGTCGACGAGACCGCTCTCGACGACGAGATCGCGTTCCTGCGGAGCCAGATTTACATGCGCGAGGTCGAGCCAAGCGTACAGCGGCTGACCGCATTCACCCGGTTTTCCTGCCGGGCATAGCGCGATAAATCCTTCAGGGCGTCCATCCTCGCGTGCCCAAAAGAACGCCGTGATTTCTGCCGGCAGCATTGAAATCGTAGATCTTCAGGTCGGACCAATCGAGCTTTCCTTGAAGCTCGGCCAGAGACTCCTTATTCAATTTCTCATACACCTGAACGGCAAAAAGAGTCCGCTTGGTGGGAAATACGTCGCCGACCTTCGCGATGATCTCCGTTATGGGAGGTTCGGTTCGGCGTAGATCCAGCCCTTCTGTCTCATCCAGCGCAGTGCCCCAAGGCGGGGCCACGAAGACGATCAAGGTCTCGTCAGGCGCGATATCGACTTGCCCCAACATGATGCCGTAATCGCCGGACTTCAGATCGATGGTCCGGTCGAGGAGCGCGAGGTTTTGCTTGGTCAACCGAAAGACCTGAGGGTCGAACTCAAAGGCGATTCCGCGCGATTGCAGCACGTGTCGCAATATCCAGTACAAGGTATTGCACGACCCGGCGAACGGATCGACGACGACCCACCGGCCCGGGGCCGGAAGGGACGCCGCAACAGTCGCGACGTCCTGCCCGATGCGGTCGGCGACGGCATCTCGAGTGCATTCGACTGCGGTCCGGCCGAGCAAACGCACCCCGCGCGCGTACCACCGGGCCGGCGTCATTCCGTACAGCCGAAGGAAGTCGGGATCGGCGAAGCTGTCGCTGCCGTATCGACGAACCTCTTCCAAGGTCAATAGCTCGTTGCGCTTCGAGCCGTGCAACAGCAACGCTCGATCATAAAGCGGCGTCTCGGATTCCTTCGAATGCTCGCTCATATGCGGATGCTCCTACGATCGACGTTTCCAATTTCAGGACGCGGGCAAGGCTCGGCTGCCGCGAGCAATCCAGGACGGAAGAAAATGGACGGTCAGCGAAGGGATGCGACAACCACGAAGGACTCCTGAGGAAACGTCAGCCTGCCGTTCGCCAGCATCGAGGAATCCATGCGGCCCACCACATCGTCGGCGACCGCCGCGATAATGCGTTCACGCGCGATGTCGTCTTCCCCCTTCAACAGCGCAGCCATCGGGGTCGCGGTGAGCTGGAAGCGAACATAATCGAGCGACGACGGAAAGCTAATCTGCTTGGTCACGGTCTCGACATCGACACGGTCGAAACCTGCCTGGCGCACCCAAGAACCCACCTCGGCCGCGCCGCAGGAAAGATGCTCGGCGCGTTTGGTCCGCGAGGACTCCGCTCCGAGAAACTTGTCCAGCGCCTGCACGAAGGCGTGTGCGGCCGGCGTGTGCTCGATGGCGCTGTAGACGCTGAGTCCGAGCCGTCCGGACGGCCGGAGGACGCGGGCCATCTCTCGAAGCGCCTGCGGCCGGTCAGGAAAGAACTGCAGTCCGAGTTGGCAGAGTACGACTTCGAAGCTTCGCGACGCGAAGGGTAGATCCAGCGCACTGCCCTCGGTCCACTTTACGTCGCTGGATTTCGCCCGGGCGACGGCCAGCATTGCCCCGTTGAGGTCTACGCCGACCAGTTTTCCTACGTGACCGCGTTCGGCCAGCCGCCGCGCCACGACACCGGTCCCGCACGCCACGTCCAGTACGCTTTCGCCCTTCGCAGGCTCGATGCGATCGAGCAGATCATCGGCCCAGACCGACGTGATGGCGGGGACGAGATACCGCTCATACAATTCGGGAGCGCTGGCATCCATCTGCCAATGATCGTGAACTGTCATGACACCCTCTTGAAATTGGCCGGGTGAAACCGAGAAGATCAACAAATATTCCCCATGCTGACCGATAAGGACGGCCAACACAAGGTCTCTAAAAGTATGCTCGTCTTCCGGCGGAGTGTCGACGTTTGGCAGAAACTGGCGAAGACCGGCCGCTGGTTCAGCGTCCCAACCGCTTCTCGACCCGCTTGCGGCTATTGCCGACCTTCTTGACGGCCTTCTTCACGGCCGATGCCGAGCGGCCGGTCTTCTTCGCTTCGTAGCGGACTTCGTAGTCCTGTCCCTTGGCGACGCGCGCCCGGTCCTGCTTGCGTCCACGCGCTGTCTTCTTCGCTGCCGCCATCGGCTCCTCCTCTTTCGAACTGATGGCGATGCAACGCTGCAAGGATTCGGGGGTTCCTGAAACGAATCCTGCCGTCCCGGCTTGAGTCCACCAGTTGCGTTGGAGTTCGTTGCGTGGCGTTTCAGCGACGTAAACCGGCGGCGGTCGGCGTGAAGGCGCCGTTCCCCGGCTTCGTAGAACCGGCCTTGGCATCATCGATCGAGAAGGTGCCGTCCGGGGCGCGATGGATTCACGAAATCAAGTTCGATGGCTACCGGGTCCAGGTCCAGCTGGCGAACGAAGCCGTGAGGGTATTCACCCGCCGCGGCCACGACTGGACCAACCGCTTCAAGAAGGTCGCCGACGACGCCTGGCACATCAAGGCGGGGTCGGCGATCGTGGACGGTGAAATCGTGGTCCCCGCCGCGGACGGCACGACGGACTTCTCGGTCCTTCAGAACGAACTGAAAGGCAAGTCGACCAGCATCGTACTGGTCGCCTTCGATCTCCTGTACCTGAACGGCCGCGACCTCCGGAAGCTGCCGCTCTTCCAGCGCAAGACTGAACTCAAGAAGATCATCGACGGCACCGAGATCCAGTTCAGCGAAAGCTTCGAGCTTGAAGGTGCCGACATATTCGCACACGCCTGCAAGATCGGGCTCGAGGGCATCGTTTCGAAGGTACGCGACAGCGCATACGCCAGCGGCCGCGGCAACAACTGGGTGAAGAAGACCTGCGCGCAGCGGGAGACCCTGACGATCGCCGGCTTCGCGCTCGACGAGGGGAAATGGGACGGCATATACCTCGGACGGCGAAAGGGCGACGACCTCGTCTACGCAGGCAAGGTCGACCACGGCTTCGACAAGGTTTCGGCTGCCGAGTTGCAGAAGCGTCTGAAGCCGCTGATCCGGAAGACCCAACCCTACGCGAAGCGGATCGCACACAAGGGCATCTGGGTCGAGCCGAAGCTGTTGGCCGAGGTCGAGTACAGGGCCAAGTCCGCCGAAGGAAAGGTCCGGCATCCGTTCTTCAAGGGACTGCGAGAAGATCTTTGATTTGGTTTCGAAGAGCCGCTGCGCTTCGATCCGCCGCGGCTCCTGCTGCTTGGTCGGTCTAGATAGCCCGGCCGCTCCTGCCCGCCATCAGCCCATAGACGAACAGTACGATGATCGCGCCGATGACGGCGCCGACCAGCCCCGCTCCTTCGCCAGGCCGATACCAGCCGAGCCCCTGACCGAGATAGGTCGCCACGAACGCTCCCACGATTCCAAGGATCGTGGTCAGAACGAAACCAGTCGGCTCGTTGCCGCCGGGCATGATGAATTTCGCGATGACTCCTGCGATGAAACCGATGATGATCGTCCAGATGATGCCCATTTTCCCTCCGAGTGCGCGTTGTGTTAACCAGCCGACGGAGAAGGAACGCGTCCATCGGGCGTGTATTTGTCCACGGCAGTCGGCAGCTCGCGGGACAAGCGGTCGAGTATCTCCTGCTGCGACAGTCCAGTCTGCTGTTCCAGCTTCTGCAGGACATCCGGACCGATCGCCTGCTTAAGTTCGGGCGGCGTGACCTCCCGGTTCGGCCCGTGATCGACCCAGGACTGCGCGGCGTCACCCTGACCGTTCTGTTTGAAGTGCTCGAGAAGTTCGCCGATCCCGCCGTTGAGCAGCGAACCCACGCCACCGCCGCCGACGAGGCCGCCCAAGTTGCCGAGCATGCCGCTTAGCGAATCCTTGTTGCCTGCCGCCGGCTGCCCGGTGGTCGCGTTGCGAAACATCTCCGCCAGCTTGTCCCGATTTTGGTAACCGGCGAGAGCGAGCATGCCCAAGAGGGCGGTCATCGATGGCATTCCGCGGCTCATTTTCCGCTCCTGTATTCGATCGTTGTCGCGTGCAAAAAAAAGGCGGCCCGCTTTGGAGGCGGGCTGCCAACCGATTTACCGTACGCCTGTGCCGTAGAGTTGGCGCTCGCGGCGGACCTCGTCCGCGCCGTAAGGTTGCGCCGCCGGATCGTAGCTCTTCCACCCCGACTTTTGCCAAGCCGCGCTGCGGTCGCGCAGATTGACGGCGGATTGGTCGAGGATTGCTTCGTACCGCGCACGGTCGCCGTCAGGAACGCGGGCCGAAACCATCGTGCCGCCGCGCCTTACGCCTTCGGCATAGAGAGGTGCTTCTTCCTCGGAAACGCCGGCTTGCGTCAGCGCACCGACGACTCCGCCCGTGGCGCCGCCGGCGACCGCGCCCAGCGCCGTCGAGGCGAGCCATCCGGCCGCGACCACCGGACCCAAGCCCGGAATGGCCAGCAGTCCAAGGCCAGCGAGCAGACCGGCTGCGCCGCCGAGACCCGCGCCGACGCCGGCCCCCGTGGCAGCACCTTCGGCACGATCGTCGACACCGTCGCGGTCGCGATCGACTTTCTTGTCTGTGCTGTACCAGTTGTCCGAATTGTTCGCGACGATGCTCACCTCCGAATGCGGCAGACCTGCCGCTTCGAGGCTCGTCACCGCGCGCTGTGCGTCGGAATAGTTGTCGTAGAGACGTGAAATCGTAACGGTCATTTTGAATCCTTGTCTGCGTTCGCTACTGCGCTCAGTGTTACTTGGCCGCGTTGACGTTGCCCTGAAAATCCAGGCTGACGTTTGTCGATGTGCCGCCCTTGCTGGCCTTGCCGCGCCACACGCCGTTGTCGTCCTTCTTCAGGCCCGTGACGTCGGTGTAACCGGCCTGCTCGATCTTCGATTTGGCCTGGCCCTCGGTGAAGCTGTTGGCCCCCGAAACCGGTTTGTCGGAATTGTTCTGGCCGGAACTGTTGACCGCGTTGTTGTTCGGGCGGTCGGTCGCCGGCGGATTTTGCGCGAACGACGGACCCGTCAGAAGCGAAGCGGCCGTCAGCAGCAGAAGAACTTTCTTGTTCATGTCGTCCTCCAGTATTGGCCGGGCACAACATGTGCTGCGCCCAGAGGTTCCAAGTTTTCCCGGTCGGATTGACGCAGCACTCAGGCCGTGACGCCGACGCCGCGAGCCCGCCGCGGCGCCGGCGCCGGAGAATGAGACCCATGGCTGCTGATCGAACCATGAGGGGTAGCCGGCGTTTACTGACATCATGTCAGACGCTTTCGACTATTTCCGCGCCTACGCAGTCCGGGCTCTTTGCAAGGCGCGAGCGATGCCGAAGGGCCGGATGAGGCACCTGCAGCTTGTGGTCGGCCGGATCTATAACCTCCTCAAGAAGGAGGCGGCGTACGGCCCGAACACGCAGCACCTCGAGGATTTTCGCGCGGCCCGGAAGCTGGAGAGCTCTCTCGATCGTCGGTCAAGCGACCGCCCCGGGGGTCGCCTTACTCCGGCGGCGCCGCGAAGCTCGGACCGGGAGGCTGGCTGAATGCCTTCGCTCGACGCGCGCGATGTGGCAAGTCTCCTGCGAGAGTACGCGCAGCGCACCGCCTTGCGAGGCGGCAATCCCTACCGGGCGAAAGCCTACTCTCGGGCCGCCGACAGCCTGGCGGCTCTTGCCGTCCCTCTGGACGTACTCATCGCCGAAGACCGGCTTACGGAGATCCCGGGTCGGCGACGCGATAACCGACATCATCACCAAGCTTCACATAACGGGCAGTCATCCCAGCCTCGAAAAGCTGCGGAAGGAGATTCCCGAGGGCGTGCTCGAGATGCTCGCTGTGCCCGGCCTTCGTTCGGAGAAGGTGCTGCGCCTCTACAAGGATCTCGGCATCGCTTCGCTCGCGGAATTGGAAGCCGCTGCCAAGGACGACCGCATCAAGAAGGCAAAAGGACTCGGCGCCGCGCTGCAGACCAAGATCCTGCAGAACCTAGCGATCGCCAAAAGTGGAGAAGGTCGCCTTCACTTGCACCGTGCCGCCGCCTTGCTCGAGCACGCGCGTGATTCCATCCGGAATGCCCGGCCCGAACTCAAGCGCGCGACGTTCGCCGGTGATTTCCGTCGAGGCTGCGAACTCGTCGGCGACCTCGCAATCGTTGCGGAGGCGGCCAAGCCGGACAAGACATCGACGCCACCGGCCGACGGGCTGCAAATCCGAGTATCTGACCGCAAGCACTTCGGCGCTGCTCTCCTCTTCGCGACAGGCTCCGCCACTCATATCGAACAACTCCAAGCTTTGGCTGCGGAAAAGAGGATGCGATTGGAGCCCGACGGCTTGCACAAGGGGCGCACCCTAATCGCCAGCGAGGAGGCGGAGATCTACCGCGCCCTCGGTCTGCCCTTCATCGACCCTGAGCTCCGGGAAGGGCGCGGCGAGATCGAGGCGGCTCTGAAAGGCAAGCTTCCAAAGCTCGTCACCGATCAGGACCTGCGCGGCATCCTTCACTGCCACACCGATGCCTCCGACGGCACCGAGACCCTGGAGACCATGGCGAAGGCGACGCGCCAGCGAGGCTTCGAGTATTTCGGCGTCGCCGACCATTCCAAGTCTGCCCACTATGCGGGCGGTCTCTCCGTCGAGGAGATCGCGCAGCAGCACCGGGAAGCCGACCGGCTGAACAAGCGCTTCGGCAAGGATTTCCGGATTCTGAAAGGCATCGAGTCCGACATTCTGGCCGACGGCTCGCTCGACTATGACGACGACGTGCTGGAGCGCTTCGACTTCGTGGTGGCCAGCATCCACGGTCGCTTCAAGTTGGATCGCAAGGCGCAGACGCAGCGCCTGCTTGGGGCTATTTCCGATCCCCACACGACCATCATCGGCCACATGACCGGGCGACAGCTCCAGCGGCGGCCGGGCTACGAAATCGACGTCGAGAAGGTGCTGCGTGCTTGCGCGAAGCACGATGTCGTCGTCGAAATCAATGCCCATCCATGGCGGCTCGACCTGGACTGGCGCTGGCACCAGGCGGCCCTCGACTTCGGCTGCATGCTGAGCATCAATCCGGACGCGCACTCGATTCCCGAGCTCGACCACATGCACTGGGGCGTCCTGATGGCCCGCAAGGGTGGTGTCCCCGCCGAGCGGGTCCTGAACGCGATGTCGCTTTCAGAGATCACGCGCTACCTACGCCAGAAGCGGCGCTCGCTCTCGCGGGCGGCCTGATCGGCGTATGCTGAGCGTTGGGAAGCAATCAAAAGTTTCCCGGACCGACCGATTATTATTGCTGACTGAGAGATACCGATGACAGACATTTCTAAGATCAAGGAACACATGGACGTGATTTCGTCGGATAGGAAGATGGTCGGAAAAGTCGATCATCTGGACGGAACCGATAAGATCAAGCTGACGAAGCAGAGTTCGCCGGACGGTCAGCATCATCACTTCATTCCGCTCTCATGGGTCGATCACGTCGATCAGCACGTGCATCTCAATAAGACAGGCGCCGACATCACCTCACACTGGCAGCACGCTCAAAGCTGACCAACCGACCGGTCAACCCATGCATCACTGCGGCAAAGGCGTCCAAAACCACGTAGGCGCGCCACCTGCCCGACTCTAAGAACGGTCCCGCCGCCGGCCCGTTTCCAGCGCGAAGCCAAGGAGCAACAATGGCGGATCAGGCACGATATGGAGCGCTGAAGGGCGCAGCCGCGGCAGGCGCATTCGCTCCGGTCGGATCAGCGGGGCACATTGCGCTCGGACAACATCGTAGGCACCACTTCAGCAAAGCGACCCTTGACCGCATAGTCCTGGTGGAAGGCCACGGCGTCGAAGGCGACGCCCACGCCGGCGCGTTCGTTCGGCACCGCTACCTTGTCCGTCGCCGCCTGCCCAAGTTCCGGCAGTTCCATCTGATCCCATCCTAGCTCTTGGCGTCCCTTCTTGATGCCGGCTTCGAGGTCCCTGCGGGCGACCTCGGCGAGAACATCACCACTGCCGGTCTGGACCTCGAGCGGATGACGCCACATCGAGGGCGCCTCGCTCAGTGCCTTGCGGCCGACCTGCGGCAATCTGAAACCCATCACAGTAGACGCACTAGCTTCGCCCGAACTGGAACAATTGTCCAAGCGATCTAATTGAAGTTTGTTACGACTTAGCTGGGATGACACGGAGTTTTCCTGGAGAAGCGTGTAGTTGATCAGGAAAGGTGCTTCACATGGATCACGGACGAAAATCATCAAAAGCGGGGGAACAGGCCGCTGAAGGCTTGCGCGAGGCGACTGCTAAGGAAGAAGCGAAAAACGAGACCAAGTCGGGACACGATCTAGCTAAGGGCGCTGACCGCTTTGAAGAACGATCTAAAAGCTCCGATGGAAGAAGCGCAAAAGAAAAACAAAAAGGGTGAATGTAAGACCCGGCGTGGCATCCGCCACTGGCTCATCTGCGAAGCGGTCCTGAGCCAACGAAGGTCCGCTCATCGAGGTACACTCCGACAATGCTCTCGGAGCGTTCGTCCGGTGGACGTTTTGGAGAACTGAATGGGCCGCACGTCGAGTTTGCCGAAACGCCTGCAGCCGATGCTCGCGACCTTGACAGATGATCCGTTCGACGATCCCGCCTGGGTCTTCGAAGACAAATACGACGGCTTCCGTATGATTGCCGAAATCAGGGACGGCAGGGCCGCTCTCTACAGCCGCAACGGCAAGCTTATCAGCCGCAGCTATACCGAGGTGGCCGCAGCGCTCGAGATGGTGAAGGGCGACGCCGTGATCGATGGCGAGTTGGTCGCGATCGGAAAAGACGGAGTATCTCATTTCCAGTTGCTTCAGAATGCCCTCCGCCATGAAGCGAAGCTGCTGTATTTCGCCTTCGATCTCATGTTCGCGAATGGAGAAGATCTGCGGAAGCGGCCTCTCCTCGAACGCAAGGAGCGGCTCAAAACCATTCTGCCGCGCCACGGGCTGATCGGTTTTAGCCGCCACCGCAAGGGGAAGGGCAGGAAGTCTTCGCTGAGGCCGAGCGCGATGGGCTCGAAGGCATCATGGCGAAGCGCATCGACGGTGCATACGCGTCCGGAAGCCGGACTCCGGACTGGCTCAAGATCAAGACCGCGAAGCGCCAGGAGGTCGTCATCGTCGGCTTCACGGCGCCGAGGCGCACCAGGCCTTTCTTCGGTGCCTTAGTTCTTGCTGTCAGGGAGAAGGAGTCCTGGCGGTACATCGGGCATGTGGGAACGGGCTTCAGTCACCAAACGTTGGCGGAGCTTCACTCCAGGCTAACCCGGCTGCAAGTGGCGAAGTCGCCTTTTCCTGCGAAAGTGAAGGATGAGACAGTCACGACCTGGGTGAGACCTTTCTTGGCAGCCGAGGTAAAGTTCGCAGAGTGGACCACCAAGGGTGAACTGCGCCAGCCCGTCTACCTAGGCCTCAGATCCGACAAACAGGCGAAAGACGTCGTGCGCGAACAAGAGCGGCTTCGCTCATAGGATTTCAGCGACCTAGTTTCACGCGGACCTCCGGGCGAGGAACGAATGGCACGTACCCCTCCTATGAATCCGATGTGAGTCGTCTGGTCTTCCACTCTTGGCAGCTCGAGGGAACGACGCTCAGGCGGGACCTTTCGAAAGACGTTGCAGAATTTCAGACCGAAAGGAGCGGCTGGTGCGCATACTCTTCGTCGAGTATGACTCGCTGATCCGGGAGCTCGTGGTGGAGGCTCGACGTCATCCACGCCTCGACCGGCGGAGAGGCACTGGCATCGTGCGGGCGAAGCGCCGCCGATGTTCTCATCACCGACGTGCAACTGCTGGGAAGCGTCGATGGATGGCAGATCGCCGAACGCTCACCGGGATTGCGGGTTATCTACGCCATCGGCTTTTCGCCGGCGCCTCGTCCGGCGGGAACGTGTTCCTGCGCAAGCCTTTCCCACCGGAGGTAGCGTTGCGAAACATGTCCGCTAACTTGTCGCGATTTTGGTAACCCGCGATTGCGAGCATGCCCAAAAGGGCAGTCATGGATGGCATTCCGCGGCTCATCCTAATTTTCCAAACGGGGGATCGTGGTTGCGCGAGAGGTCGGAAGCATGGGCCGGCTACTCTCACAACTGTTTGGTCTTTTCCTTCGCGGCCTGGGTGGCATCAGTCCCCGCTTGCCTCATCCGATCGACTGCCTCGGCTCCCATGTCGCTCGCTTCGGCCACGAGCGTATCGGCAGCTTCGCGCAGCGCCTGAGACACGGCGGATCCGCGCCTGCTCAGATCATCCTTCACTTCGTCGCTGACCTCGCCGATGTAGTTGTCTTCCATCTGAGACGTTCGAAATGCGCTCGCAAGTGCTGCGCCTATCGCCAAGCCAACGGCGCCGATTACCAGGGGCTGTTTCTCCATGACGTCGCCGATTGAAGACTGAGCTTTCGCCAAGGTGTCTGCTGTCGGTAGAGGACTTCCCATCTGGGCGAACTGTTCGCGAGCGTAAGCCACGCCTTCGTCGAAGCGGTCGCGGACGCTGTCCGTTGCATCAGACATCGAGCCGGCCGCAGTATCGGCGGCTGTATCTACCGTCCCGCGCGAACCGCTCCCTTCATGATCCATGTCCGGGGCGGTCGGAGGCGCTGCGGTCCGCTGCAAGCCCGAGGCTGCAGCCCGCAGATTGGTCGCACCGGCGTCGACGACGTCTGATGCGACGGTGGCCGCGGATCGCGCAGCCCCCTTCAACTTCGCGTCCCCGACCATCAGCCAAAGTGCTCCGCCGCCGATCAGCGCGGCGGAAAGCGGGTTCTCTCGGGCTGCAGCAAGGAGACTATCAAAAAAGCCGGTTTGCGGGCCGCTCATCGCATCATTCCCTTCACGGTATCTTTGTCCTTTTCAAGCTGCCTTATGGTCTCCCGCGGAGCCAGGCTGCGCGCGTCCAGCCGCTTGATGCCCATGGCAAACAAAGCGCCCGATATGGCAGCGGCGACAATCGCGGAAGTCAGGTAGGCAAATGTTGGCGACCACCCCCCGTTGATCAACGCGGATGCCAGGGCGAACAACGCCATGACGATGGCCGGGATGACAAGGACGGCGCCCCCGGCCAAAAGTCCAAATGCTTTGCCGAGCCTTTGCACCTTTTCGCCAAGTTCGGCCTTCGCCAGGTCGACCTCATTCTGGAAAAGCTTCGTGACCTGAACCAGCGCATCTCCGACAAGGCCCGAAATGTTGCTAAGATCGCTTTTCCCCGTTTCGATGTCGTGCTCGATGCTCATGATGCGCTGCCGTCCTGCGAAGGTGGCTTCTGCTGCTGTCCGGTCGGTGATCCCGTAGAGGTCTGGCCACCGAAGTCCTTGCTCGCATAAGCGGCTCGGCCGCCGGATGAGCCAGCTTCCGCGCCTGTCGCCGAGCCCGTCCGCTGCGCGGTCGAGCTGCCTCCCGAAGCCTTCAGAAACCGTACAGCGGCGAACCCAGCCAAGACAGACAGGCCAAGAAAAGCCGCGGGTTGTCGCTTCGCAAAATCGGTCGCACCGTCGACGAGGTCGCGAAAGCTGCCGTCGCGAACCTTTGCGGCCGCGTCTTCCACATAATCGGCGGCTGAGTTGATACCGCGTGCGGCAAATGGCACGTCAGTTTGGAATGCGCCCGCGGCCTGGCGGAAGTTTCCGGCCAAGCGCTGGATGAAATCGGCGCTGGTCTGCTGCTGTTCTCGTGCCCGTTCTTGGATCTGGTCGACGGTGCCGCTGGCGACGTTCTTGGCTGCATCGGTGGCTTCGCTGAACTTGTCCCGTGCCATGTCCGCCGATGCCTGCAGGGCTTCTCCGGCGCGCTGCTTTATCTCGGCCCCTGCATCGCCGATCTGTTCCTTCAGACCGATGGAGGAGTTGCTCTTACCTTTGTTGAAGTTGGCCGGCTTGATGACGTCTGAATCGCTCATGGTGTATCTCTCAGGTGCTAGAATTTCGGGAGGGGCTGAACGCCGCGTCGACAACTTCTGCGGCCGCTTCCTTGAGGTTGTCGGCCAGATTCCGGGTCATACGGCTCGCGTGCCGCCCCAGATCGGCTTCACTCACGCTCCTTGTCGCGGCATCGGCGGCCGACAACGTCGCATCCTTGGCCGCCTCCAAACCGGATTCAGCTGCTTCGCCTGCAGCGCGCTTCAGGCTATCGCTGGCGGGGCCGGCCGTCCGGTCTTCGAACTTCGTTTCCGGCAGGGCCGCCGCGATTATTGCGCCGATAGCGATGCCAAGTCCTCCGATCAGCGCGGCATTATCACCGATGATCTGACGCGCTTGTTCTGGAGCGGCGTTCGCCGAATCCTTGATGGCGTCCATCCCTCTGGTGATGTTGTCACCGATCGCCCCTGCGGCCTCCGTTGCTCGAGCCTTGAGGTCGTCGGCTGATGTCTTGGCCGCATCCATGGCATCGTTGACCGCACCAGCGGCCCGCCCTTGGGACTCGGAGAGTTTCGCCTGCGCCCCACTTTTCGCTTCCTGCACCCTCTCGGCAGTTTCGTCGATAAACCGACTGGCTCCATCCATCACGGGCGACACCGCTTCAGCAGCCCGGTCGCGCACGCTCTTGGAGGTAAGAGCGAGGCCCGCAGTAATCATGAGAAGCGGCAGGGGCACCCCTCGGGCCAATCGCAGCAGCGGCACAGCCACCGCGGTACCCGCGGCGACCGCGCCCAGCGGGTTATTCATCATTTTCTGTTTGAGCTCTTTGACCCAGCCTTGAGCCGTGTCGCTCACATAGTCCGACACTTCCGATTTAATTCGCTGAGGCGTGACCATGTCACGCAGATCCTGCTTCGTGTCGGATAGTCCCTGCTTCAGACGGTCGACCGTGGCCGCCAGCTCCGCCCGGTTACGCTCGGACTCGCGTCGTAGCTCATCCACCGATCGTGTCATGTTCATCCTCTTGGGCTTATTTTTGGACACTGCTTCGAGGACGAACTCGCCTTTGGTTGGATCGTTCCTAGTTGCTCGTCCGGCGCTCTCGCGATCAAGAACGCTCGAAAGCAGGACAGACAGGTCTGGCGAATCCTTCCGCAAAGGCACGGAGGAACGGCCCTGAGTACTCCGCTGAACCGTCCACGTCCGGTTCTATCGCCGCCCACGTCGGCGGCATCGCCGCTTTCCCGGCTTCGCTCTCTTATGTCCCTCAGGTCCGGGAAGCATGGCGGCGGAGATTGGCGGACGCCCCGTCTGCAACATGCTCGCCGCCCTCAAGCTGGGCCTTAGTCTCCCGGACAACAAGGAACGGGGCGAGTCTCCCCCTCGCGAGGTGAGCCTCGGCGCGACCAACATGCCCTCCAAGGTGCGATGGACTGCAGCTCCCTCGTGGCGGCGGCCGATCGCGTGCTCTAGGCCGCCAAGGACAGCGACCGCGATCGACTCGTCACGGCGATCGTAGAACCGACCGGCCTCCGGACGCCCTGCGTCCTCATCGACCGCTTCCGGGCCGGCCTGAAGCGGCACTTGCTCTCGTCGGCAGAAACAGGCCCACCATTCAAATGCGGGGTGCTGGGCGTTGTGCGGGCCGGCGGAGCGGTTGCGGGTGGCGATACCGCGCGGATTCGGCTCACGTCCACATCGTTTCGCGCCTTATCGACTTTGTAAGAGCCTGGTGCACAACCCGGCAACCCCATCGCCGAATCGAAACGCGTTCGGTAGTCGGGCGGGCATGGCCGGAAACAAGGTAACGGCGGTACGCTTAGGGCTGGGGAGGCAATCGACAGTCCGGGACTAACCAAGCCGCCGCGCCCAGCCGGCGGTTTCTTTTTTGACCTCGATATCACCTCAGGAGGCGTTCGCCCTCGCCCGTTCGCGCGCCTCGCGACGACGTTCGCGGCGTTCGCGCCGCCGCTTGGCACGGTCAGTAGGCTGAGGCAGGGGAGGAAGCTGGTTTGGAGTGACTATCGGAGCCGTAGCCTCCTCGACGAAAGGCGCCTGAATCGGTTCGGGCGCAGCGGGGCGAGCCTCCATGAACTCGAGCACTGCCCTCCCATTGGCCGTGATCTGCCATCCGCCGCTGATGCGTTCGACCAGCCCTTGTGAAAAGATGTCGAGATCCGGAACCCGGGCGGCGAGGCGCTTGGTTCGATCCGCCCATTCGCGGCCACTGGTCGCCAGGATGGCCATGTCGCGCTTGAGGTCTTCCATGAGGGCGAAGCCGTCCGAATAGCTCACCAGGATCTTCAGCACCGTGACCTGGAAATTCACGCCCGCCTCGACCGATCAGCGCGACATCGTGGGTGCGCGCGAAAGGGCATCACGGCCTACCTGCCTGAGTTCTTCCAGCGATACCTCACCTTTGGTAGCAGCCTCCAGTATCTTTGAGGCAACATGGGTACGCGCTCCGATCTCGCGGTGCGAAACGCTCTCGCAAACTTCGTTTAAGACCGCGCGCAATAGCGCAGTAGTTGTCGGATCGAACATGAATGCCCCCCAGAAGGGAAGACCCCATCATAGCCAACATTTCGCGTGCCGCGATTCAAAAATGTTAACGATTGCGATAGACCAGTTGGTCTGACCGACCTTTTGGAAATTGGCTCGACGGTGGACTTACCTTGCAATATCGGGCAATTCGTAAGGCTATCTTCGAGATCAGGAAGTCGCGTGTCGAGACCTCACCGAGCCTATAGGCAGGTCGTTCTTTCGATGTCGGTAGTCATGCTCCTGGCAGCTGGCGCCGCGGCCCAGGAGGACAAGAAGACCGACGACGACAAGCCGGCCGATCCGGACACGGGTGAGAGCACCGTGGAGGAAAAGACGCTCGGCATTCTGCCCAATCCGCTGCAGAAGTACGGCGTGAAGTTCGCGGCCACTTACATAGGCGAGGCGTTTGGTAACGCTACCGGCGGCCTGAAACAGGGCGCTATCTACGAAGGTCGCCTCAACCTCGCGGTGGATGTCGACCTGCAGAAGCTCGTCGGCATCGACAAGCTCACTTTTCACGCCAACATGTTCCAGATCCATGGCGACGGTCTATCGCGCAGTAATCTTCAGAACTTCTTCGTCGTCAGCGGCGTCGAGGCCTTGCCGTCGACGCGACTTTACGAAGCCTATTTCGAGAAGCAATGGGGCGCAAAGAAAGTCTCGTTGAAAGTCGGCCAGCTTGCCGCCGACAGCGAATTCTTCAACACCAAATATACTGACGTGTTCACCAACGCCTCGATGGGTTGGCCCGCGATCACCTCGCTCGATCTTCCCAGCGGCGGACCGTCGCCACCTTTGGCGGCTATGGGCGCAAGGCTGCTGGTCAACGTGACTGACCAACTTTCGCTTCTGGGCGGGATCTTCGACGGCGACCAAGCCGGACCCGGCTCAGGCGACCCGCAGCAGCGCAATCGCTACGGCGTGAATTTTCGCGTCAACGATCCGCCGTTGCTTCTAGGTCAAATCCAGTACGCCTGGAACAACAAGAAGGGCGACCCGAACCTGACCGGCCAGGTCAAGTTGGGCGGCTGGCGCCATTTCGGCTCTTTCGCCGATCAACAGCTCGCGTCTAATGGCGTCTCGTTCGCCGCTCTCGGCACTAGCGCGGAGCCTCTATTGCTGGCAGGAGATATCGGTGGCTGGGCAGTGTTCGAGCAACAGATCTACCGGGTGCCTCACAGCGACGATCGTGGGATCGGTCTCTTCGCAAGGGCCGCTGGCGCGCCCGCCGATCGCAACCTGATCGATCTCTACGCCGATGCCGGCCTCGAGTTCATCGGCCTTCGCGACGACCGGCCCGACGACAAATTCGGGATCGCCGCGGGTTATGCGCATGTCTCAAAACGGGCGCAGGCGCTCGACGCCGACTACCGGACGTTGGTCAATCCAAGCTGGCCGATCCGAAGCTTCGAAGGATTGCTGACGGCCGTCTATCAGTATCAGATCAGGGATGGCTGGACGGTACAGCCGAACTTTCAATACATCGTCCACCCCGGCGGTGGAGCAACATTACCCGTCGGCCCGCTGGCGGGGAAGATTCTCAAGAACGCTTCGGTGTTCGGCCTCAGGACCACACTCAAGTTCTAAGACGACGAGCCCATGAACATCGTGGCGACCATGCCAACGATGCAGAGAGCCATCGCGGCGGTCGCCGCCCAGCCCAACCAGTACAAGGGCCCGGTGACGACAAGCTTGCCCATGACCTTCGGTCGCCGGACGAGCACCATCAGAAGGACCATCACAGGCGCGGCCAGCACTCCGTTGACCACAGCGCTCCAATAGAGGGCTTTGATCGGATCAATCGGGGTGAAGTTGAGCCCGATACCGCAGAACCCCGAAAGTGCCAGCACGGAGTAGAACGCGATGGCCTCCTTCGGCTTACGGGACAGACCGACCTTCCAGCGACGCCCTTCGCCAATGGCGTATGCAGTTGAGCCGGCCAGGACAGGGATCGCCAACAGTCCGGTCCCGACGATGCCGAGCGCGAAGATGAGCTCGGCGAAAGGACCTGCGATCGGCTTCAAGGCTTCCGCCGCTTGCGCCGAACTTTCGATGTCGGTCTTGCCCTGGGCGTGAAGCGTCGCCGCGGTCGTCACGATGATGGAAAGCGCGATGAGGTTTGAGAAGGCCATGCCGATCATCGTGTCCAGCCGGATACGCCGGAATTCTTCCGGTGCGTCAGACGAATCCTTCTTTAAAGGCTTCTTGTCGGCGTCGATTCGCTGCTCCTCGGCTTCTTGCGACGACTGCCAGACGAAGAGATAAGGCGATATCGTCGTGCCGAGAATGGCGACGAGCGTCGTCAAAAACGCAGCGTCCCAGCTTACGCGGGGGATTAGGACGCCCTTCAGCGCCTCCTCCCAAGGCACCTTTACGACGGCGAGAGCGATCACGTAGGCGAACAAGCTAAGCGTCAACCACTTCAGCACGGACACGTACCGGTCGTAATTGAAGAAGATTTGGGCGAGGACCGACAGAGTGCCGAACAGCACCACGTAGGCGATGCCGGGACCTCCGATCAAAAGCTTCAGCGCGTCCGCCATCGCGCCGAGATCGGCGGCGATGTTGATCGTATTGGCGACGAAAAGCAGTCCCACCAGACTCCAGACCCAAGCTGCGCCGAAGTTCCGGCATACATTCCCCGCGATGCCGTGGCCGGTCACTCGCCCTATCCGTCCGGAGATCTCCTGGATCGCAGCCATGAGGGGGTAAGAGAGCAGCATGGTCCAACCGATGCCGAACCCAAGCTGCGCGCCGGCCTGGCTGTAGGTGCCTATCCCGGACGGATCATCGTCGGACGCGCCGGTGATGAGGCCTGGTCCCAGCGTCGAGAGAAAGTTGCGGACGCGGAACGTCTTTCGCCTCTGAACCTTCGGTTCGATCGCCGCATCCATTCGAATGGTTCTCCAAACATTCTGGGACAGTCTCTCATGCGCAGAACTAAGTCATCAAAGTGCTCGCCCGCCCCGGGCGCTCGGCCAAGGAGGGAGGATCGAAGGCTGCTAGTGTCCGCGTCGCTCCGGGTAAGGGTAGGTTCCGAACGGCGCCTGATAACGGGCTGGAACCCCCGACGTTCCTTGGCCGGGAGCGGCGAGATCTGCTTGCGGACTTGCTGGTAAGGGCGGCCTGATAGTGTCACGATGTGCTATCGACAAATCCGGGGGTGTGTCATGCGATCGCAGGTCCGGCTTCCCGATCCGATCGCCGCCGTCTTCATCACGGAGCAGCTCGCCGACCGCCAGACTGCCGCGCCTGACTTCCTGCGCGAAAAACTTGCCATTCAGAACCTTGCTGAGGTGATGTCCGACCATCCGGATGAGGTGCTGCCCCGGCTGGTCAAACTCGGCATGGAAATCTGCGGGGCTCACTCCGCCGGCATCAGCATCTTCGAGCCGGAAGTCGGCCAGTTCCGCTGGTACGCGCTCGCGGGCGAACTGGCGACCTTCGACGGCGCGACGACTCCGCGGAATTTCAGCCCCTGCGGGGTCTGCCTCGATCTGGCCCAGCCCATCCTCATGGAACATCCAGAACGTGCCTACGACTGGATCCGAGACGCGGGAATCACGGTGCCCGAGGTGCTGCTCGTCCCATTGACCATGAAGGGGGCGGACGCGGCTTCAGCAAGCCGGTGCAGACCATATTACGCTGATGAAAGGGGAACGGCGCAGACGGCGATGCCACCCGGACCTTGAAAAGATGCCGCTCGGCACACGCATCGTACGCGGTCGTCGAGCTGACGGGCCTGCGGACGCCCTGCGTGCTCATCGATCGCTTCAGGACCGGCCTAAAAAGGCAGGTCGTGTGCCGATAAAAACGGACCCTGCATTCAGATGCGGCGTCATGGACGTGGTGCGAGCGGGCGGACAAGTGGCAGAGTCATCCTGCCTGATGGATATCAAAAACGCTTCCTTCGCTATAGCCCCGTGGCAAGCCGGAGGAACCAAGCCGCTACACCTCCGTTGGAGCTGGCTTTTGAGGACAGGTCCATGACGAAGGGTGACGAACTCCACTACGGCGCTCCCCGGAACGCAGTCCATCTCTGCGTCGACATGCAGCGGATGTTCGCGGGAGGTACGGATTGGACGATGCCGTGGCTGCCGCGCGTCCTGCCGAACGTCGTCGCGATCACCTCCGCCCATCCCGAGCGGACAATCTTCACGCGCTTCATCCCGGCGCAAAGCCCAGGCCAGGGCGCCGGCATGTGGCGGCGCTACTACGAACGCTGGAGTTCGATGACTATCGACCGGCTCGGGCCGGAAATGGTCGATCTGGTGCAGGAGCTCGCCCGCTTCGTCCCGCCCGCGCGCACTTTCGACAAGTACGTCTACTCGCCTTGGACAGGGAGCGGCCTGCATGCGCAATTTCGCGAAGCCGGCGTCGAAACCGTCATCGTCACAGGCGGCGAAACCGACGTTTGCGTCCTCGCAACCGTATTGGGCGCGGTCGACTGGGGCTTCCGCGTGATCCTCGTCGCCGATGCGCTTTGCAGCTCGGCAGACGAGACGCATGATTCCATGATGAAGATCTACATGAACCGGTTCGGCCAGCAGGTGGAGTGCGTCACGACCGAAACGCTTCTCGCCAACTGGCCGGCCGACGGCCGGGCTAGGTCCCTCTGATGAACCGTTCCTACGTCGTGCAGATCCTCGTGCCGAAGGAGACCGGCAAGGGCGAGCCGGTTTCCAAGGAATGGTTCGACAAATTCCTGCAGAAGCTGACCGACGAGTTCGGCGGGGCTACCAGCTACATCCGGGCCCCTGCAAAGGGCCTGTGGCGCAGCGGCGACACGACCGAGCGCGACGATATCGCGGTCGTCGAGGTCATGGCCGCGAAGCTCGCACCGGAATTCTGGCGGTCCCTCCGCGAGCGGCTCGAACGAGAGCTCTCGCAGGAGGAGATCGTCATCCGCGCCCAGGAAATCATAGCTCTTTGAAGCCTTAGGAAGCGCGCGGCAAGTTTGCCGATCGGATCCAATCAAGAGGAACGCCATGGGATCACCAATGACATCAAGACGCTCCATGCTCCGGTGGAGTTCTTCGCATTTTGACTGCGGACATCGCAGCCGTATCAGGATGGCTGCGATGGAATGCTCGGATCGAAAACGTCGTGAAGTGCACATTTTGAGTAATTTGAGCCGATTCTCTCGCCCTGCGAATTTAATCTTCGATAGCGAAACCGTTCCTGGACTATGGTAGTTTGTGTTCTATCACAGCCCGGTCCGTGGCTTTTATCTGTGATGAGAACGCCGGTAGCGCTCCCGCCTTCCTCGAAGGATAGGAGCGCGCCATGGCAAGTCGGCGTCGTTTCAAGCAAACAAGATCACTCAAAGATCGGCTCGCGTCGTTCGCCAAGGATGCGCGAGAAAAGGCGTCGTCTCTCCCGCCTGGCGCAGAGAAAGACGAGCTGCTTCGCAAGGCGGGACAGGCCGACACCACGGCCCGCGCTGCGATCTGGATCAATTCGCCTGGCTTGCAGCCGCCGAAATAACGTGAAGGCTTATCAAGCCTCCATTGAAAAGCTTCGCAAGGATGCTGCCGAGGCGGCGCTGATCCGCGACTCGGCGATGGATGAAGCAAAACGTGAAGTATTCAATCGTCTATGGGAGCACCTCAATCGTCTTGCTGATGAAGTTGAGCAGGCGCTCCGAAAGGGGCAGACATAAGAGAAAAGGATCTACCTAAAAAAGCCTCCTGCTCAAAGGGAGCCCGAGGGGCTGAACGACTTTCGAGAGTTGGCCCGCGAGGGCATCGAGGAGCAGCGCGAGCAAGCGCAACAAGGCGTCCGGCGAGTTCATAGGCGTCAAGAAGCCCGCGAAGGGCAAGAAGGCTGCGAAAAAAAATACAAGGGCGTGCGGGTCGACAAGAAGGCCGCGAAAAGAAGAAGGCGCGATAGGAACGGACGACACAGGCGCCGGTTGAGCGCAACAACTCTGGAGGTTCGCCGTGAAAATAGTCCCGTTGATAACAGCAGGCCTAATCGTCCTTTCAACTGCCGGTGCCTCGGCGCAATCAGGCGGCGCTCCGAGCGGTCGAGGAGCGGTGACCGGTGATCCCGCGGCCAGCTCGACAGCGCCGAACGCGGATCCGCGCAGCACGACTGGCATGTCACCAGGCTCGCGCAGCGGTAGCGGCACGTCCACGTCCGGCGGGAAGGATGACAACGGCGATCAGGGGCGAGACAGAATGCCGGACAGCAATATGGCAGTAAGGCCGCAGAGCGATCAGCCGCAAAAGCCGCACTGACCCCCGGTAGGTACGAGGCTGACACCCAGCCGTTGGTTACTTGAGGTGCTGGCATCTCCGCCCCTGAGATGTCGGTACTGAGAGCCCCGTGGCGCCGCCGCTGCGGGGCTTGTCTTTTAAGGAGCCTACGATGAGTGACCGTATAGGCAATGAACCTTCGCCGTTGATTATTTTCGGCATCGCGATCGTCCCCATCATTGCGGTACTGGCGTGGTTCGCTTTCTGATCGCGACAGTCAGCCCCACTCGGGCGCTAAATCGCGCGAGGCACCTATGAAGATCGACCTACCTGGTGAGTTCTCACATTATGCGCAGATGACATCGTCCGCTCAGCAATTCTACAAAGAGGCGGCGGCCTGCCGCGAAGAGGCATCTCGAAGCCTCAACGCTGTCGATCGCGAGGGCTGGGCAAAGCTTGCCCGCGAATGCGCGGAACTCGCGCTCGCGGCGGAGCGTGGCCAGATTTTCCGCCGGCGGTAGGGTGCTGCACCCCAAGGACGTGCTACTTGCTGGATTGAGCTTCCGAGCGCAGCCCTTTCAAGGCGCCGATGGCCGTAAGCGATGCCGCCGGGATTCTAGCGTCGTGGGCGAATTCCGCGAGTGTCGTGAATGCTGCCTCGCCGGATTCGAAGATTGCGACGCGTGCTTCCGAGCCCGCCTCGTCCGATAATTAGGCGCTCGTCATCGTCTCACGCCGCGCTGCGCTGGGTGTGTCGACCTTCCTTGACCTCTTCCACGATCTTGGCGCAGAAGGCCTCGAGATCGCCCGGGTTGCGGGAAGTGATGAGGCCCTGATCGACGACGACCTCAGCGTCCTCCCACTTCGCTCCTGCGTTCGCTACATCCGTCTTGATCGACTTGAAGGAGGTCATCTTGCGACCTTTCGCGATGCCGGTCTCAATGAGAAGCCATGGGGCGTGGCAGACGGCCGCCACGACCTTCTTGGCATCGAAGATATCCTTGATGAACTTCAGCGCCTTGGGCTCGACGCGCAGGAGATCCGGATTGATCTGCCCGCCAGGCAATACGATCGCGTCGTAGTCGGCGGCCGACGCCTCGTCGAGCGTCTTGTCGACCTTCACGGGCCGACCCCAATCCTTCTGGTCCCAGCCCTTGATCTCGCCTACGGCGAGCGACACCACATCGACCGTCGCGCCACCTTGCTTCAGGCGCTCTTGCGGCACTTCCAACTCGGCCTGCTCGAAACCGTTCGTGGCGAGAATGGCGATCTTTTTGCCGGTCAGATCCATGGGTCCAATCCTTCATTTCGGGGTTTCCTCCAACAATCGATCGTCTCGAGCATCGTTCCTGAAAAGCTGGATCGGGCGGGAATTAGGACCCGACCGTCGCGGCGACGGTAGAATTGAAAGCAGCAGGAGAGTTTCGCATGGCCGACATGTTCCACGGCAAGGTCGTTTTAGTCACTGAAGGGGCTTCCGGCATCGGAGAAGCGACAGCGCGCCGCTTCGTCGCGGAGGGCGCGAAAGGCGCTGGTCGACCGCGAGGAAGCCTCCCTCGAAAAGGTGGCCAAGCGCCTGCCTGCCGACCAGATCATGGTTCAGACGGCCGACGTGTCGGATTCGCGTGCCGTCGATGGAATGGTCGCGGCCGTCGTCCGCCGCTTCGGACGGCTGGACGTCATCGTGAACAACGCCGGCGTCCATGAAGATCCCGCTTCAATCACCGACGAGAAATGGCGGAAGGTCATGTCGACCGACATCGATCGCGTGTTCTATGGCTGCCGCGCGGCGCTGCCCACCTTGAAAAGACCAGGGGCGCGATCGTCAACACGGCGTCGGTCTCTGGGATCGGCGGCGATTGGGGCATGAGCCCATACAACACGGCGAAGGGCGTCGTGTTCAATCTGACGCGTGCCCTCGCCCTGGACCTCTGCAAGAAGGGCATCCGCGTGAACGCGGTCTGTCCCAGCCCTGACGGGAACCGGCATGACGGAAGATATGATGGACGACAAGAAGCTGCTGGCAAAGTTCGCCGAGCGGATCCCGTTGGGCCGCGTCTGCGAACCGCAGGAAGTCGCCGCGGTCATCGTGTTCCTGGCAAGCGACGACGCGAGCTTCATGACCGGTGCCAACGTCGCGGTGGACGGGGGCGCGTATCCGCCTCCAATGGACAACCGCCTCAGGAATAGCCGTCGAGCGTCGTCCACCGTTCTACTTTGCGAGCGCCGTGTCGTCGAAGCGTGCGTAGAGGGTGCTCGGTCCTGGGTACACTTCGACGCACCCGGCCTCCCGCAGCGAATGTTCGGTAAATCCGCCGCAGAGGACGCCGATCGTCGGGATTCCGGCCTTGCGGGCCGCGATGGCATCGTACGGCGTGTCGCCAATCGCGACCGCTTCGGCTCCTTCGATGTCTAGCTTCTTTAGCACGACCTCAAAGATGTCCGGGGCTGGTTTGGATTCGTCGACGTCTTCTGAGGACGTCGCGACGTCTACCAGACCTGAGATGGCCGCGATGTCGAGGTACTTCTTCAGTTCATCCTTCTTCGCCGAGGAAGCCACGGCGATGCGGAGACCGGTCTCGCGGACGCGCTGCAGGAGTTTCGGAACAGCCGAGAAGGGACGGACAAGGGGCAGATAAGTCGACTTGAACCAATTGCCGCGCCACTCCTCCAGATCTCTGCCGTGTTCATTCTGCTGTTGCTCGGACAGGAAAACGGGAATCAGCTTATCGCCGCCTTTCCCGATCTGGCTGCGCACTTGCTCGAAGGTGACGTCGTGACCGAACTTGACCATCGCTTCTTGCCAAGCGAGCGCGTGGAGATCGACCGAGTCCAGAAGCGTGCCGTCAAGATCGAAAATGGCTGCTTTAGGCAATTCGAGATCCTCCATG
>NZ_LBJZ01000019.1:0-19054 GCF_028128935.1 Bradyrhizobium sp. CCBAU 11361
GCCAGCGTAAAGGCGTCCTCAGGACGATCGTTTGGCATCGGATTAGCCCATGGTTCGGGGTGGGGCATCTGCGACATTGCAGAGCCTGCGCTCTTGAAGCTAGGTGTCGGCCTTGCATCGGGGCTTGCAGATGGTCAATGAGCTAATGCAGAACGATTGGGATATTGAGAAAATACTCAGGCAACAGGACGAGCTCAAGGTCAAGCTGCTTCGCGCCCAATCGGTTGTCGCCGAATGTAAGGCAGGATTGGCGGATCTGGAGCGGAGGCTTGAGTGTCGAGCGGTCTCGATCGATGAACGCCAGCGCAACTCTGCGGCAAACAATTCAATACGCAACGCACGGCCGCCTAAATCGCGAAGCCTCGATAATCCTGTTAACCCGGATGCTGCCGTGGCGTTTTCGCCTCGATGGGACCGCTGAAAGCTGCCGCCGCGCACGTTAACGGCGACAGGTTTTGGGACGGACCTGGCGAAGATCTCGAGGCGCATGGTGTTGCGAACCCGGCGGGCGAACTGGACAATTAGGTGCGGCCTTGCCGATAGGCTCGGCTTTTTGGCTGATCGCGGTGCGTCCGCCAGGGATGCGCGCAGAGCAGCACCAGATAGGGGACGTATCGCCGCGTCTTTGGCTAGAGCCTCCTGTTTCGGGGCTGCTCACGTAGATGTCCTGAATCGAGTGTCAAGAGCTCTCCACTTCCAGCCAGTTCGGTCGTCTTGTCCGTCTTTAAGTCGTTGAAATTTCCGATTAGGCGTCCATGGAGGGGGCGCGAGCGGGCGCGTTCAATGACCACGATGGTCCGCTATGGCCGTGGGGCAGGCGACGTGCCGAGGGGTGCTGACCGCGGAAGCCGACCATGTCTCCGGCATCGCATGGATGATGACGGAACTCACTGACTATGTCCCGCAAGCGATCACTCCGGAACAGGGCGGGTAACGGCAGTCATCTAAAAATTCGTGAGACACCAGGAAGAGGGCATCCGGTGCGAATGCGATCCGGTGCCGGCCGTAGCCTCGTCAGCTTCTCGAAAGCTTTCCCGAATACTCACTGCCCACCGATCCTGGACGAGAGGCTGCGTGGACTCACGCGCAATTGTAGTTGCACAAATGAAATCGGGGACCGGTTGGGAGCTCAATCAGTGTGAGCAGGCTGACGTTACGAAGTTGTTGGATTTTCGTACTATCGCAGAACGCTTCATCTTTTTCGCGCATAGGCAAGGTGCTGCTGCGCGATCTCAAGTCCAGGCGTCTACTGCGTCGGATAAATGTCATCTTGTGCGCGCCAGTGACGCGCGCGGCGACTCGATCAAGCCAGCGCTCAATACCAGAAAAGGCACGCGACAATGATGCGCGTGACAAAAGCACGAGCAGGTCAATGACAAAGCGTTTTCGCAACTGGGCCCTATTGTCCATACTCGCCTCCATGGTTGTCGGCCCCGCCGCAAAAGCGCAAGACCGCCGGACTATCGCCGAACCTGTCGCACCTGATACGGTCTGCGATCGCCCTGTGCCTTCCGGCAAGAACGATACAGTTAGCCTACAGGAGGCCATTGAACATTGCCCCGATGGCGCTGCAGTTTATCTCGGGCGCGGCGAGTTTCACTCAGGTCCACTCGAGATGAAATCGGGCGTGACCTTATGGGTCGGACGCGGTGCGACACTGATCGCCATCCCCGAACCTGCCGCTTACGACAAGGGCCTCGGACAATGTGGTCGCATTGCGGAAAAGGGCGACGGTTGCCGGCCATTCATCAGCTTTTCTAAAACGCGCGGCGGCGGTATCTACGGAGAGGGCATCATCGATGGTCAGGGCGGCGCACTGATCGGCGGCGGCGCGGAAACCTGGTGGCAGCTAGCCCGCCGCGCCCAAGCCCAGGGCGGCAATCAGAACGCCCCACGCTTGATCCAGGTCGATCATGCGCAGGATATCACGTTCTCTGGTGTCACCTTGCGCAACGCTGCCAATTTTCATGTCGCGATGAACCGGGTTGAAGGTGCCACGTTTTGGGCCCTCACGATCGATTCGCCGGCGGATGCCCGCAACACCGATGGCATCGATCTTGGCGCCAGTCAGGATGTGACCATCACCCACAGCTGGATCCGTACGGGTGACGACAACGTCGCAATCAAGGCCGGCGACAATGGCTCAAGCAGCCATATCTCGGTCATTGATAATTATTTCGGCTGGGGGCATGGCATGTCGATCGGCAGCGAGGTGAATTCCGGGGCCAGAGACATATTGGTGCGTAATCTGACGCTGGATGGTACGACGTCGGGCCTGCGCATCAAGAGCGATGTTAGTCGAGGCGGTCTGGTCGAGAGCGTGACTTATGAGTACGTGTGCCTGAGGGGCAACCGGTGGCCGCTGGCTTTCGATACAAAATATGATCCGCGCGCTCAAGGCACGAGGATTCCGGTCTATCGGCAAATCGTTCTGCGTCATGTGCATGGCGACACTGGTGTGCTGCTGATGCGCGGCGTAGACGGGCGGCATGCCCTGGACGTGACACTCGAAGATGTCCGATTTGCCAATTCCGCGACTTGGCAACTTGAACATGCGAACGTCACCGCAAATCGCTCTGACGTGTGGCCCCCGCTGCCCGGACGAGCTACACAACCGCTGCTGCGCGGATCGGAGGTATGTTCCAGGGCATTCCGCGACGGCAATCGGTAAGCACTACACCCGGCGCCGAACTCAGGTGGTGAGTTCCGCATCTGGGGCCAAGATTACTGGTGTTGACGAAGGTCGGCCTCACGTCCCGAGTTGGTTGCAATTGGCCGACGGTTTTGCAGGGCCTGAAATGCCAAGGTGACGCAGGTTCTGGTTTGGCGATGAAAATCTCGTGTCGATGCGCAGCGGCTATCCCGCTGAGAAACGAAGTGTAAAATCACATGCGAATTTTTGTGCCGTCTGCTGCGCTTCTGGCCGGCTGCTTCTGCATCCCGGCAGCGTACGCTCAGCCCCTATTGGTGTCGCATGCCGGAAATGCAAACTATCACTCCGTGCAGCAAGCCATCGACGCATTGCCGGCAGAAGGCGGAGATCTCTGGATCGCGGCGGGCATCTATCGCGAGAAGGTCAAAATCACCAAATCCGGTGTTCATCTCGCAGGGACTGGCAACAAGCCGGAGGATACGGTCATTGTGTATGGCGACGGCGCGATCGATGTAGGAGGAACGGCCCGTTCGGCGACGCTGGATGCAGCTGGCGATGACTTTCGGCTCGAGAATCTGACCATTCAGAACGACTACGCCCTCAATCCGGCCAATCCACCCTCGCAGGCGGTAGCGCTGTCCGTTACCGGAGACAGGGACGTCGTTACGCGCGTCCGCCTGCTTGGCGCCCAGGATACGTTGTTTGCCGGCAAGGGACCGAACGGCCGAATGTCACGACAATACTTCTCGAACTGCTACATCGAAGGGCATGTCGATTTCATATTTGGCAACGCCAAGGCCTGGTTCCGTAAATGTGAGTTGCACGGTATCGCCAATCAAGCAGTCATCTATACCGCTCAGGGCAAGGCAGCGCCGGATGAGGACAGTGGCTATGTTTTTGATCATTGCAGGCTAAGTGCCGACCCTGCCGCGCGCTATATCGCGCTTGGCCGCCCCTGGCGTCCCTACGCCACAGTGGTCTTCCTGTCGACAAAGGTAGATGCGCAGGTGATTGCGGAAGGCTGGCGCGAATGGGTTCCGGGCGAGACCAACAAGTTGAGCACCAGCTATTATGCCGAATATAGATCCTTCGGCGTCGGGGCTAACCCCTCAGGCCGCGAGCCTCACTCCCATCAACTGACACATGACGAAGCTGCGAGATGGTCGCTGAGAGAGTTCTTCGGGGGCGCCACAGATTGGCTGCCAACAAACCATCTGGATGGAAGACAGAGCAACGTTCACGGTGAAGGGCTTCGACGGCGATCCTCGGAGGAATGACCGAAGGAGAGCCTGATTGTGATGGAAGTCTTGTGCAGCAACCCAACAGCCGCGGGGGTGCGGCGTGGCAGCGCCGGCTTTTGCTGCATGTTCAGATGAGCTCGTTACGGTCTCGATTGCTCGCTGCGAATTCCTGCAGTTCGTTAGCTTTCTAAACTGACAGCCACGGGCCGTCCGGTGCGACGATCTCATCGGTGGGCTGTCCCCACATGCTCCAGCTCGCAGTTCATCTTGTCCGCTTTGGCGCATCGGCATCGGAAAGCTCCACGGACTGTCACGTCAGCGCCGTCGTCATCGGTCGAGAACGGCTGATTTGCTTGTTTCGGCGCCCTGCGCAGATCTCCGAAGAACGAAGTGGGCTGATGCTTCAGGGCTATCGTTGTCCGGCCGGTGATAGTCAGGCTCCTCGTAGCTCAGCAAGCAGCCGTATCCTCAATTAGCCAATACGCGCGTGCAAGTACGGTGACGTTCTTCCATGCCGACTCTGAAGCCGTACAAACGCATGTATCGGCTCTTCCGTCAATTCGCCCGCATCCATGCGGCCCTCGATAGCAGCCGACGAGATCCCCATGATCGCCAGATTGGCCATCGTCGCTTGGGGAAAACACCCGCTGCATGAGTCGAGCCATGCCGGTTTCTAGATCGGCGCTCCGCGCACTCGCTGCGCATCACGCGAAGGTTCTCGGCCACCAACCGGCGCACGAGAGGGAAACGCAGCGGGAATTAACAGCCTCCTGCAGCAAAGGCGGCTTCACAGGTTGAGGCCGTGATCATTGAACACCTTGTCTCTTAGAGCGCCCTTGATCTCGCGGGCGATTTCCTTGCGGATCCCGGGTCCTAACTCACGCTT
Organism: Bradyrhizobium sp. CCBAU 11361; assembly: GCF_028128935.1. Classification (NCBI taxonomy): domain Bacteria; kingdom Pseudomonadati; phylum Pseudomonadota; class Alphaproteobacteria; order Hyphomicrobiales; family Nitrobacteraceae; genus Bradyrhizobium; species Bradyrhizobium sp. CCBAU 11361. The sequence goes on from NZ_LBJZ01000019.1 coordinate 4,781, forward strand.
GGCATCGTCAACGAGGTCGGATTCAGCGCCGCTTAGGCCCTTGTTGGCGAGCTCTTGCGTCAGCCGGCTGTCGAACTCCTCACCCATTGCATCGATGAGTTGGTCCTGCATCGTAGCATGGTCTTCAGGTGCAATGCGGCGCACCACATCGTCCCAAGGTTGCCAGTCCGTCGCCAAATAGTCGGCGAATTCCGCCGCCTCCTTGTTCCGCACGGATACTTCCGCAATGTCGACGTCAGCGTCGGTGACGTGGGAGACCTCAAAGAAGCGCATGTCCGGCGCGATGTGCTGCAGGCCCAGCCGCTCGCGCAGCTTGGCCTGATAAGCAAGAAAGACCTCAATGGCGTCGATGTCTTCGGTGTTGTAGAGCGAGCCCAGCGAGAGAGCCTTCTCCCGCGCAATCCCCTCCAGCGCGTCCAGGCGGAACATGACGCGCCCCAGATCGACGAGATCGGGAAGCCGTGCCTTGTTGTCATAGACGCCGTTCTCGACGTCTGCGATAAGGCGTGCGGTTTGCATGCCGTTCCAAGTCAAAGTTCTGCGATCCTCACAGCCGTGGTTGGCGTCCAGGGCCAGTTGAAAGTACTGCGCACGCAATTGCGGGTTTTTTGCCGCCTGTCGCAGATCATTGGCCACCGACTGCCGGAATTCTTCATTGCTTGAGTTGACGGAGTCGAACAGCTTGCCGAGAAAAAGCGCGTACTCCCGGGCGCCCGGCTCTTCTGCACTGCTTTGCCAAGCGGCCAGCACCTCTCGATCGCCCTCCTTTGGATTGCCCCTGAGCCAGTCTGCGACCGTTTCAGTGAGAGCATCGGCCTGTCCATCGTCTGTCCCGGACAGTTCACTTTCGTCCTCGCGCGAAAGGTGGACGGCCGGACCGACATAGCCCTCGGCGCTTAAGACTGTATCCAGGTTCGTCAGCACCTGCTCGGGCAGCGGATTTTCAGTCAGAACTATGCTGGTACCAGCGCCCAGCTGCGTCAGCAGGTCCTCGGGCAGACTGGTCAACTGGTTTTCGCTGACATCGAGAAACTGGAGCGAAGCAGGGAGGGTCTCCGGCAGTCCCGTCAATCGGTTTTCGCTGAGGTCGAGAAACTGGAGCGTGGCAGGAAGGACCTCCGGCAGACTCGTCAACTGATTGTGGCCGGCGTGGAGAAACCGCAGCGAAGCAGGGAGGACCTCGGGCAGATTCGGCAACTGATTGTGGCTGAGGTCGAGAAACTGGAGCGCAGCTGGTAGGGCCCCAGGCAAGCTTCTCAGCCGGTTGGAACTCGCGTCGAGGCCTCTGAGCTCGGTCGGAAGCGCGGGCAGGCCGGTCAGCTGATTGCCCCTAACGTCGAGACGCTGGAGCGAAGCAGGAAGGCTATCGGGCAGAGTGGTAAGCCGATTGAAGGGCACATCGAGCACGACGATACCTGTCGGAAGTCTAGGCAGGCTAGTAAGAGACAGCGACTCGAGATCCACTCTTGTGGCCTCACCCCGAGCATTCAGTCGCCTTACCGCCTCTTCACGATCCTCGAGCGGACCCACCTCCGGTTCTGCAGCCCAATGCTCAAGCACCTCGTTCTCGTCTCCCTCCGCATGGGCTGAATCCGCCGAGTTTGCTGCATAGCCTGTTACGACTCCGTCCCACTGCGCCGTAGCCCCGCTTCCCGGGTCCTCTTGTTCGGAGGACCCGGAAGGGATCACATCGCCGCGCTGAATCTGTTCTGCCTGAAAACGATCCATTGAACCTCCTTACGAGACTGAGCAGGCTCAGTCCACGACGATACGTTGTAGGCCTAAGACACTTAGCTTTCGATAAGCTGACAAGAGCTATCGCCGGAAAAGGGGCAACGATGGCATCGAAGCCGGCATATCTGTCGGAGCACTGACTCGATGATGGCTGAGGGCGATTTTTCTTCCGCCTCCACGTTACCGCGGATAACCAAGGCAGGAGCGCCTTAGGCATAGAGCCCAGCGCGGCTGGCGCCTCATCTCAACCGCGGCCAGTGGAGCCTTCGGCCGAGTACGTGGCAACGAAAAGTGGCAGGCGCTCCGAACGCCAAAGCGCTGGCGGTGTCCTATGCCAAGGCAATCCGTGCCAAGCTGGTCTTTGCGAAGCTTGACCGGTTCAACCTCAAACCGGCTTGCTTCGATCACCTCTGGCAACCGAGCGACCTGGGGCTGCAGCGACACTCGTCAACTGATCAAACGTTGGTCAGAGCCTAGATTTCGGCAGGTACCCAATTGACTATCATCGGAACGCGCCACCTCCCCATGCGCCTCGGATTATCTCATCACGACGACCTGCATCGGCGAGAAGTTCATCCTGCCCGCGTTCACCTTCAACTATCGTGTTGTCTGGATGACGAGTCTCCCCACGCGCTGCAGCGACACTCGTCAGCTGATCGACAGGTAGGCCTGCTAAGGGCAGAACGCTGCCACGTTGACAGTCCTCCGGGACTTATCTGGTCAACGAAATGGCAGGAAGCCTCGCAGCAGTATCGATCAGTTTGCCGTGTGCGACCCTGTGCCGGCTCGAGTCGGGCGGGAGCCGCAGCGCACGTGCGCTGGCTCTCGAATGATCATGACAACCCGCCTGCTTCGCGACCTGGAGAAGCGGGGGTATTCTTGTTCTGACGATGGAGAAATTGATGAACACAGGACAGGCACAGTGGAGTGCAGGTTCTTCCTCGGCCGCTTCTGAGGCGGGGGAGCAGGAAAGTTACCTCAGCGGCTTCAGCCGAGCCGTGGCGGATTTGGTCGAAGCCATGACAGGATATCGGACCCCGGCCTCCGCGCGCGCGCAGATCCTGGACAACTGGGTTACCGAAGAGGGGCAGGGCGAAGCCGAGAATCGGCGACAGGGGCGCACACGAATTAGGGGGGCGGACAACACGGGCTCGCACTCGCTGGATTTGTCCTCCCTCTCCCTGACCGCTTTGCCCGCCGCCCTGCCGCCAAGATTGCTGGAACTGCGCGCCAGGCACAACGAGCTAAGCAGCCTGCCCGCCAGCTTCCCACCCGGTCTTCAGCATCTTCTCATTAGCCATAACCGGTTGACCAGTTTGCCGGAAGCTCTTCCGGCGACCCTCTCTCGGCTGGAGGTGGCCGATAACGGCTTGATCAGTCTGCCGGCCAACCTTCCGGCTGGGCTCGAGATCCTGAACGCAAGCGACAACCGACTAACTAGCCTGCCGGACGCGCTCCCGAGCAGGCTCACCTCGCTCGCGGTTAGTGGCAATCAGCTGACCGATCTCCCCAACTCCCTCCCATCGGGGCTCATTGAACTCGATGTCAGCAGCAATCAATTGGCCAACCTCCCTGCCCCCCTTCCGAGCACGCTCCAATCGCTCAATCTCAGCGGTAACCGGCTGACCAGCCTGCCTGAGGATCTTCTTGAGGGACTGGTACCGAATCTTAGTTTCAGCTACCCGCATTTGGAGAACCTCGAGTTCGGGGATAACCCGCTGCCGGACGACGTCCTCGCTAATCTGGCGGCGGCTGAAGCGCCACCGCAGCTTGCGCAGCAATCTCTATATGAGGCTGCCGCGCACTGGCTCGCAGACGACCCGGCGACGCTGGCCGAATGGCAGCACTTTGCGGATGAGCCAGGCGCCCAGGACTACGCGCAGTTCCTGGAGAGGCTACGGGGAACCGTGAATTACGGCAATGACGAGTTTCGGCAGAGAGTGGCTGATGATCTGCGGCAGGCGGCGGCCAATCCGAGATTGCGCGAGCAGTTTTTTGCACAGGCTTCCGAGGCCAACCTGAGCTGCGAGGATCGAGTTACCTTGCACTGGAACGGTATGCAGACCGCGCGCCTCAACGCTGACGTCGAGGACGGCGTCTATGACGATCGTCTTGGCGAACTGATCCAGCGCGGCCGTGTTGCGTTCCGCTTGGAGGCGCTTGACGAGATCGCGCGCGACAGGGTCAACTCGCTCCTCAGCGTCTACCCGGACCTAGACGAGATCGAAGTCTACCTGGCCTATCAACATCGGCTGCGCGAGCCGCTCGAGCTGAGTCACCTCGCCCCTAACATGCAATACCTGGCGGTCTCTCGTGTAAGCGAGGATGATGCGACGGAGGCGCTGGACCTGGTCCGGGCGCGGGAAGCGACCCAATTCACCGACTATATGGCAACCCGCTGGCAACCTTGGGAGACGGTGCTGAGGCGCATCGCACCGGACGAACATGCAGCGATGCAGGACCGGCTCGTCGAAGCCATGGGCGAAGAGTTTCAAAGCCGTCTGGATCGGCGACTGGCCGAACATGGTCTGGTAGGCGACGTCGATGCCGAGCGGGTGCTCGGAGCCCAAGTTCGAAACCAAATCGCAGGCGAGATCAAAGGCGAGGTCATGCACCGGCTGCTCGCAGAGCGCGGCCTAGAACAATGAGACTTCTCAAGAGTCCCGCAGGGATATTTTTCATTGCTCTGTGGGGCTGCCTCAAGATCATCCTGAGCGCTCCGAAGCCGTAGACCAGATGTGTCTCGATCAGCCTGCTGTCTTTCTCATTTAGGCGACCAGGCTTGTCGAACAGCGTCAGCGGAATGGTAGCTTTCCCGACATCATGGAGCATCGCCGCGAGCCCAAGTCGCCCCACTGCTTGCTAGCGAAATCAGCGCCGCCGCAGACAACACGTAAGCAGTGCTGAAAAGCGGCCCTCGTGAGCCAATGCGAACACAGGCTTTGAATTTCGCTTTATTTGGCTGCTCGCAACATTGGCGTGAGCGGCGGCGAAGAACCATGTTGTATTTTGCCAATGACCTCGAAGCCGTGGTTTTGGTAAAAGGGAATGTGCTCGGGATTCGAGCTTTCCAGATAGGCGGTAATGCCCTGCTGATCGCATCGTTGAAGAGCGTATTTCATCAGCAATGTACCAAGTCCTTGCCCGACCCAGTTCGGATCGGCCGCGATGAGAGGCAGGTACCAATGCGGCTCGGGCGGATGATGTTCAGCCATTTCCTGCCGCAGGAGCGCCATATCTCCGGTGATCTCTGGGTTCAGGGACTGCGCCATTAGTTCGTCTAACGCGGACTCGTCTTGCTGCACGCCAGGCGGCAGCCACAGGGCTGCGGCGCGGATTCCTCCCGTGACGTATGCTGTGCCGTGCTCGAACGCTGGTCCACCAGAGGCGTTAACGAACCGAGGCATGCTCCGAAGATATTGGCTTGCGTCAGGCCAACTCCACCGCATCAATGGATCGGCGGCAAAGCCGAGCACAATTGTCCAGACGGTGCTTGTTCGAATGTTTGCATTCGCACATTTAATATCCGACTCCGCGGGCATAATGTGGGTTCCAAAATCTCTCTACCTGTCAGAGTTACGTGGCACGACAAAAAGAAGACGTGGCCGATCAACAGATTCCTGATATCAACCGGCTGGACCTGGGTTCCGCCCGCTGATGGCTATGTTGCTTAACGGCTCAGAGAAGATCCATACTCCGACACCGGCTCGCCGTGCTCAGCTTCCGGCGCGCTTTTGTTTTCATTGGAGCAATCGCTGTGCCATACCGAATGTCGAGCCACGGCATCGTCAACTTAACTGACCGCTGAACTGAAGGAGGCGATTCTCAAAGGTTCGAGAGTCGGCGATAGCGCTTGTCATGGAGATGTCGCGCCAAGTCGAAAAGGCTCGCTCGTGCCAAGCACGCGTGAACTATAAAACTGGGCGCCAGTGGGGACCCAAATTCGGCGTGGCGTTCTCCGATCGGATTCGTCAGCGCGCTGCCGCTCGCCGTGACAAATGGCATCTGGACGAGATCATTATCTCGATCCCGGGCGAACAACATTGGCTCTGGCGCGCTGTCGACCAGAATGGCTTCGTTCCCGACGTCTTGATCCAGCGCCGAAGTGACTCGCGCGGTGCTCAGCGGCTCATGAAGAAGCTCTTGAAATCCGCCGGCACGCCGCCGCGCGTGACGATCACGGACAAGCGTTCGTACGGCGCTGCGGGGCGAAGATGGCCTTTTTACGTTGAACATCGCCAGCACAAAGCTCTCAACAATCGGGCTGAGAATTCTCATCAGCCGACGCCGCGACGCGAGCGTATCATGAAGCGTTTCAAGTCGTCCCCTCCGGCTCAACGGTTTCTGTCAGTTCACGTTCCAGACATCGTAAGTGGATCCGTAATCTCCGGAAAACTGACGAAACCTCAGACTTTCTCCTCAGCAGAGGCATATCCGCGCCTGCGCTTGGTGCGCTCCAGCCGTCCGAATGCTTCGCCCGCTCCCGCGCTGTCCTCGAAGGTTCGCATCAAGACCTGCCCGCTCGTGCCAATCCGGCCCCAGTTGCGGATTAGTGAGACCCCGCCGAACAAGGTCGGCTGGATCGAAAGCAAGTAAAACCGCCGCATGTTGCGGGTGGCTTCGAAGCGGCGAAGGTGAAGTGGCCCGAGGATGAGGTTTGGCATACGTGAATTCTCGCTTCCTGGGAAAGCGAGTCCAGTGCTTTCTATGAATCGATCAGAGCCAAACGATTCATTCTCTCGCCATCAATCGCACCGGGCGGGTGTCTTCGGACTGTGGCGATGATGTGGGGCTCCACGGCCCGATTTGAATCCCACTGTCTCGTGGCAAAACCGAGACCGCAGTCTGAACTGATCGAGAAGCTCATTGAATCGCGTCGGAGCTGGCAGCCTGACCAACCTTATGGGGTGTTGAAGAAGCGCGCGGCCTCTTAAAGGCCGCATTCTCTGTGGTAGGGCAGTATTTGAAAGCGCATATGGCCGCGCGACCTGAGGCGAGAGGAGGATTCCGATTTACGAGGCTAAAGACTATCGCGTGTGCTGCCATCACTTCGTCACTCCGACCGACCGCGCCGTCTACCCGGCGCAGGAGCCCTTACTAACCTACTCTGAGGCCCTCCGGCAGGTGCAGGCCGAGCAGGCCAAGGGCTATATGGTGGCCTGGGTCATCGATCGCACCGGAGCAGGCGCCACCAATGAGATTGGTGGTTCGAATGCATCGGTTCGACGTTGATCGTAAGCGCAGCTCTGCGGCGCTCTGATTGGCGCATGACGTCTGTTTTTGATCAGGGGTTGTACCGGCATGGCTTCCACTTCTCCGACAATGCGTTGACGCTGGCTCAAGCGCCTGCCTATCGTCGAACCGTTTTAGAGCTCTTTCACGCGATCGCAGCCGTGCCGAAAATCGAAGACGCTGCAAAGCCGTTTCCACGCCGTCACAAGAGGAAACTCAACCAGGACTCGCGCTGGTCAGCGTCATCAGAAGTTGCGCACGCTCGACAGGACGATCGAGCCAGCGCGTCGAGGCCTATCCCTGCATAGGTGGACGCGGCGAAGCGGCGGGAAGGCGCTTGGATGGTGCATTGGAAGGCTTGGGATCCGGCAAGGTCCCGATTCGCGCACTGTGCCTCGGCGGCCCAAACACGAGGTGCGCAGAGAGGGGCTGGTTTCAGGCGCCGGCATTTTGGCTGAGACGCGAGCCCGTCAGAGCGTTGCCGCCGCCGCTCTGAAATGATCGTGAAACCTTCCGATCGTGCGAAACTCTTACCTAACCTCACTTGTTCCCCTCGAGACTTTTGGAAGATATCCCAACTGCCGTTCCAGAGCAGCTAAGGTTCGACGGGCGGAATCCAATCTCGCACTCGCCTCGACCAGGTCGGCCCCCGTTTTATCCGACCGCGCAACCGCTGCGGAGCCGGTCTCAAACAGGTTGTTGTTGAGATGCGGTCCGCTTCGTCTCGCAGAGCACGCTCCAAATCGAGCAGCGTGCACGTCAGCGCTCGATGCGCGCACGTGCCCTCTCGTTCCAGGTTTTCCGCCACTTCGAGCGCCGCACGTTAGTGTCGTATCGCTGCAACGACGCTGCTTTCGAGATCGGTGTTGTCGCTCGCTTCGCAGTGGCGGGTTCCTCAATGTCCCATCCCGGCTCTCACTGCGATGCGGCCGATGCGCTCGGCCTCCCGCGTTTCAGCCTGCTTCAGCTGCTCCTGAAGCCGAGCAATTTCATCCCTGATGTGCCGCGAGGGCTTTTTCATTCCGCAAGACCTTTCCTGTCACTTTGCGCGAAGCGCCAGACAGGAAAGCCGGGGCAAGCGCGAAGCGCGACCCGGGTAATTAACGGGGTCGGCGGAGCATTGGGAGATCATCCCGCCGTTCCGAAGGAGCGGCTTCCCAAGGGCGCGATCGCGTTTGTTTGCGCATGAATTCCACTTGCGCTTGCGGAGCTAACGCAAAGCTGGAGATGCGATTGATGCTTAGATCCAACGATGGAGTTGACCCGAGTTCAGTTCGAGTGAGGACGCTCCCTGCAATTCGGCCTCGCGCAGGAGTCTGCGAACTCCGCTGTGGAACTGTTCTTTCGTTGCCAAGCGGCTCTCCCCAGTACTCTGGAGGTCGATAGCGGCGACCACGATAGTGGGACGGCGGTTTGGTGACGTTGGCCTGATTCACTCATAGGGCGACTTGGGGACGATTCCTTGATACGCGCTGTTGGGACAGAAACGACCCTTAGTACAGTTCGGGCCTCTTCCTGATCCTCTCGAATTCCTCGAGCGCTGGCTTGAGCTGCGGCAGAGGGTCGAGGGCAATCTTAAGCTCGAACTTTTCAGCACCATTCCTGAGTGCCTCTGTATTTTGGCTCCATTGCAGGTGCAGTTCGTTGAGCACGCGAACCATGCTGGCGGTAAGGCTACGAAACGAGTCTTTCAGTTCGTAGAAAGCCGAGGGCACTTCGGCGGCGTTCAAGTTCGCGGCGAGAATTTCCAGCTGACCTCGGGTTGGCGCGCCCGCTTTGGACCCGTGCTCCTGTTCGATCCGATCAACCCGGCAAGCGCCGCTTACAATCCGCTGATCGAGATCCGCAAAGGCGACTGCGAAGTACGAGACGCGCAGAGCATCGCCGACATTCTCGTCGACCCCGACGGCGCCCTCGAGCGCCGCAATCACTGGGAAAAGACCAGCCATTTATTAAGCTCGTCGGCGCCATTCTGCATGTGCTCTATGCGGAAGCCGACAAGACGCTAGCCGGCGTCGCCAACTTCCTGTCCGACCCGTCGCGTCCCATCGAGGCGACGCTGAATGCGATGCTGGCGACCCCGCAACTCGGGGATCGCGTTCATCCCGTGGTCGCCTCAGTGGCGCGCGAGCTTCTCAACAAGAGCAAAAATGAACGCTCGGGTGTGCTGTCGACCACGATGAGCTTTTTGGGTCTCTATCGCGATCCCGCCGTTGCCAAAGTCACCGGCCGATGTGACTGGCGCCATCCGCGAGCTCGTGGACGGCGATCGGCCCATCTCGCTCTACCTGGTGGTTCCGCCCTCCGATATCGCCCGCACAAAACCCTTGATGCGGCTCGTGCTCAACCAGATCGGCCGGCGACTGACCGAAAGCCTCGATACCAACCAGCGGCAGCAGCGGCTACTGCTTATGCTCGATGAGTTCGCCGCACTCGGTCGGCTCGACTTCTTTGAGAGCCAGCTTGCCTTTATGGCCGGCTACGGCATTCGGAGCTTTCTAATCACCCAGAGCCTGGACCAGCTCGAACGCGCCTACGGGCCGAACCACGCCATTCTCGACAACTGCCATATCCGGATTGCGTTCTCGACCAACGATGAGCGCACCGCCAAACGAGTGTCGGACGCACTCGGGACTGCGACCGAGATGCGGGCGATGAAGAACTATGCCGGGCATCGACTCTCGCCTTGGCTCGGCCACCTGATGGTGAGCTGGCAAGAGACCTCCCGGCCGCTGCTCACGCCGGGGGAGGTCATGCAGCTCTCGCCCGACGAGGCGATCGTGATGGTCTCAGGCGTGCACCCGGTACGCGCCCGCAAGGTTCGGTACTACGAGGATCCGCAATTCCAAGGCCGGATATTGAAACCCTCGCCCACGGGTCCAGTTGAATCGATAGCACCGCACGATGAGTGGTCGGGCCGCCAGGCGATCCCGCCCTCCGTCGAGCATCTCGCGGCCCTCAAGCATAGAACGCGTGATCCGAATGGCGGAATTCGCCGCGAGCCAGAACTGCCCCAACATGAGGAGGTCGTGGTCAGTGCGCCGCTTGCCGAAGACGAGTTCGATGCGGCTCCAGATGACGCCGATGCTGTGCTGAGCATCTACCTCGATCCCAATGTCTTCGGCAGCCTCGAGGTTCTCGCCAAACGTCATGGCAAGCCCAAGTCGCTGGTCGCCGAAGCTGCGATCTCGTCATTCCTCTCACCGGACGATTCCGACCGGCGGGAGGCAGCCATAGCCAAGCGATTCGACCGTATCGTACGCGTCCTCGAGCGACTCGAACGCAATGACACTGTGACGCTTGAGACGATCGCGCTGTTCATCCGCTTCTGGTTGACGTCCACTCCAGCGTTACCGGAACAAAATAGCCCGGCCGCGCGGGCCAAAGGATCTGAGCGCTACGATCGCTTTGTCGAAGCTCTGGGGCGACGCCTCTCCAGCGGGTCGACGGTGCTTAAGGAGGTGAGCATGGAACCAAGTGATGCAGGGAGTGCTGCGCCAATCACAAGTGATCCCGGCTCACGTTGATCGAGACGCCATTCGTTTCTTTTCCTGCGCCAGAATGCGATCGCCGTCTCCTGTCGCTTGATATCGTTGCGCTGCTGCCTTTCGGTGTCGTCCAATCCACTTGCCAATCCATCGGAGCGCCGACGTTGCAGCGGCAGACAAATTAGGACGGTGATGGGTAGCGTCGTTTCAGTAACTTCAAGAAATTTGCCAGCGCTGGACTTTCGTTGTCTGCTCGCAAGTTCACAGAGAGCCCGATGCGGCATCTCAAATCTCTCTCTAAACGACGTATTCGACAAGTGACGCCCGAAGGTTGCCGCGGGCTGCCTGGAGACATCGAGACGCGGCTCACACCCGAGAAAGGATGTAGCTCTCCGCCGATGAGCTGAGTGCGATCGCCTTGTGATGCGCGCACAACGTCTCTGGCATTCCTCCGCTGAACTAGGCAACCGGCGTTTGCCCGGGCGGCCGCTCCGTCGATGTGTGATCGATCGAAGCTGAACCGAGATGCTGGGCGCGACCGGCTACAAGATATCCGGATCGGTGAGGCCGAGCGGCGCCGGCCAGCGCGGCGATACCGTTACGCGCTGTCACAAGACTCTCGAAGAATTGCACTAAAAGCGTGCCATCAGCTTTGGCGTAAGGAGGCGAAACGCCATGCCGAACTGGTCATGCGTCGTCTCATAAGCCGGCCAAGACGACAAGCTCAAGGCTTCACTTTTGCCACTGTGGACGGGATTGACGAGCGCCTGCTTCAGTTCAAGCACGCTGAAATCGAGGTCGGCGACGGGACGATCTGTTTCAATCGCGAAGCATAATGGTTGATGCGCGGAAGATCGTTCTCATCCTCCGATCGGACCTCACCCTCGACAAACAGCTCGCGGCGGAGGGTCCGACTTGGTTAGACCTGAGCTCGCGGCTCGTTATCCTGCGGTGTTCTCGCGCGCTGGTTTTGGTGCCGAGGTGTGGTCCTCAAGCGGCGAAGGACGTGCGTCTCAGCGTTTGAGCAAGCGGATCACGTGAGGCGTTGAGCGTTGTCAGCGCGAGTACGTACTGGGACGCACGATAAAATGACTACGTGCTTCAACATTCGCGAGCCACAGTTTTCGATCCATTCTCACGGCTTGCAGAGCGGGCATCGCCTCATCCAGCTTATCGGCGGGACGCGTTCCGCCGTCCTTTGCGACCGTTGATAACGCAATTACCAGCTGTTGGCTCAACTCGCGACGACCTCCCGATCGGTAGCGCACTCAGCATTTGGCCGTGAAGTCGCATTTGAATGGCGGCGCGTTCTCACTCTCATCTATCGCCAAATCAGAATAGTCCATCACATTAGTCGATAGTGGTCACTGGGCTGTTGCTTCCCAACGATATTGCCTCGGCCGCACAAATTCTGGCCTAGAGGATAGGGTGGCAATGACTTTCTCAAATACGATCTTTGACTTCTATCGAACGATTAAACAAATCGCGCTGACACCAGCGGTAGGCTTAATCGCATTGAGTCAAGCGCAAGCGGCGGACCTTCCCGTCAAGGCCAAGGCGGTCGAGTACGTGAAGGTTTGCTCGCTGTATGGTGCCGGATTCTATTACATCCCCGGCACTGACACCTGCATCAAGCTGGGTGGCTACCTGCGCGCCGACATGATGTTGGGTACCAACAGCTTCGTGCTGCCCCCACTGTCTGGCGTCGGTGCTGCGCACAATCGTCTAAGCAACTACTACACCGCTCGTGCTCGCCAAGACTTCACAATCGATACGCGCACAGCGACCGAATACGGCATGGTCCGCACCTTCTTCGAGGCGACCTTTAACTGGAAGGCAGGTTCCACCAGTTCCGCCGGAACGGGCGCCACGTCGTATTCGGGTGACGGCGTTGGGCTCGGTTCACTCGGCGTCTACTTAGCCTTCATCCAGTTTGCGGGCTTCACCATGGGGAAGACCGTCTCCCAGTTTAGCTCGCCGTGGACGAACTATCCTGCCAACAGCTTCGATGGCCTCCCGGGTGGTGGCGGCGATGCTACAGGTGTCAACCAGCTGAGCTATACCGCTGACTTGGGTCAGGGTATCACGGCAACAATTTCGGCGCAGGACCCAACTGCTTACTACCAGACAAACATCTGGAACACGACAGGCGCCACGGCTGCCGGTATCGTGACGGGTGCTTATGGGGCGCAGAATTTCGGTGGCAGCCGCGCTCCGGACATCGTCGGCATGGTGCGCGTTGACCAAGCTTGGGGTCTCTTCCAGGCGTCGGTCGCGGCTCACAATAACCATTCGGCGTACTACGGTCCGAATGAAGCCACTGGGTACCCAAGCGATAAGTGGGGCTGGGCTGGTCAGCTAGCGTTGTCGATCAAGAATCTCCCAACTGGCGCTGGTGATACGATCAACTTACAGGGCGCGTATACCAAGGGCGCAACCATGTTCAGCATCCAGGAAAACTTCCCGACCGCGTGGGCAATCTACGGCAGCACCGGTCGCGCTGGTGCCTACCAGAGCATCGGCATTGCTGGCGTTTCGGATGCCATCTACTCCGGCGTGACGGCAGCGACGGGGACGGGTCTTGAGCTGACCACCACATACGGCTTCAATGGCGGTTTCACCCATAACTGGAATCCCAACTGGAATACCGGCTTCTTCGGTGGGTGGGCTGCTATTCGCTACACTGGCGCTGCTAAAGCTCAGATATGCGGCAGCGCAGGCATGGCGGCGCTAGGACTGACGGGTGTCTGCAACCCCGACTTCAACATCGCAGCGGTCGGTACCATCACACGCTGGACGCCGGTGAAAAACCTCACGTTCTCGGCGGAGCTTGGCGCGATTTTCCTCGATCAGAAATACTCTGGCACAATCACGGCGCCGACGGTAGCGGCAGTTGCCAAACCGGCTGCCGTGTATGAACTTAAGAACCAGAGGGCCGTGAGTTTGCTCCTGCGCGCCCAGCGCAATTGGTGAGGTCCTTTCAGTAACACTAGGGTTCAGACTCAATTGAGCCAATATGCGACGAGAGCGGCGAGATGAACAGCGGCCAAAAAATTACGGGCGAGCTTGTCATATCGCGTGGCGATGCGCCGGAAGTCCTTGAGCCTGCAAAAGCAGCGTTCGATGACATTTCGTCCTTTGTAGGCGCGTTTGTTGAAGCGATGGATGACGACACGGTTAGATTTATTGGGGATTACAGGCTTGGCGCCGCGAAGAATGATTTCGCCGCGAAGCTTGTCGCCATCATACCCTTTGTCGGCGAGGAGCACGCTCATGGGTGGCGCGAGCGCCAGGACATCGTGAGCCGCAGTGATATCAGCATCCTGGCCTGGAGTCAGATGCAGGACGACCGGCCGGCAGAGCGGATCGCTCAGCGCATGGATTTTTGTCGTGCGGCCTCCGCGCGAGCGGCCGATTGCTTGATTGTGCTCCCCCCTTTTCCGCCGGAGGCACACCGGTGAGCTTTAATCGAGGTCGAGTCGAGCGACAGTACGACGCCGTCTTCGCCAGGCTTGGCCAGCGCTTCGAAGATTGCGCACCATCGTCCTCGCTTGGCCCAGCGATTGAAGCGATTGTAGATCGTCGTGTAAGGGCCGTATTCACGTGGACAATCACGCCATCGTGCGCCCGATTGCAGCATGTGAATGATGCCGCTGACGATGCGTCGGTCGTCGTCCCGATCCGGCCCCGTCAGTCCCCTCGGCAGGTGCGGTTCGATACGCTCCCATTGCCTGTCGTTCAGCCAAAACAAACCAGCGCGCATTCTCTCGCCCCCGAATCAACACTTAGGCAAGAGAATCACGTGGCGCTATTTAGGTAT
>NZ_LBJZ01000002.1:0-165 GCF_028128935.1 Bradyrhizobium sp. CCBAU 11361
CACCTCGGCGACTTGGGAAGCGCTGTTCTTCAGAGAGTCGTGCATCGCCGCCCCGGCGGCAAGCCGCACGGCGGCATCCTCCGCGATACGCGACGCGGGGGTACGGCGGAGATATCGGTATAGGATCTCCGCCGAGGCCAGCCGCACATGTGCCACTTGGTCGCG
>NZ_LBJZ01000002.1:517-954 GCF_028128935.1 Bradyrhizobium sp. CCBAU 11361
GCTACTCGGCGGCCAGACGGGTGGCGAGCTCATCTTCGGACATCAGGTCCGGATCGATGGCCATCAGCTCGCGCTTGGCCTTCTCTTTCAGCTCCACCACAGTGGCCCTGGACTGCTCGCCGATGCGGTCCACCTCCACGATGGTGTCCATGTGCTCGAGCACGGCGACGCGCTTCTCGAACGGCGCCGCAATCACGAACTGCAGGCCGAGGTTTTTGTAGAAGCTCATCATCTGCCGCTGGTTCTTACCGTCCATCTTGGAGAAGGCCTCATCGAACATGGCGAGCGCGAAACCGGCGGGCTTGCCGGCACGACGCTCCGCGCTGCCATAGACGGCCGCCAGCGAAGCGCCGATGGCAACGTAGATAGGCACCTGCTGTTCGGCGCCAGACCCGGTGCCGCGCCGCTGCTCCCAGCGGGTCGAGCGGCCGGTGGCG
>NZ_LBJZ01000002.1:1359-1534 GCF_028128935.1 Bradyrhizobium sp. CCBAU 11361
CGTTGGATTCGATATCCGAGATGAGCTGCTCCATCCATGGCTTCACCTCCTGCAGCGGCTCGCTTTCCGCGCCGACCTGCGAACTCATCCCGAACTGGTCGAAGTAATCGTAAAGAAGCTCGCGGACCCGTCGCTCGATCCGGGCGCGCTCGTTGTCGGACGCGTTCGCATCCTT
>NZ_LBJZ01000020.1:0-33465 GCF_028128935.1 Bradyrhizobium sp. CCBAU 11361
ATCGAGGCTCGCGAGCGTGGCTGGACCCATGTCCGCTATCCGGCGCTTTGCGGACTCAAACCGGACATCCCCTAAGGTCCGAAAAGGGCCAGAAGCGGAAGTATCCGCGAGAGCAGCGGGTGCCGGAGGCATTTGCCGCCCTCCAGAAGGTGAGTAAAATATCCAATCAGAACTCGTAGCCCTTCTGACCGATGTCTTGCCAGTTGCATCAACTTGAGCTCGGGGGCATTTTTAGAGTCCTACGCCACTTGTACCGTCCTCTATCTGAGTCAACAATCGAGAGGCACGGACAAGGTCTTGCGTACCAAACCCTTCGGTGAATTCGCCGAGAATCGGAGCGAGCAATTGAACCGCGTTTATCTCGCGGTCTGTCGCCGCCCAATGAGCGGCGAGGTCGGTGGCGATCCGAAGCGCGAAAGTCAACGCGCCAATAGCGCGAGCTTCAGCCAACGCCAGTTGTAACAGTTCTTCAGCTCGTACAATTTCGCCGTCCTCGAGAAGGATAGATGCGTTGATCCGCTGAAGTTCCGAGCGGCACCAGCGCTCGCCCTGCCTTTCCTGATAGTCGATGGCTCGCGTGATGGCGTCACGCGCTTGCGCGATTCGCCCTTGCCGCAGATAAGCGCGAGCGAGGAAAGCCAGATAGCTGCCGATCCGCATCAGGAAGCGACATTCGATCAGTTCGTCAATCGCGGCCCGAATATCCTCCACCGCGCGCGGATCGCCGCGCAAGTCGCGCAGGCAGGCGGAGAAATAGCGCTCGACTGAAACCCAGCGCGAGATGCGCTCGCGTTCAAGGTTGCGACGCAGCCGTTCTGTGAAGATCTCGAGCGCGTCAAGATCGCCGGTTTCGAGCGAGATAGGAAGTGCGGCGAGCCCAAGTGCGTTCGACTCCGATACCCAATGGCCCCCGCGGTCCGCAGCATCAACGGCGTCGCGCGCCAGCCTGGCGGCGTAGTCGGCCTGCCCCTGCATCCACGCTACAAAGGGCAGATTGAAGCGGACAGTGATGAAGCGGTAGACCTCATTCGCATCCTTGCGCGAACGGCCTTCCGCCAGCGAATAGGTTGCCGCGAGGCGATCGAGAACCGGGCGGCTTTTGCTTAATTCGCCTGCAAAGGCGCGGGCCCAGGCCAAGGCCCTGTCGGCTTCGGATGTCGCCGTCAAATCGCGGTCCCGATCAGCCAGCGAGGTGGCCTCCTCAAGATAGGTTATGGCACGCGCGACTTCGCCGATCTGCAGCAGGTAGAATGCAAAACCCACTAGCGCGCGCTGCTGATAGTCGATGCTGCCGGCGCGCCTTGCGAAGGCGATCGCATCGAGCCAGGCGACCTCGTTCTCATTCGAACTCTTGCGGGCGTAGAACAGGCTCCATCCGAGGGCACAGGCCAGCTTTGCCTTCGACAGATCGTCGCACGCCACGCTCTTGGCCAGGGCGAGTGCGCCCTCTAGCCGCGCCTGCGCCTCCGACAGGATGGAGGTTTCCGACCACAGGGTGATCGCCGCAACCGCAAGCCTGATGCCGAGTATGGCGTCGCCCTGGTCGCCGAACGACCATGACAACGCGGTTCTCAGATCGGCTATGCGGCCGAGGTAGCGCTCGGTCCAATCAGCCGGCTCGCGCCAGTTCCACTCCTCCTCGGACTGCTCGAACAGCGCAACCATGCGCTCCGCATGGCGGCGCAGCGCCTGGCCGCACGCCGGGTCGACCTGACGCCGCTCGGCGGCATAGCGGCGTGTGCTGTCGAGCAGCCGGTAGCGCAGGCTCGCGCCCCGGGCCTGCGCGCTCAACAGTGATTTGGCGACGAGGCTGCCGAGTCCAGTCACGACGTCGATTGGCGTGAGCCCGGCCGCTTCCGCGACGAAGACCGCATCCTCGACCTCGAATCCATCACTGAACACAGACAGCAGGGTGAACAGCGTGGCTTCCTTCGGCGACAGCAGCCGGAAGCTCCACTCAATCGTCGCCATCAGGGTTTCATGTCGCGGCGGCGCGGCGTCGGTCCTGGCCGCGCTAAAACCGAGCTTCTGATCGAGGATGACCAACAACTCCCGCGGAGTGAACCTGCCGATCTGAGCCGCAGCCAATTCGATGGCCAGTGGAAGTCCGTCCAGAGAATGGCAGATCGCGGCGATGGCTTCGCAATCATCGTCGACGAACTCGTAGTCCGACCATTCGGCGGCGCGGCGGACGAACAACTCCACTGCCGGGAACCTGACAGCCTGATCAACCGACAGTCCAGTGCCGGATCTCGGAGAAGGTAGAGAGCCAAGCCGCACGACATGCTCAGTGGTGGTGCCGAGCGGCTCGCGACTCGTGGCAAGCAGCCGGGATGGCGATGTGTCCGTCATGAACTTGCAGGCAAAGATCATGGCGGCGGGCAGCACATGCTCGCAATTGTCGAGGATGAGCAGCATCTGCCGCGGTCTCAGATAGTCGAGGACAGCAGCCAGCCCCATGTCCGTATTGCCTCGGATACCGAGTGCCGTCACCAGCGCCGCGCCAAACAGAGTAGGATCGGAGATCGTCGCGAGATCGACGAAGCAGACGCCGTCGCGATACCTTGGCGCAAACGCCTGGGCGACGGCCAGGGCTACGGTCGTCTTACCAATCCCTCCTGCGCCGGCCAGGGTCACGTGCCTGTCCTCAGCGAGCACATCGGCGATTTCGACGATGTCGGCTTCGCGGCCGACAATGCCGCGCGGCAATGGCGGGTGCGAAAGCGGGAGCGGATCGGCCAGCGGGGGCTCCTCCTCGATCTCCCCGATGCCGACCTGGACATCGGCGATGAACTTGTACCCGCACCGCGCCACGGTCGCGATGTAGATGGGCTCGATCTGGGTGTCTCCCAGCGAGCGCCGCAAGCTCCACATATTGACCTTAAGATTGCTGTCGTGGACGAACCTGCCCGGCCAGGCTGCCGCCATCAGCTCGTTCTTGCTGACCAGCTCGCCGCGGCGCTGCACCAGCAGCCGCAAGAGCTCGAACGCACGTCCGCCCAATTTGACGGGGCGCTCGTCGAGAAGAAGCAACTGACGGCCGGGGACCAGTCGAAACGGACCGAAGCTGAATGTCAGCTCCTGTCGAGGTGCGCTCCGTTGCCGTGTGGCAGTCCGCATTGCATTGCCAATCGATCGAAGAGATCGCTTGGTATTATCATGCACTGCAAACTTGTTGAAGCAAGCCGTTCTGAATTGCACGACTGTCGCGCAAAACCGCTTGTGCGGGGCGCCTCTGGCTATTTTTTAGGCTTGCCACGAACCGCCGTGCTCACAACCTCGACGCTTCATCACTGAGTTTGAGAAGCCTGGCGAACCACTCTTTCACCTGCACTTCAGTGGGGGAGCGGAGCTGCGGGGTTGACGAGCGCCGCCGAGCGCAGCTCGCGCCAGAAATCGGTGGGGATGACTTCCTCGAGCGCGGCGCGATCCTCGGCAATGCGGCCTGGACGGCTCGCGCCGGGAATGACCGCAGCCACCACCGGGTTTGCCAGCGCGAACTGCAGGCCCGCCGCCTTCATGCTGATACCGTAGCGGTCGGCGATCGCCTTGATCCGCCCCACCTTGTCGATGATTTCCGGGGGCGCCGGCGCATATTCAAAGTTCGGGCCGCCGACGAGCGCGCCCGAACTGTAGGGGCCGCCGACGACGATCGCGAGCTCATGCTCCGCAACCATCGGGATCACCCGCTGAAGCGCCCTTGCATGGTCGAGCAGCGTGTAGCGGCCCGCGAGCAGGAAGCCGTCGGGGCGCGGCCCTTCGAGCGCGAGCAGCAGTTCGATCGGCTCGACCCGGTTGACGCCGAGGCCCCATGCCTTGATCACGCCTTCGTCGCGCAGCCGGTCGAGCGTATTGAACGCGCCCTTGCGTGCGCTTTCGAACACCGAAAGCCATTCGTCGCCGTAAAAGTCCTGCGCCACGTCATGCACGAAGGCGATGTCGATGTGGGAGGTCGCGAGCCGCTTCAGACTCTCCTCGATCGAGCGCAGCGTCGCGTCCCGGGAATAGTCGTTCACAATCTTGTTCGGACGCCCGTATTTGAACACGTCCCCCTTCTCGCCGAGGTCGCGGGCGCCGACATCCTCGATCTCGTCCAGGATCAACCTTCCGACCTTGGTGCTGACGACATAGTCGCTTCGCGGCCGGCCGGCCAGCGCAGCCCCCATGCGGATCTCGGCGAGGCCCGCGCCGTAGAACGGCGCGGTGTCGAAATAACGGATGCCATCGTTCCAGGCCGCATTCACCGTTGCGAGCGCTTCCTGCTCGGGGATGTCGCGGAACATGTTGCCGAGCGGCGCGGCGCCGAAGCCAAGTCTTCCCGGCAGAATATCCTTGAGGGTCATGTCGCGAGTCCTTGTCCGTGATAGGCGAGCGCATCCGCACGTAGCGCGGCCGATCTCAGTCGGTTGCGGAGGTGTCTGCGCTTCTGATGAACGCCGCGACCTCGCGCGGATGCGACAGCATCACCGCGTGGCTGCTCTTGATCTCCGTCACCTTCGCGCCCGATCGCTTGGCCATGGTGCGCAGTAAGGTCGGAGGGATAATGTGATCCTCGCTCGTGACCATGTAATAGGTCGGCTTCGTCTTCCAGGCCACGCGGTCGACCTTTGTCTGCACCGCCTGCAATCCAAACGGCAATTGCGCCGCACCCATGAAGCGGGTCGTTGCGGCATCGACGTCGGCGGCGAAGGAGGTCGGGAATTTGTCGCGGTCGACGAAGAGATAATTGCCCTCAGTGACCAGCGGAGCGCTGTGCTCGCCGGGCGGCACGGGTACTTCCGACAGCGTGCTGACCGACTCGCCGGCATCGGGCGCGTATGCCGCGAAATAGACCAGGCTGCGAACCTTCGGATTGTCGCCCGCTTCCGTGATGACCATTCCGCCATAGGAATGCCCGACGAGAATGACCGGATGCCGCGCCTTGGCGATCACGCGTTCGGTCTCCGCGACATCGTCACGCAGCGAGATCGTCGGCTGCTGCACGACGAGCACCTCATAGCCCGCCTTCGAGAGAATGTCGTAGGTGTCCTTCCAGCCCGAGCCATCGACGAAGGCGCCGTGGACGAGGACGATGGATACGGTCCTCTCGGCCGCGACGGCGGCGGAGGCCGTTGCGAACGACATTGCAGCAAGCGCAAAGATAAGCGTCTTCATAACAGGCTCCGATCCTCGATACGGCGGCATTGCCGTTGATGAGCCTTTCACTAGCGCAGGCGCGCATTGCGGTATTTCCGATTCCTGCGCAATGACGGACGCATCTTGCTCATCCCGCGACGAGACAGGCTTCAGAAGCCGATCGTGCGCCGCTCCAAGCCTTTGCTTTGTCTGCCTTTTACCTCTTTTAACCGCGGCGCCTCTGGACTTCGCTGACGCGGCTTGTGAGAAATTCGCGATCGGCGTGGCAGCGGCCGGGGCTGCAACTCACCACCGGATGGAATGATCGCTCGCTCGCGATACGGGGCCGGGATTCGCCGCAACCAGCGGAGGTCGTCATGGCGCTCGTGACGCATGGAGATCAGAAATATCAGAACAGCGAAAAGCTGGCCGCGGCTAACGACTGGCCGGGGCTGAGCATCGAGCATCGCAAGTTTGAGGCCGGGCGCCAGGCGACGCCCGTTCCCATCTGCACCGAGCTGGTCATGCTGCTGTCAGGCGGCGGGATGGTGTGTCGCACCGGCAACGGTGAAGTGCAGAAGAGCCTCGCGCGCCCCGGCATGAGCTACCTTGTCCCGGTGGGAACGCAGGAGAGTCATCTCGAACTTTCGGACCGGATGGAATGTCTTCATCTCTACCTTCCGCCAGCGCTGCTGGACCAGAGCGCGCTTGCGGACTTCAATATCGCTCCAGCAAGGATCGAGATCGCCTACGCCCACGGTCTGACGGACCAGGTGCTCTTCCACATCTGCTCGCCGCTTCGGGATCTGCTTCATCGTCCGCGCCAGCCGACCGACGCGCTGTTCGTGGAGGGAATTCAAGTCGCCCTCGCGGCGCATCTTCTGGGCAATTATACGATCGACCGCTGGCGCGCGCCCGACAGGTCGCCGTCACTCGATCCACGGCGCCTGCAGCGCGTGCTGGACTATATCGAAGCTTCCCTGCGAGACGAAATCAGACTCGATGATCTGGCGGCTCGGGCCTGCCTCAGCCCCTACCATTTTTCCCGGCTGTTTCGCGAGGCGACCGGACTGTCACCGCACCGTTACGTGACCGATCGCCGCGTCCAGGCTGCGCGGCACGAACTCGCGCGCGACCGTCTGTCCTTGGTCCAAATTGCCCTGGAGTTCGGCTTTGGCTCGCAAGCAAACTTCACGCGCGTCTTCCGGAAGGCCGCGGGCCTCACTCCGGGGCAGTATCGCGAATTGTGCTGCGGCCAGATCGAGGTGAATGCCGATCGTTCCGATCCGGAGTACCGCAGTGATTGCTCATGATCCCGCAGGATTCGGAAATACGGTTCTTGGTTGACCGGGTAGTGTCATAGCGACGACAGATTTAGCGCTCCGCCCTTTGTGGACACCTCCAGGAAACGCATCATGACTCAACATGTCCTGTTTATCGTCAGCAACGCAGCGGTGATCGGTCCGCAAAATCGCAAGACGGGCTTTTTTTTCGCTGAGGTCGCGCATCCCTTCGATGTTCTTGACAAGGCAGGCATCGCTGTTGAGTTCGCGTCTTTAAGAGGTGGATGGACGCCGTATGATGCATACGACGAGAAAGATCCTGCGGAGAAAGCCTTCCTTGAAAGCAAGGCTTTTCGCCGCCTCAATCGCAGCCGCAAACTTGCCGAGGTGGATGCTGCGGATTTTGATGCCATTCTCGTGCCCGGCGGGCTCGGGCCGATGGTCGACATCCAGCGTAACCCCATCGTTCAGAATGCAGTCGTGCGGGCCTGGACTACGGGCAAGTTTGTGACTGCCGTTTGTCATGGTCCGTGCGCGCTTCTCGGGGTGGACCTTGGCGACGGCAAGCCATTCGTGCAGGGCAAGAAGCTGACTTCGTTCTCGAAGAAGGAAGAGTACGACTACGCGCGCGAAGACGTTCCCTACGAACTGGAAGATGCCCTGCGGGCAGAGGGCGCCGAATATACGTCCGTAGCTAACTGGCAACCTCACGTCGTCGTCGATGGACGCCTCATCACTGGCCAGAATCCCGCGTCGGCCGGGCTCCTCGCGAAGGAGCTCCTGGCAGCACTCAGAAAGTAAGCCGCCAAGCATAGCTTGGCTGGCCCTGAGGTAGCAGTCGCTCCAAAAAAAGTCTGTTTGAACAATGCCTTCAAAAATTACCGCCATTCTGATTGCTCATCCGGGCAAGAACCATGAGCTTAGAGAATTGCTTGTCGGTATGGCCCCGCAGTGCAGGGCAGAGCCCGGTAATCTGCGCTGGGACGTTTGGCGCGACACTTCGAACGATCATCGTTACGTCCTTGATGAGCTTTACCGAGATGTCACTGCGGTCGAAGCGCATCGAGCCTCGCAGCATTACCAAGCCTACTTGGCCAAGATTCCCGAACTGGCCGAACGTACGGCAGTAATCGCGGAAGTCGTGGACGTGAGGTGATCGGGATTGAGGAACGACGTACCAAATAAAGGAGTTGCCATGCGCCTTTCTTGCGCGACTCTCATCGCCTTAACTATTGTAAGCGCACATCCATCGTTCGGAAGGTCCACGGCTTCCGCATGTGGACCGGGGGCAACGCCCGCTCATCGTTGCGGGCCAACGCCCGGCGGCAGCGCAGGCGATTTAACCGTTCATTACCGCACGGCCGCCATCAGCGGCGTGAACGTGTTCTACCGCGAAGCTGGGCCAGCAGATGGGCCCGTCGTTCTCCTTCTACACGGCTTTCCGACATCCTCACACATGTTCCGCAATCTGATTCCGAATCTGGCCCACCGATACCGTATCATCGCGCCGGATTGCCCAATTGATGGGCCGTAACATCGTGGTCGGTATCGATCTCTGAGGCTCGACGCGATTGACCCGAGGCGGGTCCTGCACGCGGATGGCGCGTTGTCGCATGCGCCATCCGCTCCCACAATCGATCTCTTGCGAAGAAACGAGCGCTAAGCCTTCAGGTCGGTGATCCGCATAATCGCGACCACATTCCCGTCGTTGTAGGCCTGTTCTTTTGTTTCCTTGTTGCAGGTCCAGACAAAATTCTTCTTGCCCGTAAAGGTCTTTCCCTCCTGCTCAAGCCGAAGCTCCCCTTCGGTGATATGGCAGACCATGGCATTCATCATCGGGGGCCCCATGGTCTTCGACCCCGGCTGCATAATGATATCGCGCATTGAGACGGTCTTAAAACCTGGGATCAGGGATGGTGTTTCGCCTTCATATTCACGCACCACGACACCTGGCCAAGGCGTCGTATCCTTGTAGCTTGTGGCTTGAGCGGCGGCTGGCTTGACCATGGCAGCCGAAACTGCAGCCAACCCGATTCCCAGTGCGGACCTTCGATCGACCTTTCCCATCGCTTTCCTCCCGACATTACTCGAACGAGCCGCCGCAAACGCAGCGCGCAAAATTCGTGGTGAACGGTGGTGCGAAACCGAAAAAAGAACGGTCTCTAAGGGGAGTGTGCCTGCCGATAGCACCAGTGCTGCTCGTTTGCCCGGACGGCGATTTCGGCACGTCCCGCTTCAAGGGGCAGTAGCATTCTACGTCACCTGACCCATCCTGGAAACAGGTGGCGTCACACGAAGACACTGCGGCCCCTAAGCAATGTCCGGAACTGGCCCCTAACTGACGTCTCCGGTGGCTTGCAGCATCGACCGCTTCTGACCCACTGTCCGTTGGCCTGTGACTCGCGTTCAAAGCGGTTTTTGTGAATACACAATCACCAATTGCAAACCTTCGTATAGTCGTTCAACCCCGCTTTACATGCAATGTAAGGTTCCGCCAGGTAAATCTGCCGGACCATGAGAGGGGCGGGGATGATCACGGCAGCGCGGCAAGCGGTCGATCTGTTGGTGCAAACGTCGAGCGGTTGGCATTTTGATGGCGCCCGGCACGGATTGACTGATCGAGAATGGATGGCGTTGAGACTTCTTGCTCGTGCAAACAGGTTCTCACGAACCCCGTCCGCGCTAGCCCAGTTCGTCGGCGCCTCTCGGGCCACCGCTTCTCAAACCGTCAAGCGTCTTGAAGACAAGGGTTACCTTCAGCGCAAAAGCGCCGACCAAGACAAGCGCTCGGTCATCCTTGATGTGACGCCCCGAGGAGAGAAAATTCTTGCCAGCGATCCCATCGCACCGCTCATCCATGCCATTGCGACGCTTGAAGTTGGTGCAAACAACTTTCGCGACCTGCTCAGTCAAATTTTGCGGCAGCTAGACGCGCGTCAAAATCGTCACCATACGAATAGTTGCAGACAGTGCATTTTCTTGACTGAAGCGGCATCCAACCGTGCGAGCAGGAAGCAGACTGAATACACATGCCGATTTTTTCGAGCCGATCTCACCGGAGCCGAGGTCGATCTTCTTTGCTTCAACTTCGAAGGACTGGGCAGCGGCGCACTCTAAGCATAGTTCTTCGGTAGAGGAGAGCGATTCGTCGTCCGAAAAAGGCCGCCTTCTATGACGCGCAGCGACCCTGCCTCGCTGATCGCGCGGTAGGGCCGCCTGCCTCTCCGGGCTGGGGCTGGAAGGGGAAACCAGCCCGGTTGGCGAGTTCAATATATGCCGATGAAGTGGGAAAACATGACTGTCCAAAAGGGGCAATCCTTTGGAGCCCGGAGGGCCGGTCTTAGCGGACCGCACCGCAGCCACGAATCGACAGAACGGATCTGGCTGGGGTTTCCGTTCGTGCTGTTAGGACGCTGGCGTGATAGCAAGACGGTGATGAAGAACCCGCCTTCATGAAATGAAAGAGGCCGCCAACCGAGGCGGCCTTCTCTTACAGATTGAAGTACAGCATGGACGCAAGAACCGTCGAAAAGACGCCCAGTCCGATGATGGCAATTCTCAAAACTAGGTTGGCTGCCAAATGCACCTCCCTTGGTTTGCAAATCACCCAGAATCATACTCCTAGCTTTGGTGGCTGCAACCCGGGCGAGGTTAGCCATTCATCAATGTGGGCGGCGATGTCGGCTTCGCGGGCCTTCTTCAAAAGCTCTTCACGCTCCGCGGCCCCTGCCGGCAATTGACCTGCCTTTTCCCTCGCTAACCGCGCTTCCTCGATGAGCCGTTCGCCTATCGCTCTATCCTGTTTGAACCGGTGGCGTTTCATGAACGTCCTCCCGACTTGAAAGATCTGCTGCCTAAAAACGCTCAGGGAAGCGCGCGCGTTCCGTTGGGGTTGAACCTCACGCCGTATGTTCGTTTGGCGGAGCACCTGGTTCGCAATCTGTTCTTAATGCAAAATAGCTACTGTCCGTAGCTAACGCTCAGGGTTTTAAGTTAAATTTCGAAACGTCCTAATTCAGGGCCCGGCCGGCCCCGCTTGGGACAGGTCAAGGAATTCGGTCCCATAGAACACGCCGCGAACGCAAAGAACACATCGCTAAGCAGGGAACAAAAAAAGCCCCAGCTCGCGGGGATACGGGGGGCGCTGGAGCTGGGGCCACTCAGGGTGCCCTTGGGGAAGGGCATCGGGAAAACGTGGCAAACGCCCTGTCGTTCCTCGCAAACAAGGGCCGCCGACTCGGCATCAGCGGCCCCGTCCGGGTTTCAATAGTTCCGAGATCAAATGGCCTAGCCAGCCCCGGATTGCCGATTTTTCCCGATCCTTAGGGTTCCCGCATTCACCTATGTGAATCGTCTAATTGATTTTTTCGCCGCTACAGCCGCAGCCGATGCTCCGACCATTTTTTCCAACTCATCTGTCGGGTGGATTGACCGTCGGCGTGGAGAGCGCCCCGGCCGGTGACGCATGCGCGGCGATCAGTAGCGGATGGCTGCTTAGGGGGCGGCCAGCCTAAAATGCCGAAAACAACCCCATGCACAGTAGCGAGGCCATGGGCGGATAACGGTTTTCCGAATCGATTTGACCCGTCGGGCAAAACAGGGGCATGATGTCATCATGCCGGTTCGTGGGATGAACGTCCGGAGCGGAGTTGTCTTCTCCCCGCGCCATGAAGCGTAACCTGTCCTCGCGGCCAGCAGGTCGCGTGCAAGCCCCAGACATCGTTCCACCTACCTCAAATACCCCACCACCATCCGCGTCGTCTCGTCCACCAGGGTCCGTACCGTCTTCTCCGTGAGCATCTCGGCGTGGTTCAGCACCGTGTTGTGCGCTACGGCCTCGATGGCGCTGACGCAGATGAAGGTGGCGAGGCCCGGGTCGATCTTGCGCATCTCGTTGCGGCGGCTTTCGAGATAGGTGCGAACGAGAGCGTGGACCTCGCGGTTGAAGGCTTCGACGTCCTTGAGCTGGCCCGTGCGCGGGATCTGCTCGGCGAGGACGCGGTGCAGTTTCGGGTCGATGCGGTGGGCCTCGATCGCGACGGTCACGAGTTTTCGCACGGCTTTGTCGATGGGCAGGTCGGCGACTTCGGTGAGCGCTGTGCGGACGATGCTCATGATCTCCTCGTTGTGACGGTCGATCACGGCGGCGACGAGGGCCTCCTTGCTCGGGAAGTATTGGTAGAGTGAGCCGACGCTGACGCCGGCCACTTCGGCGATGCGGTTGGTGCTCGCCTTCTCAAAGCCTTCCTTGACCAGAATGCGAGCAGTTGCCTCGACCAGCGCGTCGACGGTGGCGCGGGATCGCTGCTGCGAGGCATTTTTCCGGGGTTTTGTGGGCGATTTTCTGGCCACGGCCTTGTGATCTGAATGCGAGTAGGAAAAGCGAGTGAATGCTCGCATTATATCCGCGAGTGGCGGCGGGTCGGCAAGCCTCTTCGTCGCCGTATCGAAAGAGCAAGATTGGGATGTGGCCATGAGCGTTGCCAGACTTGTGTCGGCATTTCAGTTCTGCCCAGGTGGCTACGTGTTCGGTGCGCGGGCGCCGCGCGATCCCGCGCCGAGCCTGCAAAGCCGCGCCTTCAACCTGCTGCTGCGCCTTCTTCCGTTCAAGAAGCAACTGGCATCAGCCGAAGCCGTGCAGGCACACGTGCAGAAGCTCGCATTGGAGCCGGCCTCGTTCGAGCCGACGGGCCTCGGCCGCGGCGTCGAGGCAACGCTGACGAAGATGGGCGGATGGCCGGTCTATTACACCGCGCCGTCAGCGGGACACGAGGACTGCAACTACGTCATGTTCCTGCATGGCGGCGGCTTCATCAACGAGATCGTGCCCGCGCATTGGCGCTTCGTCGGCCAGATGACGCGGCAGGCGAACGTCTGCTGCGTCGTGCCGATCTATCCGCTTGCGCCGCGCGCCACCGCCAAGGATGTCGTGCCGGGGACGGCCGAGCTGTTGCGGATGCTGCTGGAAGATGCCGGGCCCGCAAAGGTCACGGTGGTCGGCAATTCGGCCGGCGCGGCCCTTGCGCTCGCCGCCTGCCAGTGGCTGCGCGATCGCGGACATCGGCAGCCAAACCTGATGGTGCTGATCTCGCCTGCGGCGGATGCGTCGGTCAGCCGTCCGGAGCAGGTCGAGATCGCGGCGCGCGATCCGATGCAGGACATTCCGGGGATCCTCGAGGCGGGACGCCTCTATGCCGGCGAGCTCGATGTCGGCCATCCCTTCGTCAGCCCGCTCAACGGCGCGTTCCGTTCGCTGCCGCCAATGACGATCTTCTCGGGCACGCGCGATCTGCTTTACCCCGACAGCGTCGATCTTGCGGAGCGGGCGAGGGCCGTGGGTGTGCCGGTCGAGCTGCATCTGCGCCGTGACCAGCCGCACAATTATGCGCTGATGCCGACGCCGGAGGGGCGGCAGGCGCGTGCGATCATCTTGCGTGCGATTGCCTGAGGGGGAGAGCGTGACGATTGTCACAAAGCGCGCCGCCACGGTGGGTCTGGCGCTGGCGGTGCCCGCGCGGGGGAGAAAGGCGGCCCCCGGGGCGTTTCCTCGGTCGTCTTGGTATCAGTAGTTTTGCGGGGCCTTAGGCGTGGCCCTTGATCTCGTAGTGACCCGGCACGCATTTGTAGCGCTCGAGGCGCCAGTTGGCGTGATAGATCGGATGCTCGCCCATCCATTTCGCAAGCGGTGCCTGTGCACCGATTGCACACTGCATCATCGACATTTCGGGCGTCATATTGCTGTCGGTCACGATCTCCTCGACACAAGCGCCCGAGGCAGATGCACCAAGCCGGCAGAGCACGGCAACGACGGTCACGAACATTCCTGTCACCTCATCGGTAGTTTCTGACCACGAAGAGGATGCAAGCGGAGTGCCAGAGCCTGTGACACAAACGACACGCTGGCCTGACCGACTCAACCTAGCGTCCACCTTCATTTGGCGATTCGGATTGTAAAAAAATTGCCATTAACCCGAAGCCGGACAAATACGGGGAACCCGCAGGAACCCCAGGAATGATCGATTGTCAGGGCCGCGCCGCGTATGAGCCACTTCACAAGGCCCGCACGGCCGATACGATTCATGGCGTTGCGGGCACTCGTCAAAAGAGCGGGGCTGCCGCAACACCACAGGAAACGCGAGGGCAGAGCATGAAGGTACGACCGACCGGCGTGATCCCGCCGATGACGACGCCGTTCCGGAAGGACGGCGAGATCGATTTCGGGCTCGTGGCGCCCCAGGTGGACTGGATGATCGGCGCCGGCGCCCATGGTGTTGCCGCCGGAGGTTCGACCGGCGAAGGACACACGCTCGATCACGAGGAATATCGCGACCTGGTGGCCGCGACGGTGGAGGCGGTGAAGGGGCGCATTCCCGTGATCGCCGGCATCATCGTGGACTCCACGCGCGATGCGATCCGCCGCGGCAAGCTGGTCCGCGACATGAATGTCGCCGCGCTCCAGGTCACGCCGGTGCACTACCTGTTCAAGCCGGACGATGAGGCGATGGTGGCGCACTTTCGCGCCATCGCTGACGAGACCGGCATGCCCATCATCATCTACAACGTGGTGCCGTGGTCCTATCTGTCGCCGGCGCTGCTGACGCGGATCATGACCGAGGTGCCGCTGGTCGTCGGCGTCAAGCAGAGCGCGGGCGATCTCAAGCTGTTCGCCGACCTGATGATGATGCCGCCTGACAAGCTGATCTACAGCGCGGTCGATGCCTTGATGTATCCTTCCTACACGCTCGGGGCCCACGGCTCGATCGCCGCGATCCTGACCGCGGCGCCGCATGCCTCCGTCGCGCTGTGGGATGCGGTGAAGGCGGGCGACCATCCGCGCGCGCTCGACCTGCATAAGAAGCTGCTGACGCTGTGGAATGCTGTCATCGCCGACAATCTGCCGGCCTGCACGCGCTATGCGCAGACGCTCCAGGGCCTGCCCACGACATATCCGCGCGCGCCGATGCCGGAGGCATCAAGCGCGCAGCAGGCCGCGATCCGCAAGGCGCTGGAGGCACTCGGTGCGTTGGGCGGGCCGCGCGTCGAGGCGGCCGAATAGTCCGTCCGCCGAAATAATCGATGGCGAAGATGGCAGCGCCGATCCGCTTTTACCTGCGGATGCGGCGCTGCTACATTCTGCGCGCGCCGCGATCAGCGGCGCTAAAGCGCGATGAGATTGGGATGAATCGTCATCGCGCTTTAGGTTATCGCCTGAGCATGATCTTTTCGGAAAACCGCTTCACGCTTTGCGCTAACGCGGCCCTCCGGTCCGGATCATGCTCTGAAGGAACAAACCGACAAGGGAGGGGCCGAAAGTCCCATGAAGGATTTTGCAGGAAAGATCGCGGTCATCACTGGCGGCGGCACGGGAATGGGGCGCGAGCTCGCGCGGCAGCTCGTGGCCGAGGGCTGCAATGTCGCAATGTGCGACGTCTCGGAGGTCGCGATGGCCGAGACCAAGCGGCTCTGCGAGGTCGAGAAGCTGCCGCAGGGCCTGCGCGTCACGACGCATGTCGCCGACGTTGCGATCGAGGATCACCTGAAGCGTTTTCGCGACGAGCTTGCCGAACAGCAGAAGACCGACCGGATCCATCTTCTGTTCAACAATGCCGGTATCGGTGGCGGCGGCAGCCTGTTCACCAACACGCGCGAGCAGTGGGAGCGCACCTTCAACATCTGCTGGGGCGGGGTCTATCTCGGCGTGCGCACCTTCCTGCCGATGCTGGTCGCGGCCGACGAGGCCCACATCGTCAACACCGCGAGCGTCAACGGCTTCTGGGCCTCGATCGGCATGAACCAGGCGCACACCGCCTACAGCTCGGCCAAGTTCGCGGTGAAGGGATTTACCGAAGCACTGATCAACGACCTCCGCCTGCACGCGCCGCACGTCAAATGCTCGGTGGTGATGCCCGGCCATATCGGCACCTCGATCGTCTCCAATTCGCGCAAGGTGCAGAGCATGGACGGGTCGGAGCGGCTCAACGCCGACGAGGTCGCGCTGACCCGCAAGCGCATGGTCGCGGCGGGCGTGCCAGATGCCGACAAGATGTCGGACGAGGATATCCAGGCGGCGTTCGCCGAGCGGGCCCGCAGCTTCCTGGAGGATGCGCCGACGACGGCTGCGCAAGCCGCGAAGATCATCCTTGACGGGGTGAAGGCCGAGCGCTGGCGCATTCTCGTGGGCGAGGACGCCGGGCGCCTTGACGAGCGCGTCCGCGCCACGCCGGAGCAAGCCTATGATCGCGCCTTCTACGAAAGTTTGATCCAGGAGGTCGGCTGGCGGCTCGGCTGAACCGGTTGGCCCAGTCGGCGAAGGCGCGCCTATATGGGTATGATGATCGTCATGGCAAGAGGCGCGCAGGTAATTTCACGTGCCACCTCTTGCCAACATTCGTCGCCATACGACGAATTGTAACGTCACGCACGCGGCATGGTTTGTCGTTCAAGCATCGTTCAAGTGATGGTGATGTCAAACGGGCCGCGTTCGGCGCGCCCCAGCTTGGTTGGCGAATTAAAATAGTTTAATGAATCGGGGGTAACGCGATAATAGAGCGCAGCTCCGATGATACCCGCATGCCTCTCTGACGACTGGACCCTGTGCCCGGAGAGAGAGGACATCTCCGCTGAATTCACGCGGCTCCTGACCGCAGCCCAGGAGGGCGGCGCCACGATCGCGGAATGCCTGATGATCGCGCGGCAGCTCAAACGGGACGACGAGCAATCCTGGCATCGCGAGTGGAAGCGGCTCGCGCAAGCCAACCGCCAGCGCGCCGAGGCCGCGTTCGCGGAGGGCCACATGGCGACCGCGCAGCGCAACTGGCTGCGGGCGATGAACTACTACGGCGCAGCGGCGATGCCGCTCGATAAGGCCGACGAGCGCCGCTGGGTTGCGGTGCTGGCGATGCAGGAATGCGCCCGCCGCTACCTCGCTGCGCGCGCGCCGGCCGGTGAGGTCGTGACGATTCCCTGGGTCGACGATCATTCCTTGCAGGGCTATTTCCTGCCCGCGCCGTCGGCGAGCGGACGGGCGCCGACCGTGATCTGCATCGGCGAGCCGGGACACCGCAAGGAGGAATTCCTGTTCAAGCTCGCGCCGCATGCGCGCGAGCGCGGACTGTCGATGCTCGCGCTGGACCTGCTCGGCGACCAGCGCGACGATTATGCCGATACGCTCTTGCAGCGCCGCGACCTCGAGAGCTCGATCGCGAGCGTCATGGACTATCTGGAAACGCGCGGCGACGTCGATTTCGATCGCGTCGCCATCGTGGCGGACGGGTGGGGATCCTCTTTCGTGGCGCGCGCGGTATTGCAGGAGCCGCGG
Organism: Bradyrhizobium sp. CCBAU 11361; assembly: GCF_028128935.1. Classification (NCBI taxonomy): domain Bacteria; kingdom Pseudomonadati; phylum Pseudomonadota; class Alphaproteobacteria; order Hyphomicrobiales; family Nitrobacteraceae; genus Bradyrhizobium; species Bradyrhizobium sp. CCBAU 11361. The sequence goes on from NZ_LBJZ01000020.1 coordinate 16,717, forward strand.
CTCGCCGCCGCCGTCTGCGATGGCGGTCTGTGGGATCTGCACGAACGATCCTTCTTCGCCAGCCGCTTCGCGATCAGCGACCTCAGCATCGTTCCGGTGCCGCATGCGCCGCTGATGGCCTCCAGCGCCGACTGCCCTGTGCTGATCACGCTCGGCGAGGATGGCTGGCTCAAGGCCGACCGGGCGCGTCAGATCGTCCAGAAGTCCCGGCTCGGCAGCTCCGATATCGTGCTGAAGGTGTTCACCGCGGCGGAGACCGGTGCGGCGCAGGCCCATGCGGACAATCCGAGCCTGGCCAACGAATACATCTTCGACTGGCTGGAATCGCGACTCGGCGCCGTCGGCCGGCGGACCTGAACGCGGTCGCGCGTCTCAGAAGTCGAGCGATATCCTGACGCAGGCTTTTTCGAGCCGGTTCTTCAGCGTCGCGAGCTTGGTGGTGAATTCCGTCAGCTCGTTCTCGTCGAACTCCTCGAAGACGAATTCGCGAATCGTCTTGTACTGCTCGTTGAGGCTCGCAATGTGCTTCTGGGTCTTGTCGACCAGTGACAGCCGCACGACCCGGGCGTCGGTCGGTGAGGGCCGCCGGCGGAGCAAGCCCTTCTTCTCCAGGAGCTTGGACTGGGTGGTGACGAACGAGGGATCGACGTGGAGCAGCTTGGAGACCATGTTGACGGGCACGCCGTCGTCCTTGTCGAGGTCGGAGATGGCCATCAGGATCAGCCATTGCGGGCCGCTGATGCCGAGCGTCCTCGCCCAGAACTGACGCAGCTCCTCCAGATACATGTTGATCGACGATATCTCCCAGGTGAAGCGCCTGATGATGTCGAGATTGCCGATGGGACGAGATCGCGTTGCCTCCTTCCTCGACGTGGACATCCCTGTGCTCCCGGTTCGACATTCGCCGCTGGCGCTTTGACGATCATTGTTCACGCAAGTCTGCTCTGATGCAAGTGCGGGGCAAGGTAATTGTGTCAGTCATTTTACAAATATGAGCTGATCAACAATTAGGCTGCGTGGACCACGGTGTTGCGCCTGCGACACAATGCGGCTGGAATCCAATAGCTGATCTAATAAACTATTTTAATTAGCGAAGAGACGTATGCATATTGGATTCGGCGGTGGGGGAATCTCAATCGTCCCGTTGCAGGTGGTTCGCTCAAGTCCCTCGCGTCGATGCGGTGGGTCCGAAATCGCGAAGCCCCCAGAGCGGTTTTGAAAGCGAAAGAGCCTAGGGGCCGCGAATGGTTCGAGCTCCTTCGCACATGAGCAACTTGGAGATTGAATATGAAATTGGTGAAGAGCCTCTTGCTCGGCTCAGCGGCGGGTCTGATCGCCGTGAGCGGGGCGCAGGCGGCCGATCTTCCCGTGAAGGCCAAGGCGGTCGAATACGTGAAGATCTGCTCCCTGTACGGTGCCGGATTCTACTACATGCCGGGCACTGACACCTGCATCAAGTTCGGCGGCTATCTGCGCGCCGATGCGGTCCTTGGCGGCGCAGGCGATTACAATTTCCAGCAAGGCGCGAACGCCGGCTCGAACAACCGTCTGACCAACTACTATATGAGCCGCGCTCGTTTCGACTTCAACGTCGACACGCGCACGGCGACCGAATACGGCGTGGTCCGCACCTACGCCGACATGGTCTTCACCTGGGATTCCCAGTCGGTCACCGGCAGCAACCCGTCGACGTTCTCGACCGGTTCGGCCGCACTCGGCCTCTACCATGCGTTCATCCAGTTCGCCGGCTTCACCTTCGGCCGCACGGTCTCGATCTTCGATGCCCCGTGGCAGAGCTATCCGGCTGGCGGTCCCGACACCATTCCGGGCGGTTCGAACCACACCAACGGTGTGAACCAGGTTGCCTATACGGCTGACTTCGGCCAGGGCATCACTGCTTCGTTCGCCTTGCAGGATGAGACGACGGCGACCAACGGCCAGTCGAACCTCTGGAACGTGTCGTCGGGTACGGCCGCTCAGTTCGTGACGGGCGTCTACGGTGCCAACGCCTGGGGTGGCACGCGTTCGCCTGACATCATCGGTCAGGTGCGCGTCGACCAGGCCTGGGGTCTGGCCCAGCTCTCGGTTGCCGCACATGACCTCCACACGGCCTACTACGGCGCGACGGAATCCACTGGTCATCCCTCTGACAAGTGGGGCTGGGCTGTGCAGGGCTCTTTGGCGATCAAGAACATCCCGACCGGTGCGGGCGACGTCATCAACCTGCAGGCCGTCTACACGGACGGTGCAACGCGCTACAATTTCCAGAGCCTGTTCCCGCAGAGCTTCTTCATGTTCAGCGGTAGCGGCAACGGCGCGTATCAGAGCACCGGTTTCGCCGGTCTTTCCGACGGCGTCTTCGGAGCCGGTACCGGCATCGATACCGTCAAGACCTGGGGCGTCCGCGGTGGCTATACCCACAACTGGAGCCCGAACTGGGCGAGCGCCGTTTACGGTGGCTATGCTCAGCTGAAGTACGGCGATACGGGCAAGGCCCTGATCTGCACCAACTTCGCTGCGATCGCCGTGGCCGGTGCGACCTGCAATCCGGACTTCAACTTCGCGGTCGTCGGTGTCAACACCGTGTGGACTCCGGTCAAGAACCTGGCGTTCACTGCCGACCTGAGCTGGTCGCGTCTGGACCAGAAGTACTCTGGCAACATCGCGAGCCCGGGCATTGCCACCGCAGCGAAGCCGGCGGCCGTGTACGAGCTGAAGGACCAGAATTCGGTCACCATGCTGCTGCGCGCTCAGCGCAACTTCTAATCATCGATCTTTCAGATCGATCTCGGAGAGCCCCGGCGGAAAACTGCCGGGGCTTTCTTGCGACTGGATGCAGGCTTCGACAATCCGGAAAAGCGCGCTGCACGGGACGAAGACGAGCTATGCGAATCCATCGCCGCCAAATTTATTTACTTACCTGAGTTACTCAGCTATATAGTCGGAGGCCGAAATATCAAAAATTACGGCTCTTGGCTTCACGCTAAGCCTCTCGAAACCTCCGGCAATGCCCTGCCGGAGGTTTTTGTTTTGTGATGAGCTTGCGGCCTCAGCCGCGTGCGAGGCGCGCGCGCGAGTTCGGCCGGTAGGCGAGGCGGCTGTGGCCGGCGCAATAGGACTGGCCGTCGGGCGCAGTATTGCCGCAGAAGCAGAAATCGTCTGCGCCCGGCGTCGAGATCGGCCAGCGGCAGCGGTTCTCGGAGAGCTCCATCAGCGAGCAGCGATTGGCCTCGTCGATCGGACCTGCGACCACGGGCGCGTCGGTCTCGCCGTAGATGGTGGCGAGCATCTCATATTGCAGCCGCGGCACGGCCCGCGATGCGCGCGCCGGCGCAAAGCTCCTGTCCTGAATCTTGCGGTCGTCGACCGTGCGTCCGCGCGTGAGGTTCAGCCGGGACAGCTTGCCGATCACGGCATTGCGGCTGACGCCGATGTCGGCGGCGATCTCGCGGCAGGAGAGGCCGGCCTCGAAGTGCCGCTTCAGAAGTTCAATTCGTTCGTCGGTCCAGGTCGGTGAAGAAGTCGGTGAGAGAACAGGCATTTGTAACGGTCCCAGGTTGCAGATGTCGGCCATCCGCCTCTCGAAATCGTCCGCCTCACGTCCGGCGCGCGCTCACGTCCTGCCATTGTCGCGAATCGACAAAAGCCCGTCCTTGATGGCGAGACGGATGCCTTCCTCGATCAATGTCCGTGCGACGCCGGGAACGCTGGTGCCGTGGGTGCCCTGTCTCACCAGCTTCTCCAGATAGGTGATGGTCGAGAGCGCCAAGGTTACGGGAATGCGGTCAGTCTCGGCTTTTTCGGTGGCCATGGCCCGAACGCTAGCCTCTTACTCGGGTACATAAAAGTAACGATTAAGACTCTATTTAGGTTCGATGGGGGAAGTCAAATCCCGTGAAAGGCGACGGTTCAGCCCCTTGGAATCGCTTGAGAAATTGGGCATGGCGCAGCGCGCCGCGCGAGCGATCGCGCGGCGGCTTGACGTCAACAGGTCAGGGAAGGCGGGGCCGGGTCAGCCGTGCACGATCGCCTTTTCGATCATGCAATGGATGCCCTTGGAGCCGTTGACGGTTTGGGTCACCCGCAGATCGGCCGCCAGGCTGCACAGCGTGTAGGCGTCCTCGCGCGACAGGTTTCGCGTCTCGCCGAGCAGCGCGATCATGTCGCGCAGCGCGCGCACCACGCACTGGTCGAGATCGGGGTCCATCGCCATGGTCATGTAGTGCGTCGGCGTCTCGGCACGGGGATAGTCGAGCCCGAGGTCCTTGCGCAGCGTCAGGCGGAAGCGGCCCTGGAGCGCGGTCTCGATCGCGGTGACGCAGACCTCGCCGTCGCCCTGCACGCCGTGGCCGTCGCCGCAGGAGAACAGCGCGCCCGGAACGAACACCGGCAGATACAGCGTCGCACCGGCGCCGAGTTCCTTGTTGTCGAGATTGCCGCCCATGGCGCGCGGCACGAGCGAGGAGATGCGGCCCCAGGCCGGCGGTGGTGAGACGCCCATCACGCCGAAGAACGGCTTGAGGGGCAGGTCGAGGCCCCAGGGCATGCGGCCCACCATCCGCGTCCGGTCCAGCGGGATGTTGAGGATGCGCGTCTCGTGAAAATCGTCGGGCAGGGTGCCGGCCAGCGGCTTGATCAGATTCCAGCCCCAGTCCTGCCGGAGCTGGACGTCGAGGATATCGACCGCGAGCACGTCGCCGGGTTCGGCCCCCTCGACCGCAATCGGCCCGGTGAGGATGTGGCCGGGCAGCATGCGCTCACTCTTCGCGTGGACCTCGTGCATCTCCGGCGGAATGTGAAATTTGTCGCGGTCGGGCAGCACGTCCGGGCTGCCGCTGATGGTGTCGACCGTCACCTCATCGCCGCTTTTGATCGTCAGCACTGGCTGGAGCGCGGCTTCAAAGAAGCCCCAATGACAGGTCTCGGGGCTGGAATGCAGGTGGTGATGGGTCATTTGCCGCGTCCGTTCGGTTTTGCTTGTTATGCCCGGGCTTGACCGGGCGATCGATCCTCTTTCAAGAAGATTTCTGAAGATGGGCGGGCCGGTCAAGCCCGCGCAAGACACGATCATTCCAGCGAGGCTCCCCTGTATTTCGTTCTTTCCAAGACTCTCGGCATTGCGCTGCTGCCGATCAATCTCCTGGTCGAGCTCGGAATCCTGTCGCTGGTGCTGATGCTGACGCGCTTTGCGGCGCTCGGCCGCAAGCTTGCGGTGATCACGCTGGTCCTGCTGGCACTCGCCGCGTCCTCGCCGCTCGGCAATCTTCTGCTTTATCCGCTGGAGTCGCGCTTTCCGGCATGGGATGCGTCGCGCGGTGCGCCCGACGGCATCATCGTGCTCGGCGGCTCCGTCGACACCGATCTGTCGGCGGCGCATCGCACGCCGGTCGTTTCGCATGCGGCCGACCGTCTGCTGGCGGGGGCCGAGCTGGCGCGCCGATACCCCAATGCGCGCATCGTCTTCACCGGCGGCACGGCGAACCTCGTCTCGACCGAGAGCAGGGAGGCCGACTATTCCGCGCCGATCCTGGAAGGTCTCGGCATACCCAGGGAACGCCTGACCCTCGAGCGGGACTCCCGCAACACCTGGGAGAATGCGATCTTCACCAAGCAATTGGTGGCACCAAAGCCGGGCGAGCGCTGGCTCCTGGTGACGTCGGCCTTTCACATGCCGCGTTCGATGGGGATCTTTCGCAAGGCCGGGTTTGACGTCGAAGCCTATCCCGTGGATTGGCGAATGGGCGGGCGTGACGATCTCTTCACGTTCACCCGCGTCAGCGGGGACGGTCTCGCCAGGATCGACGTGGCGGTGCGCGAATGGATCGGCCTGTTGACTTACCGTGTCATGGGCAGGACCGGTGAGTTGCTTCCGGGCCCGGCGAAGGACTAGAACGAGAGCCGTCAAACAAGAACACAGACCGGCGCTCGATCGCCGGCCCGGAGGACGCCATGCAACAGCAGAGCGCTGAGAAGATCGATCTTGCCGGCCTCGTCGCCGATCTCAACAGCCTGTTGCGGCTGAAGACCACGGTGATCGGCATGAAGCTGTTCGCACGCGCCGCGGACATGGAAGCGATCCCGAAAATCCGGCGGCCGAATGCGATCCACACCACCGACCAGATCGTCAGCATGGCCGCGCGTCTGGGCTGGACCGTCGGCATCACCGCCGACGATCTCGTAGGTAGCCAGTGCCGCGCGGTGATCGGCCTTGCGCCGCAGGACGACAAATGGCTCGCCGGCGAAAATTATGTCGGGGTCTGGCACGGCACGGCGGAGGATGCACGCAAGCGCCAGGAGGCGCTCGACGTGGTGCCGTTCGGGCACTATCAGGCGCTCGCGGTCAGCCCGCTCGCCAGCGGCCGGCTCGATCCGCCCGACATCTGTCTCGTCTATGCGACGCCCGGGCAGATGATCATCCTGATCAATGGCCTGCAATATACCGGCTACAAGAAGTTCGAATGGGGCGTGGTCGGGGAGACCGCTTGCGCGGATTCGTGGGGGCGGGCGCTCAAGACCGGGGAGCCCAGCCTGTCCTTGCCATGCTATGCCGAACGGCGCTATGGCGGCGTGCCGGACGAGGAGATGCTGATGGCCCTGAAGCCCGAGCATCTCGCCAAGGCGACCCTGGGCATGAAGGCGCTGGCGAGGAACGGCCTGCGCTATCCGATTCCGCCCTATGGCATTCAAAGCGACGTCCGTGCCGGCATGGGCGTGAGTTACGCGAAAAAGTAAAGGCCAGTCATGAGCTCTGCGAACTTCGACATCGTCGTCTACGGTGCGACCGGTTTCACCGGCCAGCTCGTCGCCGAATATCTGGCGGCGCACTACAAGGACGACAAGGCGCTGAAATGGGCGATGGCGGGCCGCAGCCTCGACAAGCTGAAATCGGTGCGCGAGGCGATCGGCGCACCCGCGGATACGCCGCTGATCGTGGCCGATGCGTCCGATGCCGCCTCGCTGAAGGCAATGGTCGCGCAGACCAAGTCGGTGATCACGACGGTCGGTCCGTATCAACTCTATGGCGAAGTCCTGCTCGCGGCCTGCGTCGCTGGCGGCACGGATTATTTCGACCTCTGCGGCGAGCCCGTCTGGATGCGGCAGATGATCGACAAGTACGAGGCGGCGGCCAAGGCGAGTGGCGCGCGCATCGTGTTCTCCTGCGGCTATGATTCCGTACCGTTCGAGCTCGGCACGTTCTTCGTGCAGGAAGAGGCCAGGCGCGTGTTCGGCGCGCCGGCTGCGCGCGTGAAGGGCCGCGTGCGGGACATGCGCGGCACGCTGTCAGGCGGCACCGCGGCGAGCGCGAAAGCGACCTTCGATGCGGTCGCCAAGGATCTCAGCCTTGTCGCCATTCTCAACGATCACTTCGCGCTGACGCCCGGCTTCACCGGCCCGAAGCAGCCGAAGGGCAACCGAGCAGCTTATGAGGAGGATCTGCAGTCCTGGACCGCGCCGTTCATGATGGCGCTGATCAACACGCGCAACGTCCATCGCTCCAACATGCTGATGGGCTTTCCCTACGGCCGCGAGTTCGTCTACGACGAGATGGTCCTGACCGGCCCCGGCGAGAAGGGCGAGGCCAATGCGAAGCGCGTGATGGCCGCCAACGCCGAGAAGACCGGTCCGAATGCGCCGAAACCGGGCGAGGGGCCGTCGAAGGAAGAGCGCGAGAAGGGGCTGTTCAATCTGCTCTATGTCGCGGTCGCGCCCGACGGCCGCATGGTCCGCGCCGGCGTCACCGGTGACCGCGATCCCGGCTACGGCTCGACCTCGAAGATGATCTCCGAATGCGCGATCTGCCTGCTGCGTGATGTGACGGACGTGCCCGGGGGCATCTGGACGCCGGGCGCGGCGATGCAGCACAAGCTGATCCAGCGGCTGCAGGAGCATGCGGGGCTGACTTTCGGGGTGGAGAAGTAGGCGCAGTTGCGCGCCACGGACGCTGTCATGCCCCGCGAAGGCGGGGCATCCAGTACGCCGGGGCCTCTCGGCTCAATCACTACCGTCCCTGGAATACTGGATCGCCCGGTCGAGCCGGGCGATGACACCGTGATTGCCTTTACACCGCCCGCGCGTCATAGGCGTACATGAAGTCCATGCCCTTTGCGCCCAACGGCAAGAACCATTTCATCATCTGATTTCTGACCCACGCGCCGGTGGCGCTGAACTCGCGCTTGCTGTTGCCGTTGCGGCGCGCCATCGCGACGATCTTCTCGGTGCGCGGGCGCCGCTCGGCCTCGAAAGCCTGGAAGGTGGCGCCGAGCTCCTGTCCGTCCTGCATCAGGCGCGCGAGCCGCATCGCATCTTCCAGAGCCAGCGAAGCGCCCTGGCCGGCATGGGGGCTGGTCGCATGCGCGGCATCGCCGATCAGCAGCGAGCGCTTGCGCGACCAGGTCGGCAGGGTCGCGACATCGAGCGTGTCGGTGACCACGATGTTCTCGGCCGCCTCGATGATGTCGGGGATCGGATCGTGCCAGCCGCGATGGAAGCCACGCAGGTGCTGCTTCAGCGTCGACGCATCGAGCGCGCGGAACATCGCCGCGTCCATGCCGTGCGCGGGCTGCGTGCTCCACCACATCACGCCGTCGTTCGGATCCGGGCTGCAATAGCCGTAGCCGAAGAAGCCGCTCTGGCCGAACGTGGTCTCGACATGCCGGCCGATCGGCCTGCCGTCGAGCACGGCGTGCGGCACGAAGCCGCCGAAGCCGATCAGGCCGGTGTCGAACGGCCGGGGGCCGTCCGGTACCACCTGGCGTCGCGTGATGGAATGCACGCCGTCGGCGCCGATCAGGAAGTCGCCTTCGGCGGTGGTGCCGTCGGCAAAATAGGCGATGATCGGCTGGTCGCCGCGATCCTCGATCTTGATCAGGCGCTTCTCGAAATAGAGCGAGACGCAGGCGCACCAGGCCTTGTCGATCAGCATCTCGTTCAGCGTGGCGCGGCACACGTTCACCGCGGGCTGGCCGAAGCGACGCTCCATATCGCGATTGATCGAGCCGAGCTTTCGGCCTTCCTGGGAATAGAAGTCGAAGGATTCCGCGACCGAGCCGCGGCTGATCAGCTCGTTTGCGAGCCCGATCTCGTCCATCACATGCATGCCGTTCGGCGCGATCTGAAGGCCGCCGCCGATGCCCTTCGAATAGGGCCAGGCCTCGTAGATCGCGGACTCGATGCCGGCGCGGCGCAGCAGGATCGCGGCGACAGGCCCGGCGATGCCGGCGCCGATGATCAAGGCCTTGCGGGGACGGTTGGACATGGCTTGCTCCCGACGTTTCCGTGGTGCTAGGAGAAATTACGGTCGCTAAATCTCTTAGTGACTAAGATATATATCGACTAAGATATGAGGCCGGCCTTGTCAAGGACGAAGGCGCGCGCGGCGCTGTTGCAGGAACTCGAGGAGGCGATGCGGCGATCGTCGGCGCAGGGCGTGCTCTATGGCCAAACCGTTGCGAACGTGGCGGGAATTGCCAATTCCGACCTCGAATGCATGGACATCCTCTATCTCGAGGGACGCGTTACCGCAGGCCGGCTCGCCGAGGTGACGGGCCTCACGACGGGCGCCATCACCGGCGTGGTCGACCGGCTCGAGAAGGCGGGCCTAGTGCGCCGCGAGCGGGATGAGAAGGACCGCCGCAAGGTCTTCATTTCCGTGGTGCCCGAGGAGGCGATGAAGATCGGCCAGCTCTACGTGCCGATGCAGCAGGCGATGGAGAAGGTGTTCGGTGCCTATTCCGACGAGGAGCTGCGCCTGCTCCTGCGCTTTGCGACCGAGGGCTACAAGGGCGTGCTCGCGGCCACCGAGGCGCTGAAGAGCCTTCTGGACACGCCGCCGGAGAAGCGTCCCGATCTCAAGCTGAAGAAGCTTCGTCGCGAGACTTGAGCTTATAGGCCTGCGCTGCTGCGATCATGCCCCACATCGCGCCCAGCATCATCCAGAAGTGCCGCCAGTGGTCGGTGTCGATCACGAAGCTTTCGCCGACAGTGCCGACGAAGGCGGAGAAGACCGCGAGATAGGCACGCTGCCAGGGCACACGGACGAAGATGTGCCGGAAGCCCGTGATCACCGTGGTGAAGACCAGAGCGGGATAGCACACGCCGGAGAGCCAGCCGCCGGACATGAAGGCGTTGAGATAGGAGTTGTGGGTGTCCTCGGGGAAGAAGCGGTGGAATTGCAGGGGGCCGATGCCGAATGGCAGGTCGAGCGCCATCTCCGCACCTAGGATGTGCCGGCCGAAGCGGCCGAAGCGGCCCTCGTCATAGCTCTGGTCGAAGCTGGCGCGCTGCTTGAACATCTCGGCGGTGGAATCGAATGACAGCAGCACCGCGATCAGCGCGAGGCCCAGCACCGCGGCGACGATCGCCATGACGACGATGCGCGAGCGCTGCGCGTTGGTGCGGCTGGTCAGCACCATCAGCGCCAGCATGAAGGCGGAGGTCAGCACCAGCCCGCCCCAGGCGGCACGGGAGAAGGCGAGCAGGATCGCCAGCGACATGATGCCGAAGGCGATGACGTTGCGGAAGGCCTTAGCCAGCTTGTCAGAGACCACGCTCTGGAGCGCGAACAGCGCCGGCAGGATCAGGAAGGCGCCGAGCACGTTCGGGTCCTTGAACGTGCCCCGCGCACGTCCGTAGAGCGTGAGGAGGTCGTCTCCGCCGGGAACCAGGTGGAAGTAGCCGGCGACCGCCGCCAGCGAGGCAACCATCGCACCGACCACGAGACCGCGGCGGAGCATGTCGAGCCGGGCCGCGGTGTCCTCGGACGTGACCATGGCGAAGAACACCACGGTCACCGCCATGTACCAGGAGGTCGCGATCCAGCTCACCACCTCGGGCTGCTCGAACAGCGGGATGGTGCTGATGGTGTAGCCGACATTGAGCAGGACCAGCATCAGCAGCAACGGCATCAGCGCAAGCCGCAGGCGCAGGCCGGTGGCGAAGAAGGCGACGGTGGCGAGCAGCGTCACGATCTCGTAGGGGCTGGGTTCGATGAAGACGATGGCGCCGGAAGCGCCGACAAGCCACACCAGCGCGCGCTGGAGCGCCAGCACGCCGGGCGCAGCCGGCGCGGCTAATTTCACTCCACCGGCTGTCGCCGCATACGCCATCACACGCTCACGCTACTCGTACACGCACACAACTTCCGACGTCATGCCCCGCGAAAGCGGGGCATCCAGTACTCCGAGCCGTTCGTGGCAGTTTCTACTGCCGGCGATTACTGGATCGCCCGGTCAAGCCGGGCGATGACAGTGAGGCTCGGGTACGACAAAATTCAATACGCGTTCTCGTTCTTGGTCAGCAGCGAGATCGGCGTCTTCAGGAGAATGACGAGGTCGAACAGCACCGACCAGTTCTCGATGTAGTAGAGGTCGAACTCGACGCGCTTCTGGATCTTCTCTTCGTTGTCGATCTCGCCGCGCCAGCCGTTGATCTGGGCCCAGCCGGTGATGCCGGGCTTGACGCGGTGACGCGCGAAATAGCCGTCGACGGCTTCGTCGAACAGGCGGCTCTGGAGCTTGCCCTGCACCGCGTGCGGACGCGGGCCGACCAGGGAGAGGTTGCCGGAGAAGACCACGTTGAAGAGCTGCGGCAGCTCGTCGAGGCTGGTCTTGCGGATGAAGCGGCCGACGCGGGTCACGCGCGGATCGTTCTTGGTCACGACTTTGGAGGCCGTCGGATCCGCCTGGTGATGGTACATCGAGCGGAATTTGTAGACGTCGATTCGCTCGTTGTTGAAGCCGAAGCGTTTCTGGCGGAACAGCACCGGGCCGGGGCTGTCGAGCTTCACTGCGAGCGCCACCAGTCCCATCACCGGCAGGGCCGCGAGCAGCGCGAGACCGCCGACGAGGCGGTCGAACAGCCATTTCATCACGAGGTCCCAGTCGGTGATCGGCGCCTCGAACACGTCGAGCGTCGGGACTTCGCCGAGATAGGAGTAGGAGCGGGGACGGAAGCGCAGCTTGTTGGTATGGGCGGAGAGGCGGATGTCGACCGGCAGCACCCAGAGCTTCTTCAGCATCTCCAGGATGCGCGTTTCCGCCGAGATCGGCAGCGCGAACAGCACGAGATCGACGCGGGTGCGGCGGGCGAATTCGACGATATCGTCGACCTTGCCGAGCTTGCGCGCACCGGCGCAGGTGTCCAGCGCGCGGCTGTCGTTGCGGTCGTCGAACACGCCGAGCACGTGGATGTCGGAATCCTCCTGCGCCTTCAGTGCCTCCACCAGCTGTTCGCCGTTACTGTCGGAGCCGACGATGATGGTCCGGCGGTCGAGCCGGCCCTCGCGTCCCCAGGCACGCACCAGCGAGCGCAGCACCAGGCGCTCGACGAAGAGCGCGCCGAGCCCGAGGACGTAGAAGGCGGCAAGCCACAGCCGCGATATTTCGCTGCCGAACTTGGCGAAGAAGGAGATGCCGATGAACAGCAGGAAAACGAACGACCAGGACGAGATCATCCGCGTCATCTGCCGGAGTTGACCGCGGAACAGCTGCACCTGGTAGATGTCGGCGGCCTGGAAGCAGACCACGGCGGCGACCGCGACGGCGAGGATCTCTGCCGGATAGTCCCAGCCGAAGGAGCCGGCTAGCGGCATGACGTAGCCGACATAGACCGCGATGCCGATCAGGCTCAGCAACGCGAAGTCGGCAAGGCGCACGATGCCGGTGATTACGATCGGCGAATAGGCGCGGGCGACCTTCTGGTTGACGACGTCGAGCGCGGCGGGAGAGAGCCGGCGGCGGCGCTCCACAAAGGGCTGGTCAGCCGGCTTCGCCGCGGCACCGGTCGCGGCATCGAGCATCGAGCGTGCGTTGAGCGGTTCCACGGGCGTCCACGTCCATTCCAAAAACCCGCGGCGCAGCATTGCACCCGGGCGAGCATCCCCGGGCACTTCGTTATCGGACAAATCGGAAGAATCTCTGAAGCGACCTTAAGGATGGTTAATGATTGGCGAATGCGTCGCGATAGCCCGCGATCACGCCGTCAACCATCGCCTGCTGGGAGAAATACGCGGAGATGCGCTCGCGCAAGGCGGATGCGCGCTGCGCTGTCGCCCGCGGATCGGCGAGTGCGGCCGCAATCGCTTCCGCCATCGCCTCGGCGTTGCTTGCCGCGAACAGGGCCGGGCTCTCCGTGCCGAAGATCTCTGGAATGCCGCCGACGCGCGCGGCGATCATGGGAATGCCGGCTGCGCCCGCCTCGATCACCACATAGGGCATGGAATCGCCGCGCGAGGGAACGACCAGCAGCCGCCCCTTGGAGAAGCCGTAGCGTGCCTTGACGTGGCCGATGAAGCGGATCGCGCCGGAGAGGCCGAGCCTATCGACCTGCGCCTTCAGCGCTGCCGTCTCCTCGCCGTCGCCGCCGAGCGTGAGGGTGACCTTCTTGCCGCCTTCGTGCAGGCGCGCCACGGCATCGACCAGCAGATCCGCGCCCTTGATGTGCCTGAACTCGCCGACATAGCAGAGGTCGGTGGCATCCTCGGTGGTGACAACAGGCTCGAATTCCTCCGGCGTCACGCCATTGAAGACGCAATGCACCACGCCCTTGGGCGTGCCGACGATGCGCTGATAGGTGTCGCGGGCAAAGGCGCTCTCGAACAGGAACAGGTCGGTCGCGCCCATCAACGACCGTTCGAGCCGCGCGTAGAATTCGCCTTTCACGGTGTTGAGTGGATAGTGCAGCGAGCCGCCATGCGGGGTGTAGATGCGGATGGTGTCGTCGGTGCGCCGCCGTATGCGGATGAAGGCGCCGGCCTTGGCGCCGTGGCCGTGCATGACGTCCGGCTTGAGCTTTGCGATCAGCCGCCGCATCCGCAGCCACACCAGGACATCGTCGGGCGACGGCTCGCGGCGGATCGCCATGCGGTGCATGCCGAGCTTCAGCCGCGGCGCGAGCTCGGTCAGCGTCTTGTCGGCGCGCTCGCCGCCGGTGAGGCTGTCGGCGAGAATCCCGACATGATGGCCGCGATCGACCTGGCCGTTGGCGACGTCGAGGATGTGGCGAAAGATGCCGCCCACGGGTGCGCGCACGGCGTGCAGGATGCGAAGCGGCCGGTCGGGAGAGGGGGGCATGATCTGAACCAGCGCTCGACGGCAAATGCCGAACAATTGTCGAAATATCGAGACGGATTAAGAGGCCTCGTGGTTAACAAACGGTGACGAGCGCGCGTGCGCTGATCGCGGGATTGCCCGATTAACCCAGCGGCAACCTTAATGGAGTGTAATCGCCCCGGTTGAGGTAGCTTGGCGGCGTTGCCCTGCGGGAGTATTCGATGCGTTTAGCGTTCTGGCGTGCCGGCAAGGTCAAGGCGGTGGTCGAGCGGGCTGTTTCGAAGTCCAAAGCCGAAGCCAAGCCCAGGGTTGAAGCAAGGCCTGCGCCTGTTGTCACGAGGCAGGCGTCCGACGAATCCGGCGACATCGATCTTCACGCGCTCGGTGCCGCGCTTGCGCGCAAGCGCGGCTGGATCATCGTGCCGACGGTGCTGGCGCTGGTCGCCTCGGTCGCCGTCGTCAATCTCGTGACACCGCGCTACAAGTCCGAATCGCGCATCCTGATCGATGGCCGCGAGAACGTGTTCCTGCGTCCGAACAGCGACCGCAGCAACGAGGAGCGGCAGGCGCTCGACCCCGAGGCCGTCACCAGCCAGGTCCAGCTCGTTCTGTCGCGCGATCTCGCGCGCGAGATCATCAAGAAGAACAAGCTTGCGGAGCGGCCCGAATTCGATCCGGTGCTGCAAGGCATTTCGCCGCTGAAGTCGCTTGCCGCGCTGATCGGCATCGGCCGCGATCCGTTCTCGATGACGCCGGAAGAGCGCGTGCTGGATGCTTATTACGAGCGTCTCCAGGCCTATGCCGTCGACAAGTCGCGCGTGATCGTGATCGAATTCCAGTCGGCTGACCCGGATCTCGCCGTGCGCGTCGCCAATTCGATCGCCGACGGCTATCTCGTGCTCCAGCAGAATGCGCGCCAGGACCAGGCGCGCAATGCCAGCCAATGGCTCGCGGGCGAGATCGAGAATCTGCGCAAGAAGGTTTCCGACGCCGAAGCCAAGGTCGAGGACTTCCGCTCCAAGTCGTCACTCTTCGTCGGCACCAACAACACCACGCTGTCGAACCAGCAGATGGGCGAGGTCAACACCCAGCTCAACAACGCGCGCTCGATGAGGGCAGATGCGGAATCCAAGGCGCGGCTGATCAAGGAGATGCTCCAGAGCGGCAAGCCGATCGAGGCGTCCGAGGTGGTGAACTCCGAGCTGATGCGGCGACTGTCCGAGCAGCGGGTCACGCTGCGGGCCCAGCTCGCCGAACAGTCGTCCACGCTGCTCGGCAATCACCCGCGGATCAAGGAGCTGAAGGCGCAGCTCGGCGACCTCGACAACCAGATTCGCGACGAGGCGGCCAAGATCTCCCGCTCGCTCGAAAGCGATGCGCGCATCGCCGGTGGCCGGGTCGATGGCCTGACCACGAGCCTCGAGCAGCTCAAGAAGCAGGCGACGTCGACCAACGGCCAGGACGTGCAGCTCCGCGCGCTCGAGCGTGAGGCCAAGGCGCAGCGCGACCTGCTGGAAACGTATCTTGGCAAGTATCGCGAGGCCAGCACCCGCGAGACCATCGACACAGCACCGGCGGAAGGCCGCATCATCTCGCGCGCCGTCGTCTCGAACACGCCGGCCTATCCGAAGAAACTTCCGATCGTGCTGATCGCGACGATCGCGACGCTGCTGCTCTCGTCCGGCGTCGTCGTCACCGGCGAGCTGTTGCGCCAGACCGCGCCGCGCGCCGTGGCTGCCTTTGCTCCGGCGCAGGCGCAAACGCAGGCGGCAGTTCGCCAGGAACCCTTCGTCCAGCCGATGGTCGAGCCGGTCGTTGAACCGGTCATGGAAGAGCCCGCGCCGCTTCAGCCGGAGATGACGGCCGATGCCGGTGTAACCGAGTTTGCCGAGATCGGGCATCTGGCCGACAGCCTGCGCGCCGCGGCGGCAAAGAAGATCACCGTGCTCGGCACCGCGTCGGGCGAAGCCGTCACGCTGTCGGCGCTGACGCTGGCCCGCCACCTGGCGCGCGATGCGCGGGTGGTCGTGGTCGATCTCGCTGCGTCCTCGCCGACGATTGCCGCGGTGTCCGTCGATGCCTCGGCGCCTGGCCTTGCCGAACTGATGCAGGGCGAAGCCTCGTTCGCGCAGGTGATCACCCGGGACAAGCTGTCGCGGCTGCACCTGGTGATGGCCGGCCGTCCCGGCTTCGACCGCAGCCTGCTGCAATCGCCGCGCGTGACGCTCGCGATCGACGCCTTGCTTCGCGCCTACGACCACGTGCTGCTCGATGCCGGCAGCGCCTCCGACCTTCCGGCGGAGCTGCTGACGGCCAATTCCCGCGCCGTCGTGGTGCCCGATGCGTCAATGGAGCCGGATGCGCGCACGCTGATGTGCGACCAGCTCAAGGCCGTCGGCTTCAGCGAGGTGACGATGCTGAGCAGGCCGGTGCAGCCGTCGGATGCGATGGACACGCCGCGCGTGGTGGCGGCGTAGGCGATCTTACCCTCTCCCCTTGTGGGAGAGGGTGGCTTCGCGAAAGCGAAGCCGGGTGAGGGGTATCTCTCAACGAGTCCCACTGCCTTTTTGAGTCCGCGGATAGATACCCCTCATCCGGCGCTTCGCGCCACCTTCTCCCGCAAGGGGCCTGTTGCGTAATTCGTCAATTGTGATTCCCTAGGGCAAAGCCTTGGAGGGTAGCGATGGCGGTTAAGCAGACG
>NZ_LBJZ01000021.1:0-37825 GCF_028128935.1 Bradyrhizobium sp. CCBAU 11361
CGGGAGACGATTCCCCCCTCAGCAACAGGTTCGGCCGGGTTTTTCAAAGAGGTTACAATTCCCGAAACTTATCGCCCGAGGGGTTCCGCCATTGCGGCCTGAACGCCACGTTCCAAATTCGATCTCGACTGTCCGGCGGAAATTGAGCGCCGCTCTCGCGTCCACACTATCTCGATGCCCTTGTTGTATCAGAGCAATCTCAAGACAAAGCAGTCATCGAAATTTATGATGCAGTAAGACTAGCTCTCGACCCCAGGGATGATCGCTTGAGCCGCGCAGGCATTGCTCGGCTTACACAGCGACGGCCGCGAAGCTGATGGCGCAAATCAACCAAAACGCAGATTTTCTGCGGACACCTTACCCGAGCTACCCATCTTGACATCGAAGCTGATCCGCGCCCCCTCCGCAAGAGCGGTGTAGCCGGCCTTCTCGACTGCTCTGATGTGCACGAATACGTCGGCTCCCCCATCATCCGGCCTAATAAAGCCGTAGCCCTTCGTCGCGTTGAACCACTTTACTATACCGGTTGCCACTATAATATCTCCATGCAAATGACCGCGATCTATCTACTGTTCGCAGAATGATCAAGACCCTCCTCGTGGGTCGCGTGCGATGTTGCCCCGCCGCTCACTATTGAGCGACATCGGTCATCGCAATGAGCTTCACAGAGCCGTTAGGCCGATCGATCGTCCCGCGTCCTCGGCTGTTTCTGGCCGCGACGCCTGCGGCTGGCGCTGCGGCGTTGCAGCGCGGGTGGAAGCACGGGAAGCTTACTTGCGAGAGGCGTCTCACGCGATCCTTCGAGCGCTCGCTCTTGAGTGGTCGGCATGGCCATCTGTTCCAGCGAACCAAGAAGGGCCCTGCCTTTTTCCGTTATGATCCACTGTCCGGATTCTCGCGCAACCAGCTTCTGTCCGAAAATATTGAGATCCGGGGCCCGCTCTGCCAATCGCTTCATACGAGCCGTCCACTCCGGACCGCTGGTGTAGAATACCGCTAGGTAATCCTTCAGGACAGCGAGACTCGCACGGCCCTCCGGTTGGCCGGCGAGAATCTTAAGTATCGAGAGCTGAAAACTCACATTCGTTAACCAAACGCAGTGGCACGATCGCCGCACACATTAGCGGCCCCTAGCGGACCCCGCGCTGGGCTTCAAAACAAGAACCTGAAAACAAATGCTAACGCACGGATCGTCCGACAAGTTTGGACGCAAGCTTATACTGTCCTTTCGGATCTGGGGAGGCCCTTCGATGCAATTCCTCGGCCGTTCCAACAGGGCTTGCGGGCTGTCAAGCATTGAACCTGCTGATCGTGGACAGCCCAGAGCATTGCGAAACGGAGCTTACGCGTCTCAAAGAGAGGCAGGCTGAAACTCGCGAGAGCGAATTGTCGATCTAAGGTCGCCACGTTGCAAGAAGATTGAAAACTACCATACGCGCGTGAATGTATCCGCGCCCTTCAACTTGCCGGGCTTGCCGTTCTTATCAACGTAGAACAGCGTCCATGACGTTGGCATTTGAGCCCCGTTAATTTTTCCAACCCACCGGGTGAACGAATTGCACTGGGCAAAAGTAACAACAAAATACAGTCCGGTTGGACCGACTGCTCCCGATGCAGGATAAGGGATACCCTGGCAAGCAAATCCTTGAGCATGGTTCGTGAAAGCCCCTTGGATTGCCCTGCCATTAGTGGACCAAACATACAGCTCTGAACCCCGTTCATTCTTCCAGTATGAGGGAGCAGGAAGCCCCTGCGCCCTGGCCTCGGCGAAAAGCAAGAAGAACTGAGCGATCAACAAAAATCCCAGAAATCTCTTCATATTGAAGCCCCAAAAGAGTTCGCTTAGAAGTCGCATCTTGGATCACTAATTTGGTGCAACTTGAGGTGACGTTCGCTGCTGTTATCCCGCATTCGGCAACGGAATGCGGCGCAAAAGCGCAAGATCATGCTGGATCGCGGCGAAGGCGGTGTCCCTCGATTGCTTCCCCGCGTCGGTTCGCCTGGGCGGCCGAGCTCCGAGCTGATGCTCGGTTATTGTGAGTGAGGCGCGCTTCCCATGAGCTCCATCGTCCGCGGACATACGCAGACCAGAGGGCATTGCCCACAGCTGTATCGGGTCGGGCAACCTGCGCCAGGCATATCCATTCCGGTGATTGCTAGTGTCCCCACAGCGGCACCTTCGTTCCGCCGTCGATTGCGGCCGCTTTCACTCAACTTCACCGAACATGGCTAAGAAATAACGAATGGCATCTTCCAGAGGTTGCCAGATCTGGGAATCACGAGCATTGCGGCGACACACAGTCGATACGTGCCGATTTAAATCGCGATCCCGAAGGGCTGCTATTGGTCCTTTCCAGGACGCTGTGATTTCCGTGTCTATGTTCGACGGGACATCGATTTATCAGGAGCGGCCGGACCCAACGACTCTTTCGCAAAGATTGGCCGAGTACCACTTACCTTATCACCAGGCGCTATCTGACATCATCCGCCGTCTCCGAAAACTGTGCGGGCGCGTCCTGCTTCTCGATCTGCACGCGTTTTTACGGACCCATCGAAGACGATGTATGAATCGGCGACTTGCGGGTGCGTCGTGTCAACCGGCCACAACAGCGATCGCCGTGATCGCGTTCGAGCGACGGGGCTTCCGGGCAGTTTCCAATGAACCGTTTGCCGGCGGCAGGAAACACTACAGCGCTTCGACCAAGGCGTTGCAGATCGAATTGCGCTTCACAACCTATATGGATTGCGGTCGTATCGATGATCCTGTCCGGCCAGAGATCGACAACGCGCGGCTCCAATTTTTGAAGCCCCGCCTTCGTGGTGCGCTCACGGAGATGGTTGATCGATGGTGCCCAATCTAGAAGAACGCTTCACCTGCAGCTGCGTGCCGACCTCCAATCGCGACATCGCACCGCGATTGCTGACATGGCGATGGCGAGATTGCCGGGGAAATTGCGGTCAGCACCCGGATCTCGCCGCAGCTCTTGACCGTTGCGAGTTATCCCGTCAACGAGAAAGGCCGATGAATGGGAATGACAGGCTGAGAATGACGGATGTGATTGATCAAGCGAACGCCTCGGAGTTGCCGCCCGTCTCGCACAAATCGCCAAGGCGCGTTTCTTGGATTCTCGCGCTCGTGGTCATCTCCGTTGGTCTGTGCGCCGGGGCAGCCTACTATTGGAGTAACATCGAGACAGTTTTCGCGACGTCATCGGCGCATGAGCCTGTCCCGATTACAGGCTTGTCACCTGAGGATAGGGAAGCTCTCCTCCAGATTCGATCAGGACAACAGAAGGCGAGCGATGAGATCGCAGAGCTCAATCGCAACATCGGTGCCCAGCAAACCGATTTGAAGCGGATGGCGGACCAGATCGAGGCGCTCACGGCGAAGATCGAATCTTTGCAGAAATTGCCCGTTCCCGCCCCTACGCCCCCTGTTCCTTCTCCGCCGGCCGCCCATTCCGCTTTGAAGCCGGCCAAGCGAGTGGTCCAACCTTCTAAACCAGAAGGGCCAATCTCAATCGGGGGCGCGCCGCTGATCCCGGAGCGAGGTACTGACCAGCGTTGATGCAGACGACGACTTTGTCGTCGACTGCTTTTCGTTGTGGCAACGCTCCCGGCCTTACGAGCCCTTGACCATGGCTCGCTTGATGGATCTCGCGCCTAAAGCCCGCGCGGAGATGAATAGCTATCCATCCATGCGTCGACCAAAATGTAGGTCAGTCGGATCACGTCGCGCAGGCGCGGCGCATTCTCTAGGCGTGACAGTGTCGGTTGGGAACAAAGATCGCGACCGCTGTCCGGCAGCCGTCCGCAGGCCAGCTTGAATGCGGGATCGGACCGCAGATGATCGAGGTCGTCGGCGTCCTCGTAGCCGCAGCAGATCGCGAACATGCGCGCGCGGAACATATCGACCAGGCTGTGCACGACCCGCGTCGGATCGCGCCGATCCGGGAACACCCGGGCAAATTGTCGGCCAAACCAAGACGCCGCTCGGCCATCGCCAGAAGCATCACCCCCCTTTCGAGGTTAGGCGCCCACCATCGAGGCAGCTGTGACTTTCTTGGCGTGAACGGCTGGAAACGAAAAGGGCAGAATCGTATCATCGTTCATGGCGGGCGTGGCGTTCAAGGTTGAGGTGATGGGGTTGGCTTCGCAACCGAATCCTACGCCGCATCAACGCTTTACACCACGCTCGCCAGCCCCTCAGGCGCACGCTTTCGAATAAGACGGGCTAGCTCGACGCTGAAGAAGATGGTCAACGGCGAGTTCGACTTGCGCCGTCTGAACGACGTCACCCAACAGCTTCTCGAGTCCAAGCAGATCGAGCAGCGGTTCGCCTCGACCAAGACCGGCGGTCGCCCCTCGCATCGGTGGTTCGCACTGTGACGGAGCGGAGTGCCTTTTTACATTACTTTCTGAATAGGATAGGCAGGCGAATGGGGCGCACGCTGCTAACGTACGCCCCCCTCGTTTAACGCTAGGACCTTCGCGGCGCCGCGTCCATTCACGAAACAGCCGTTATTTCCTGCCCAGGTCTCTCTTTATTGCGGCTGTTCTACTCCATGCGCAATCGTGCGAAGTGCTGGTCCAAGAGGGATGCCGGATCACCACCTGAAGAGGTCGTTTCGGCACTTTCGACACTTGCTTCAGAAGCGGTGTCGCTAGAAGCGGTGTCACTATCCTCGACCTTAGTAAGATACTTCGTAGGTTTGTCTACTCGCTGCCACTCGTTGCTCTCGTTCTTCGTCCACACTTCGGGATGCTGGTTAGGATCAAGCGCCCAATCATTACCACCCATGTGGACAAAACCCATTTTTTTCAGACGGGGTTCCATGCCCTCCATGCCAGGACGTGACAAGACCAAGGGATGGTCGCCGTCCAGTCGCAGTTGATGCTCCAGCAGAATATCGCCCGCGTTATCGACCAACGGATGAGTAACCCGAAGCTCAACCACGGACGTGATATCGTTGCGTCCAAACTGTTGCCAAAACTGCTCCCCCTCGATTTGAGTCGGCCCACCTGCTTTTAAAAGCCCGACGGTTTCGTCACCTAACTGATAGCTGTAGAATCGTCCTGGCTTGATTGAATATTCGGGAGTGTTGAGGTAGCTTCCAGCAACCGCTCCTGTGCGCCAAGCCTTCTCGGACACGTGATCCGAGTACTCTTCTGGGTTACCGGCGATGTGCCTGATGTCGCCGCCCAAAAATCTCCTCAGTCCGTTTTCGAAGGAATTTTGATCGATCTCTATGATCGGCGGCTTGGAAGCCAGAGAGTATGGCGTCGTTGTCACCGACGACGACGTACCGGGCTCCATGCCCGCAACTGTGTCCGCAAATCGGGGGCTCTCTCCCTCATCTCCAGATTCATCAACATGGCTGGCGCTTCCAGGCTGGCTGGACGATCCGACGATTCTACCATACATCAGATTCGCTCTCCTCTCGGCACAATTGCACGCTGGAGCTCGTGCCGCGCAAGCTCCGCGCGGAGGAGGATATACAGCTTGGCTGACCACAACCTGACGCATAGGCGGCCAATTTAGGCTCATTCCCAATCCTCAAGGGAGCAGTGCAAACAAATAAATAAAGAGTGCTCCGTGAAAAACGCGGACGAGCGATGATTTAAGCAATCTTTTGAGCCGGGACAGTTTCGGCGAAGGCACGGATGATGGCACGTCTGCGGGCCATCGCAGGAGCAGGCCGAAGTTGTAGCCGGCCGACTCGCTCTTCAAGTCGCTCCCGCAAAAACATGGCGAGCCAAAGCACCTAAGCCGTACAATATCGCGCACGGTACGCTACTGCCGACCACCATGATGACCAGGTAGATCACGCCGCACTCTTTAAGGCCAACGCCCGCAGCGCGTGGATGGACCAAGAAGAAAAGGACGGTCGCTGCCGCGCCTAGCCCGTCCTATTCGTGAGAGTGCGGCTTTTTAGTCCGATTGATGCGGCCGCACATCTTGTCTGACGAGGCGCACAGGATTGCCTTCGGCTATTCACCGCCTGACGACCCGTACTTTGCAACGCGCTTGAGGGATGGGGTGGGCGAACGGGGGCGCACGCCCCGCCGGTCAAGGACCGAGCGGCAGCAGCGCGCCTGGCAAGCCGCGGATCAGGTCGGCTTCGGGACATGCCGCGGCGAACGCAAGGCGAATGCGGCTCGTGGTCTCGACGACACGGGCAGCGATTTTCAAGAGCCGAAGACGCAGCGTCGCGAACTCGGCAGCGGCCAATTCCCGGACTTCGGGAATCGCCTCGCGCACGGTCAGCATCAGCCAATAAGCGGCCGTATGGAGCACGAGACGGACCTGGTTGGCGAGCGCCGAACGGCAGCTGGTGCGGTCGGAGGCGAGCTGCGTCTTATGCAGCTTGATCAGATTCTCGGCTTGGCCGCGCGCGCAATACAGGCTGTCGTAGATCCACTCGGCCGAACCGACATCGAGGCTGGTGACGACGAAGCGGATGTCGAGGCCGAGCATCGTCGCCTCAATACGGGCGACGGTGCGCCGTTCGCGATCCCAGGACTTTGCCTTGTGGCGCGTCTCGGTATAGCCACGCAGAACCGGCGGGCTCTCGATGGCGCGTCGCGTGCGGATGTCGCCGGCGACCTCGTCGACTTTTCTGGCGAGCGGCTTGGTGCCGGACAGACCGAAGATGTAGTCGATGCCCGTTGGTCTCGCACCACGCCATTGCCTCCGGCCGGGCATAGTGCCCGTCGCCACGGAACGTAATTCGCGTGTTGTGCCATCGCGTGCGGATGTGCCGTACCAGGCGGCGCAGATGGGCACGCACCTCGACGCCGCCCGGCGTCTTGCCGGGCCGCAGCACGACCGCCACGGGCCGGCTCTTCTCCGTGTCGTAGACGTGGATCGGCAGAAAGCAGCGCTCGTCATAATGAGCGTTGAACAGCGAGAGCTGCTGATGGCCGTGGACGACATCGCAGCTATCGTCGATGTCGAGCGTGACGGATGCCGGCTCGCGCGGGTAGCTATCCATCCATGCGTCGACCAAAGTGTAGTCAGTCGGATCACGTCGCGCAGGCGCGGAGCATTCTCCAGGCGCGACAGCGTCGGTTGGGAACACAGATCGCGACCGCTGTCCGGCAGCCGTCCGCAGGCCAGCTTGAATGCGGGATCGGACCTCAGATGATCGAGGTCGTCGGCGTCCTCGTAGCCGTAGCAGATCGCGAACATGCGCGCGCGGAACATATCGACCAGGCTGTGCACGACCCGCGTCGGATCGCGCCGATCCGGGAACACCCGGGCCAAATTGTCGGCCAAACCAAGACGCCGCTCGGCCATCGCCAGAAGCATCACCCCCCTTTCGAGGTTAGGCGCCCACCATCGAGGCAGCTGTGACTTTCTTGGCGTGAACGGCTGGAAACGAAAAGGGCGGAATCGTATCATCGGTCATGGCGGGCGTGGCGTTCGCGGTTGAAGGTGATGGGTTGGCTTCGCAACCGAATCCTACGCCGTATCAACGCTTTACACCACGCTCGCCAGCCTCTCGGGCGCCCTCTTGCGAATAAGACGGGCTAGCTCGACGCGGACGGGGCGGTCATATGTGGAATTTCAGTCGAGCCGCGGCTTGCGTTGGTATTTGCCTCGCCATGGGCGGGTGTACCAGTCTGTATTATATTCATGAACCGCAGACAGGCGTGATCACGGCCGGTGAGCTGCCGTATTTCCTCAAGTCGATCCGATGTGAGGTCGTGACTTTCTACAAGATCGAACGGGAGAGGCGGAAGGAATACCTCAAAATCTAGAAGTCACGCCCTGAAGAGGCGTTCGACAGGTACGCTCATTTCGACATTGATCCGTTCCTGTATGGCACTTTCTTCCTGGAGTTGAAGGTGACCGATACGGGCGGGCTCGGCTCCGGTACAGCGTTTGATTACAAACGGATTCTGAGCGCGACCAGTAGTGAAATCACCCATGGGGTCCCACTGCTTCGGCCCAGGATACCTATGACCTGATCTGGTCATTCCTGATGAAACAGAACGCACAACTTGCGTCCGATACGACGCCAGCGGCCGCGGGACCGGCAACGTATGAGCGCGGCTGCTATCATGGAACGCCGGCGGACCTGATCGAGCTCGAGGGGCGTGCTGAGAACAAGTACCCGGACCGAGCCGCCTATAAGCGCATCATTGTCGACGCGTCCAAGCCACTGGCAGCCTGGTTGCAGGACAACGCTATTCTCATCGCCGCTAACAATCTCACGCCGGCGATGCCTACCGAGAGCGCGGAGCCGGCGCAAATGACATACACTTTTCTCCATCCAGGCTTGGATCAAAGGATAATCCGATTTACACGGCTCCCTCGCCGGGAGGAGAGAAGTCGCAGGAATTCCCGGGAGGCGCCGGACGCCGTACGGGCGGCGGACCCCGGACAAATGGATTCATCGTGGCGCCGGTGCCTGTGTTCCCGCCGACCCCAACCCCGACGCAGTAGGACAATGGTCCGCCTCTGGTTACCCAGACTCTTGATCTCTTGGGGCGCGAATGCTCGCCTGCGCTTCCGTCGGGCGTGTCCGAAATGGAGCTGTACGGCACGGTCATTCGCGGATCGAAATGGGAGATCAAGGAAATCCCCGTCTGCTGGGAGAATCTGCAGCCGAAGGATCAAAAGTATGCCGACCTAGTTCGAAAAGCGGTTGCGGAGACCTGGCAGACTGCGGCGCAAGGCGGCGTGTGGTTTTCGAAGACCTGGCCGTTGTGTACCGACGGCGCGCCCGGTGTGCACGTGCGGGTCGCTGACGAGGGCGCTCACACCGACGTCGTCGGAAAATACCTTGACCGCAAGCCATCGGGCATAACTCTCAATTTCAGTTTCAATCATTGGAGCAAAGGCTGTCGAGATAGACGCGAGTTCTGCATTCGTGCGGTTGCGGTCCACGAATTCGGACATGCGGTTGGTTTCACGCATGAACAGAACCGCGACTGTCCGGCACTATCATGGCTATCGGCCATGGCGACCGACAACCGGTGAGGCGAGCCAGAGGGCGCCTCCTGACAAGAGCATCACCGGTGCCGAGGTCGTGATCAACGTCGGCTATCAAGGGTCTGGTGCCGGTCTACTTCGCCACGAATCGCGTGGTGATGGGCGGGCCTGGTCTCGAATTGAGCCAGATCTCCTATGCTCGTTCTGCCACCAACACCTTTGGCCACGTGACGGTCAGTATTCCGGTCGTTCACAAGATGGGCGAAGTGGAGACGCCGAAGACGAGCTGGTTTGGGCTACGCAAGGAGGCGGAAGACGACAGAAAGCATTTCCGAATCCAGAAGCTATATCGTCTTTCTCGCGAAGAGTTCGCCTCCGCTACCGCAAATCCTGCCGATGGCATGATGCTCTTTGTGCATGGCTACAACGTCGGTTTTTCCGAGTCCCCTGTCTGCCGCCTTTGCTTCATCCGTGGTTACATCCTTGCCGGTGATGGTTAGTTGTTTCCCACAACAATGCGTGTTCTGTGAGAGGGCTTCCGGTCCTAAACCTCCATTAAACCTGCATCTTTACCAGCGTCGAGTATGGTGTGCACCGCGCACTAAGAAAGTATTTCCGGCGAGAGGCCGGAAACTTCCTTGCCGGCTGCAAATCGAATTGTTTCCGCTCCTCGTGTTGTCGGTGTCCCCGCGTACCGTTCATGAGAGTGATTCAGATCAGCAACGTTCTGGAATCCCTTCACTTTTGAATCGCTCCCGGCTGTTGGCCTGCTTCTTGCTGTCCTTGGCGTCATCGACAAGTCAAAGCCGAAGACGGGACGATTCATGGGCGCGGCGACGGAAACATTCTACAGCGTGATCAGGCGGCAAGGCATCACGCGTCGGAGCTTTCACAAGTTCTGCAGCCTGACGGCGACGAGCCTCGGGCTCGGGCCGCTGGCGGCGAGCCGCATTGCCAACGCGCTCGAGACCAAGCCGCGCGTGCCGGTCATCTGGATGCACGGCCTCGAATGCACCTGCTGCTCCGAGAGCTTCATCCGCTCCGCGCACCCGCTGGTCAAGGATGCCGTGCTGTCGATGATCTCGCTCGACTACGACGACACCATCATGGCGGCCGCGGGACACCAGGCGGAGGCCATCCTCGAGGAAACCCGCGCCAAGCACAAGGGACAGTACATCCTCGCGGTCGAAGGCAATCCGCCGCTGAACGACGGTGGCATGTTCTGCATCGACGGCGGCAAGCCGTTCGTCGAGAAGCTGAAGATGATGGCCGAGGATTCGATGGCGATCATCGCTTGGGGCGCCTGCGCGTCCTGGGGCTGCGTGCAGGCGGCAAAACCCAATCCGACCCAGGCGACGCCGATCGACAAGGTCATCACCAACAAGCCAATCATCAAGGTGCCGGGATGCCCCCCGATCGCCGAAGTGATGACTGGCGTCGTCACCTTCATCACGACCTTCGGCAAGCTGCCCGGGCTCGACCGCCAGGGCCGGCCAAAAATGTTCTACTCGCAGCGCATTCACGACAAGTGCTATCGGCGGCCGCATTTCGATGCCGGCCAGTTTGTTGAGGAATGGGACGACGAGGCCGCCCGCAAGGGCTACTGCCTCTACAAGATGGGCTGCAAGGGCCCGACCACCTACAACGCCTGTTCGACGGTGCGCTGGAACGGCGGAGTGTCGTTCCCGATCCAGTCAGGTCACGGCTGCATCGGCTGCTCGGAGGACGGCTTCTGGGACAAGGGCTCGTTCTACGATCGTCTCACCAACATCAAGCAGTTCGGCATCGAGAAGAACGCCGATCAGATCGGCATGGCGGCAGCCGGCGCCGTCGGCGCCGCGGTGGCCGCGCATGCGGCTGTGACCGCGGTGAAGCGGCTCGCCAGCAAGCGCGACGACGCCGACCACAACAGCTGATTTGAAAAGACATACCAGGGCAGGAACACCATGGGTATCCAAACGCCCAACGGCTTCAATCTCGACAATTCCGGCAAACGCATTGTCGTCGATCCCGTGACCCGTATCGAGGGGCACATGCGGGTCGAGGTCAATGTCGACGCCGACAACGTCATCCGCAACGCGGTCTCCACCGGCACGATGTGGCGCGGGATCGAGGTGATCCTGAAGAACCGCGACCCGCGCGACGCGTGGGCGTTCACCGAGCGGATCTGCGGCGTCTGCACCGGCACGCACGCGTTGACGTCGGTGCGCGCGGTCGAGAACGCGCTCGGGATCACCATTCCGGAGAACGCCAACTCGATCCGCAATTTGATGCAGCTCGCCCTGCAGGTGCACGACCACGTCGTCCACTTCTATCACCTGCATGCGCTGGACTGGGTCGACGTCGTCTCCGCGCTCTCGGCCGACCCGCGCGCGACCTCGACTCTCGCGCAGTCGATCTCGAGCTGGCCGTTGTCCTCGCCCGGCTACTTCAAGGATCTGCAGACCCGGTTGAAGAAGTTCGTCGAGTCCGGTCAGTTGGGGCCGTTCAAGAACGGCTATTGGGGTAGCAAGGCCTACAAGCTACCGCCCGAGGCCAACCTCATGGCGGTGGCGCATTATCTGGAGGCTCTCGATTTCCAGAAGGAGATCGTCAAGATCCACACCATCTTCGGTGGCAAGAATCCGCATCCGAACTGGCTGGTCGGTGGCGTGCCCTGTCCGATCAATGTCGACGGGACCGGCGCGGTCGGCGCCATCAACATGGAGCGGTTCAATCTGATCTCCTCGATCATCGACCGTATCATCGAGTTCAACGAAATGGTCTATCTACCCGACGTAGCGGCGATCGGTTCGTTCTACAAGGACTGGCTCTATGGCGGCGGCATTTCGGGCCAGAGCGTGCTCGCCTATGGCGACGTGCCCGAACACGCCAACGACTATTCCACCCGGAGCCTGAAGCTACCGCGCGGCGCCATCATCAACGGCAATCTGTCGGAGGTGTTTCCCGTCGATCACGCCAACCCCGACGAGATCCAGGAGTTTGTGGTCCACTCCTGGTACAAATACCCCGACGAAACCAAGGGCCTGCATCCCTGGGACGGCATCACCGAGCCGAACTACGTGCTGGGTCCCAATGCGAAGGGCACCAAGACCGCGATCGAGCAGCTCGACGAGGGCGGCAAGTATTCGTGGATCAAGGCACCTCGCTGGAAGGGCCACGCCATGGAGGTCGGCCCGCTGGCGCGCTGGGTGGTCGGCTACGCGCAGAACAAGTCCGAGTTCAAGGATCCCGTCGACAAGTTCCTCAAGGATTTGAACCTGCCGATGTCGGCGCTGTTCTCGACGCTCGGCCGCACCGCGGCGCGCGCACTGGAATCGGTCTGGGCCGGACAGCAGATGCGTTACTTCCAGGACAAGCTCATCGCCAACATCAAGGCCGGCGACAGCTCGACTGCCAATGTTGACAAGTGGAAGCCGGAAAGCTGGCCGAAGGAAGCCAAGGGCTTTGGCTTCACCGAGGCGCCACGCGGCGCGCTCGCGCACTGGATCAAGATCAAGGACACCAAGATCGACAACTACCAGTGCGTGGTGCCCACCACATGGAACGGCTCGCCGCGCGACCCCAAGGGCAACATCGGCGCCTTCGAGGCGTCGCTGATGAACACGCCGATGGTCAATCCCGAGCAGCCGCTCGAGATCCTGCGCACGATCCATTCCTTTGATCCGTGCCTGGCTTGTTCGACACACGTCATGAGCCCGGACGGCCAGGAGCTCGCTAAGGTCAAGGTCAGGTAGGAGGCGACCATGATGGATGCAGTTGTGCCTTCTGCGGAAGCCGAGCCGAACCTCACAGCGATTGCGGCCGATGCGGCGGGCGAGCGTGCGGTGGGGCGTCCCACCGTCTATGTCTACGAAGCCCCGGTGCGCATCTGCCACTGGGTGAACGCGCTATCGATTCTGATCCTGATGGTCACCGGTTATCTAATCGGGACGCCGCTGCCTTCGGTCCAGGGCGAGGCGTCGGCCAGCTTCGTGATGGGCTATATCCGCTTTGCCCATTTCTCCGCAGGACAGGTGCTCGCGGTATTCTTCCTCGCGCGCATCCTGTGGGCCTTCGTCGGCAATCACCACTCCCGGCAGATCTTCTACATTCCAGTGCATCGCAAGCAGTTCTGGAAAGAAGTGCTGCACGAGATCCGCTGGTACGCGTTCCTTGAGCGCGAGCCGAAAATGTATGTCGGCCACAATCCGCTGGCGCAGACCGCGATGTTCACCGGCTTCACCCTGTTCGTGGCCTTCATGATCATTACCGGCTTTGCGCTCTATTCCGAAGGCGCGGGCATCGACAGCTGGCAGCACAAGCTGTTCGGCTGGGTGTTTGCGATCTGGCCGAACAGCCAGGACGTGCACACCTGGCATCATTTCGGCATGTGGGCGTTGGTGGTGTTCCTGATGGTGCACACCTACGCGGCGATCCGCGAAGACATCATGTCGCGCCAGAGCATCATCTCCTCGATGATCTCGGGCGAACGGCAATTCCGCGACTGAAACGGGAAGGCTACCGATGCCGACATCCTCGCAATACGACCGCATCCTGGTGCTCGGCATCGGCAACATCCTGTGGGCCGATGAAGGCTTTGGCGTGCGCGCGGTGGAGGAGTTCCACCGCCGCTACGTCGTGCCTGATAACGTTACGATCCTCGACGGCGGCACCCAGGGCCTCTACCTCGTGAACTATCTGGAAGAGGCCGACCGCCTGATCGTGTTCGACGCCATCGACTATGGCCTCGAACCCGGCCGGTTGAAGCTCGTACGCGACGACGAGGTGCCGCGTTTCACCGGCGCCAAGAAGATGAGCCTGCACCAGACCGGCTTCCAGGAGGTGATCAGCGCCGCCGACCTGCTCGGCCGCTGCCCGAAACATCTGGTGCTGATCGGCTGCCAGCCGCTCGATCTCGAAGACTGGGGCGGGCCGCTGACGCCGCCGGTGCGCCACCAGATCGCGCCGGCGATCGATCTCGCCTGCGAGATCCTGGCCGAGTGGGGCATCGAAGTAACGCGGCGCAGTGCGCCCTTGGCGGAGTCCGAGCGGCTGCTCGCCAACGACATCGATGACCTCCATTACGAGACGCGGCCGGCCTGACCGCGCCTCTGGAGACTGGACCATGTGCCTCGGCTTACCCATGACGATTGTCGAGACCGATGGCATGTCCGCACTGTGCGCATTTCTCGGCGAGGAGCGCCGCGTCTCCGTACTGTTGCTTTCGAACCCGCCGGTGGGCGCGAAGGTGCTGGTCTATATCGACACCGCGATCCGTCTGCTCGACGAGGATGAGGCGCGCCTGATCGCGGATGCGATCGAAGGCCTGAACGCGGCGGTCGGGGGCGAGAATTGCGATCGCTTCTTTGCCGACCTCACCGACCGAGAACCGCAGCTGCCGGCACATCTGCGGTCCGAATAGACCGGCCCGGTTCAAGTATACCGGCGGCCGGATTGGCGGTGGCGATAGGCCTGCAAGCTGTCTTTCCACTGCAAATAATAAAGACGGAAAGTATCTTATCATTAAAACGAGCGTTGCCATCGGTTCGTAAAAATATCCGATGTAATCAAATAGGTGATTCATTGCTACTGCCAGCGATATGCTGGCACATACCTTGCTGACCTCTGTTCCGAGCGAAAACATAAGCTTGTCAGGGGAGGTCTAATGGAATTCCAGGTGGGGAAGAATGATCTGACGCGGCACGGCCTGCCTGAGATCGACGCCGCGACGGTTGATCGTTTTCTTGGCGAGGCGGATGCTGCCGGCGCGATCGCCGTGCTGCTGTCGGCGGGCGATCCCAATCGTTTCCCGGAGGCGATCGATGTCGCCGTGGTGCTGCCGGAGTTGATTACCGCTTTCGGCGGCCGGCTGCGCGGTGCCGTCATCGCGCGCGGCGACGAGAGCGCGGTCGGACAGCGTTTTGGCGTGCGCGTGCAGCCGACGCTGATCTTCGTCGCCAAGGGCGAGACGCTGGGGCTGATCGCCAAGATCCAGGACTGGTCGGTCTATGTCGATCGCATCACAAAACTGATCGATCGTCCGCGCGGGCAAGCCGCCGCGGTCGCCGTCACCATCGTTCCCCAGCATCGCACGCAAGGTGTCGAGCTATGAAGGTCGGGTTCTGGGATGCGCCCGAAGGCGCCGAGCAACCGGTCAGCGTGTTTCCGATCGGCGAGGAGAGTCTCAATGCGTCGAAAGGCAGCCTGACGGCGGCCGGAGCGCTGGCAAAGCTTGCAACGCTCGACAGCGCGGAGCTTGCCTGGAGCTGCCCAAACGCGGTCGCGCTGCTCTCGCGGATCGCAAATGCCATCGCGGGCCAGAAAGCCGACGCGCCGACGCAGCTGTTCCGGCTCGCCAATCTCAACGAGCTCGAGAGCAAGCTCATCGCCGACGTGCTCGGCGAAGGCGAGGTTGGTGGCGTCGTCGCGCTGCCGGACGGATCGCTGGCCCAGATCCAGGAATCGGTGCTGGCGGGGATCTGGCGCGTGCGGCTCGAGTCCGACGCCAGCCACGAATATCTCGAGATCGGCGCCATACCCGAGATCGTCAAGCGCGCGGCCGCCGACCTGACATCCGCCGATTTCGAGATCGGCGAGGTGCCGGGGGGCGCCATGAACGTGCTGCCGGTGCTCGCCGAAATCCGCGAGCGCGCCCTGGCCTGGCGGCCCGGCATCCGCTCGCAGATCATCAACTTCACGCTGCTTCCGATGAGCCCGGTCGATATGAGCTTTCTGCAGGACACGATCCGGAACGGACCGATTCAGCTCGTGTCGCGCGGCTATGGCACCTGCCGGGTGCTGTCCACGGGCATCCGCAATGTCTGGTCGGTGCAGTTCTTCAACGCCATGGACACCATCATTCTCGATACGCTCGAAGTCGGCGGCGTGCCGACCGTCGCGCTTGCGGCGGACGAGGATTTCGAGGATTCCGCCGAGCGGCTGCAGGAAATCATCGAGGCCTATTTCAAATGAGCGCCTTCGAGAATTTTGGCGTGCGTCAGGACGTCGCGGACATCACGCGGCTGGAATGCGGCATCTGCTGGACCGTCTATGATCCGGCTGACGGTGACGAGGTGGCGCAGATCGCGCCCGGTACGCCATTCGCCGCGCTGCCGGAGGAATGGCACTGTCCGAATTGCGATGCCCCGAAATCCAAATTCATGGCGATCGAAGCATGACGGGAGGCGCGCCGGTTCCCGTCGCAGACGCCGACGCCGCGGCGTGGGGCGATCTCCTGGCCGGAAGCTATCGGCAGATCGGCGACCGCGCGATGCGCGATCTGCCGATCTGCAACGATGCGCTCGGCGTGGAGGCGGTCGGTTTCCGCCGCTTCAACGGCACGATCGTGGGCATCATGGTCACGCCGTGGTTCATGAACGTGGTGATGCCTGCGAGCGCGGTGGCCCAGACGATGTCGGGCGCGACCGTGCAAGTCCGTTTTCCCGCGGGCAACATCGAATTCATCATCAGCGAGGTCGGACAAATGGGCCGGATCGCGAGTTGTTCGCTGTTCTCGCCGATGTTCCAGCTCGCGGACATGGCCGCGGCGCGGGCGACGGCCGAAGCAGCCATTGTCGAACTGATGCTGCCGGCAGACAGTGAGGAAGCGGTCCGCCGTCGCGAGCCTGCGACAACCCCGATCGATCGGCGTAACTTCCTGCGCGGTGCCTTGATGGAGAGGCGTGAATGAGCCTGGGGTTCCGCAACGAGATCGACATCACGGTGTGGCTCGCCAGCGGCACGATCGCCGACCTCGCGATCCGGCCGCGCAGCCGGCCGCCTTTAACGCGGCTGTTTGCCGGCAAGCCGGCGATTTCGCTGCTCTCGGTGCTGCCAAGGCTTTTCTCGCTCTGCTCCGTCGCCCATCAGGTGGCGTTCCTGTCGGCGGTCGAGGCCGCGCAGGGGCAGGAGGCGACACCGGTGACGGCGCGGCGTCGCGTCACGGCTGTCGTCGCCGAGCGCCTGACCGAATTGCTGCGCGGCCTGTTCGTCGGGTGGCTCACGCTCGACGCCACGAGCGCTGCTGCCGTGCGCGCGATGATGCAGGCGAGCACGGTTCTCGGCGGCGCCAGCGACGCCGTGCCGAAAGCCTTGCGTCGCGACGTCGTCGCACAGATCAAGGCCGCGCTCGGCGCGCTGGGAATTTGCGGCGAAGACCAGATCCTCGCACCCGGCAGCGCCCTCGCCGCCTATGTCGCGCGCTGCGATGGCGAAGTATTGTCGCCGGCAATGGCCGAGCAATCATTCCTGACGACGGCCGACGACCTCGAAATCGTCACGCGCTTGCTGGCGGATGGGGCGGCCTATTCCGATGCGCCGGAACTTGGTGGCAAGATTCCGGAAACCGGTGTGTGGGCGCGCAGGGCGCAACGCGAGCCGGTCTCGTCGGCAGGCCCGGCCGCGCGCCTCAAGGCGCGCATCGCCGAGGTCGCGCGGCTCTGCGCCTGGCTCGATGGCGGCGAGGAGGATCCCGATGACGGCGTCGTCGCAAGCTATCGCCTCGGCGCAGGCAAGGGCGCTGCCGCCGTCGAATGCGCGCGCGGGCGGCTGTACCACGCCGTCGCGCTCGACGATGAGGATCGCATCACGAGCTTCGAATTTCTGGCACCGACCGAATGGAATTTTCATGCCCGCGGCCCGCTGGTCCGCAGCCTCAAGGGCTCGCTGCTCGCCGCCGGCCCGCAGGGACAGGATGCGGTGCGCACGCTGGTCGACTCGTTCGATCCCTGCGTCGGCTTCAGCCTCAGTTTTCGTGAGGCCGGCCATGCATGAGATGGCACTGTGCGAGGGCATCATCGGCATCGTCGAGGAGGAAGCGCGCAAGCGTTCCTTCGCCAAGGTGAAGATCGTCTGCCTCGAGATCGGCGCGCTCAGCCACGTTGCGCCGGAAGCCATGAAGTTCTGCTTCGAGGCGGTCGCTGCGCAGACCATCGCGCAAGGGGCGAGGCTCGAGATCGTCGAGACGCCCGGGACGGCCTGGTGCATGGCGTGCTTCAAAAGCATCGAGATCAAGCAGCGTTACGAACCATGCCCATCCTGCGGTGGCTATAAACTGCAGGTGACGGGCGGCGAAGAGATGCGCGTAAGGGAACTGGAGGTCGACTGATGTGTATGGTCTGCGGCTGCAGCGACGGCAAAGCATCCATCGAACATGCCCATGATCGTGATCACGGGCATGACCACGATCATGATCACGACGGGCATCATCATCACCACCAACACGGTCATGGACACGATCACGACCATGACCATGGTCACGATCACGATCATCACCACGATCACACCCACGAAGATGCCGGCCTGGTCGACTGCGGCCCGAATCCTGCGGGCCAAAAGATCGCCGGCATGAGCAGCGAGCGCATCATCCAGGTCGGGCGCGACATTCTCGGCAAGAACGACCGCCTCGCCGCCGACAATCGTGCGCGCTTCCAGGCCGATGATGTGCTTGCCTTCAACCTGGTGTCGAGCCCGGGCGCCGGAAAGACCTCGCTGCTGGTTCGCGCCGTCTCCGAATTGAAGGACAGCTTCCCGATTGGCGTGATCGAGGGCGACCAGCAAACTTCCAACGATGCCGAGCGCATTCGCGCGACCGGCGTGCCGGCAATCCAGGTCAACACCGGCAAAGGCTGTCACCTAGACGCCGCCATGGTCGGCGAGGCTTATGACCGGCTGCACCGGTTGAACGGCGGTCTCCTCTTCATCGAAAATGTCGGCAACCTCGTGTGTCCGGCGGCCTTCGATCTCGGCGAGGCCTGCAAGATCGTGGTGTTCTCGACCACCGAGGGCGAGGACAAACCGCTGAAATATCCCGACATGTTCGCGGCCTCGACGCTGATGCTGATTAACAAGATCGATCTCGCGCCGGTGCTCGATTTCGATCTCGCCGAGACCATCGAATATGCGCGGCGGGTCAATCCCAAGATCGAGATGCTGACGATGTCGGCGCGCACCGGCGAGGGCTTTGCGGCGCTCTATGCCTGGATCCGCAAGCGGGCTTCCGCCACGAAGCCGACCGCGATGACGGCGGCGGAGTGAGAATGGGCGGCAAGGCCACAGCACTGGACGGACGGCGGCTGCGCCTGCATGTGCGCGGCGCGGTGCAGGGCGTCGGCTTTCGTCCCTATGTCTACGGCCTTGCCACGCGCTATCGACTCGGCGGTTTCGTCGCCAACGATCCCCACGGTGTCGTCATCGAGGTCCAAGGAGAGCGCGCCTCCGACTTCGTCGCAGCGTTGCCGCGCGAAAAGCCGCCGCTCGCCCGCATCGACGAAATCTCGGTGCACCCGGTCGGCGCCATGGCGAGCGAGGAGTTTTGCATCCTCGCCAGCAAGCAGGGCAGGGTATCGACGCGCATCGTCGCCGATGCCGCGACCTGTCCGGAATGCCTGAGCGAGCTGTTTGATCCCGCCAGCCGGTTTTATCGCTACCCCTTCGTCAACTGCACCCATTGCGGTCCGCGCTACACGATTGCCGAGCGGCTGCCCTACGATCGCCCCACCACCGCGATGAAGCGCTTCGCCATGTGCAAGGCCTGTGCGGGCGACTATGCCGATCCCAGGAGCCGCCGCTTCCATGCCGAGGCGATCGCCTGCCCGCAATGCGGCCCAAGGCTCAGCCACGGGATCGCGGAGATTGCCGCCGCGATTGCGGCAGGCAAAATCGTCGCGATCAAGGGGCTCGGCGGCTACCAGCTCATCTGCGATGCCCGTGACCAGGCGGTCGTGCAGCGGCTGCGGCAGCGCAAGGAGCGCGACCAGAAGCCGTTTGCCGTCATGGTCGGCTCGGTGGACGCGGTCGCCGGCATCGCCGATGCCGACGCTGCTGAGCTTGCGTTGCTCGAAACGTCGCCGCGGCCGATCGTGCTGATGACGTCGCGCCATCGGCTCGCGCCTGCGATCGCGCCGGAGCTGTCGCGGATCGGCATCATGCTGCCGGTCGCACCGCTCCATCACCTGATCTTCGAGGCGCTGGACGCGATGCATAAGCGGGCCGGCGAAAGCTGGGCGATCGTCGCCACCAGCGCCAATCCCGGCGGCGAGCCGCTTTTGATCGACAATCGCGAGGCGGAGCTGCGCCTTGCCGGCATCGCTGATCTCATCGTTAGCCATGACCGCGACATCGTCACCCGCGCCGACGATTCCGTGGCGGCGGTCTTTGCCGGGCGGACCCGGTTCATCCGCCGCGCCCGCGGTTACGTGCCCGAGCCGGTTCGTCTCGCGCAGACCGTGCCGCCGATCCTGGCCGTCGGCGGCGGGCTGAAGTCGACCGTGACGGTCACGCGCGGCAACGAGGCCTTCGTCTCTCAGCACATCGGCGACCTCGACACTGCGGAAGCGGTCCGCTTCTTCGAGGAAACCGTCGGCCATCTGCTCTCGACGCTGGACGTCGAGCCGGTGGTTATCGCCCATGATTTGCACCCGAACATGGCTTCGACCCGCTTCGCCGAAGCGAGCGGACGGCGGCTGATCGCGGTCCAGCACCATCACGCCCATGCCGCTTCCGTCATGGCGGAGCATGGCATCACGGGGTCGGCGCTGGCGCTGGTGCTCGACGGCTTTGGTCATGGCAGCGACGGCGGCAATTGGGGCGGCGAGCTCCTGCTGTGCGAGGCTGCGCAGTTCCGACGGCTCGGACATCTGGCGCCGATGAAGTTGCCGGGTGGCGATCGTGCCGCGCGCGAGCCGTGGCGCATGGCCGCGAGCGTACTGCATGCCCTTCGCCGCGGCGATGCGATCGCAAGCCGTTTCGCGAGGCAGCCGCAGGCCGCACGTCTCTGCGCCATGCTCGAACAGCCGGGCGTGCCGGTGACGACCAGCGCCGGCCGGCTGTTCGACGCGGCGGCGGGGCTGCTTGGTCTTTGCCCGGTGCAGAGCTACGAAGGCGAAGCCGCGATGAAGCTGGAAGCGCGGGTCGGCACGCCGCGCATCTTGAAGGATGGCTGGGTGATCGAACACGGCGTGCTGTCCCTGTTTCCGTTGCTCGCGCGCCTTGCAACCGATCGCATCGACCCGGTCGACGGCGCCGAGCTGTTCCATGGCACGCTTGCGGCCGCCTGCGTCGACTGGATCGGCCGCGCGGCGCGCGAGACCGGCATCACGACCGTCACCCTGAGCGGCGGCTGCTTTCTCAACGCGATCCTCAGTTCCGAGATTGAGCGCGGTTGTATAGCCGCCGGTCTTTCGCCGCTGTTGCCGCGGCAACTGCCGCCCAATGACGGCGGTCTCAGCCTCGGGCAGGCCTGGATCGCCGCGCTCCAACTCGAACAGCAACGCCTGGAAGGAACCGCCTAATGTGTCTCGCGATACCTGCTGAGGTCACAAAGCTGCTGCCCGACGAAATGGCGATCGTCTCCATCGACGGCGTCAGCAAAGAAATTTCGGTCGCCTTGATCGAAGACCTTGCTGTCGGCGACTATGTGATCATCCATGTCGGCTACGCCCTCACCAAGATCGACCCGGAGGAGGCAAGGCGGACGCTCGAATTGTTGCGCGAGCTCAGCACCGAGGCACAGGGAGCCGCGTCATGAAATATGCCGATGAGTTTCGCGACAAGGAGATCGCGCTCGGGCTCGCGAAAGCGATCCGCGCGGAAGCCGATCCGCAAAAGCCCTATCGCTTCATGGAATTCTGCGGCGGCCATACCCACGCGATCTCGCGTTACGGTCTGGAGGACATGCTGCCCCCGAACGTGCGGATGATTCACGGGCCCGGCTGTCCGGTCTGTGTGCTGCCGGCCGGGCGCATCGACATGGCGATCCGGCTAGCCGAACGGCCAGACATCACCCTCTGCGTCTATGGTGACCTGATGCGCGTTCCGGGGTCGCAGGGCGCATCGCTGCTGAAGGCGAAGGCGCGCAGCGCCGATATCCGCATGGTCTATTCCACCATCGATGCGATCAGGATTGCCGAAGAGAATCCCGAGCGCGAGGTCGTGTTCTTCGCCATCGGCTTCGAAACCACGACGCCGCCGACCGCGGTCATGATCCGATTGGCCGGGAAGAAGCAACTCGAAAACTTCAGCGTGTTCTGCAACCACGTGCTGACGCCGCCGGCGATGCAGAACATTCTGGAGAGTCCCGACATCCGCAACATTGGCCGCGTCGAGATCGACGGTTTCGTCGGGCCGGCCCACGTCTCGACCATCATCGGCACCGCGCCTTACGAGTTCTTCGCCGAAGAATTCGGCAAGCCGGTGGTGAACTCGGGCTTCGAGCCGCTCGACATGATGCAGGCGATCCTGATGCTGGTTCGGCAGGTCAACGAGCACAGGCATGAGGTCGAGAACCAGTACAGCCGCGCCGTGAACCGCGACGGCAATCTGCGCGCCAAGGAAGAGGTGTCCGATATCTTCGAGCTGCGCGACCAGTTCGAATGGCGCGGGCTCGGGCAGGTGCCCTATAGCGGGCTGAAGCTGAAGCGCGCCTACGCGAAATACGACGCGGAGGTCCGTTTCGATATGAACGAGCTGCGCGTCGACGACAATCCGGCCTGCGAATGCGGCGCCATTTTGCGCGGGGTGAAAAAGCCGGTCGACTGCAAGCTGTTCGGCACCGTCTGCACGCCGGAGACGCCGATTGGGTCCTGCATGGTGTCCTCCGAAGGCGCCTGCGCTGCGCATTGGACCTATGGCCGCTTCCGCGACCATCAGCAGAGCCGGGCGTCATGAAGGCCTATCAGCGCAAGCTCGACATCAAGAATGGCTGCGTCGACCTGTCCCACGGCTCGGGCGGCCGTGCCATGGTACAGCTGATCTCGGGCCTGTTCCACGAAGCTTTTGACAATGAATGGCTGGCGCGCGGCAATGACCAGTCGGCGTTCGAGGTCGGCGCCGGGCGCATGGTGATGACGACCGACGGCTATGTGGTCTCGCCGCTGTTCTTTCCCGGCGGCAATATCGGCTCGCTCGCGGTGCACGGCACCGTCAACGACATCGCAATGGCCGGCGCGAAGCCGCTCTATCTCTCGGCGACTTTTATCATCGAGGAAGGCTTTCGCTTCGCCGACCTCAAGATCATCGCGGAATCGATGGGCGAGGCGGCGCGCGGGGCCGGCGTCCATATCATCACCGGCGACACCAAGGTGGTCGAGCGCGGCAAGGCTGACGGCCTGTTCATCTCGACTGCGGGTGTGGGCGTAGTGCCCGATGGCCTCGATCTCTCGGCCGAGAACGCGCGGGTCGGCGATCGGGTGCTGATCTCCGGCACGCTCGGCGACCACGGCGTCGCCATCATGTCCAAGCGGCAGAATCTCGCCTTTGAGACCGAGATCGTCTCGGACGCGGCGTCGCTGCACGATCTCGTTGCCAGGATGGTGCAGGCCGGCGGTCGTGGCATCCGCCTGATGCGCGATCCCACGCGCGGCGGGCTCGCCGCGACGCTGAACGAGATCGCTCAGCAGTCCGACCTCGGCTTCCATCTTGAAGAGGAGGCGATCCCGGTGAAGCCGGGCGTGGCGGCGGCTTGCGAGCTGCTCGGGCTCGATCCACTCCACGTCGCCAATGAAGGCAAGCTGGTCGCGATCGTCGCGCCGGAGGCCGCCAGGGCGGTGCTGGCCGCGATGCGGGCGCATCCGCTCGGCCGCGATGCCGCCGACATTGGCGCGGCCGTAGCCGACGATCATCATTTCGTGCAGATGGCGACGAGCTTCGGAGGCGGTCGAATCGTAGACTGGCTGTCGGGCGAACAACTGCCGAGAATCTGTTGAGGCTTCGAGATGCGCATCCTGCTCCTGTCACATTCCTTCAACAGCCTGACGCAGCGGCTTCACGTCGAGCTCAGGGAGCGAGGCCATGACGTCTCGGTTGAGCTCGATATCCATGCCGACGTCACGCGCGAGAGCGTGGCACTGCATCGGCCCAACCTGGTGATCGCTCCGTTCCTGAAGCGCACGATCCCCGACGACGTCTGGAGCAGCGTGCGCTGCCTGATCGTGCATCCCGGGCCGCCCGGCGACCGCGGACCGGCCGCGCTCGACTGGGCTGTTCTCGAAGGCGCAGCCGAGTGGGGCGTCACGGTGTTGCAGGCGGACGGCGAGTTTGATGCCGGTCTGGTCTGGGCGTTCCGCAGCTTCCCGATGCGGCGCGCGGCCAAGTCCAGCATCTACCACAACGAGGTGACGTCGAGCGCCGTCGCGGCGGTGCTCGAGGCCATCGCGGCAATCGAAGCCGGCGGACCGGCGCCGCAACCGATGCAGGCGGACGATCCGCGCATTCGCGTGCGCGGGCCCTGCCGTCAGGCGGACCGGACGATCGACTGGCAGCACGACACCACCGCGACGATCCTGCGCAAGATCAACAGCGCTGACGGCATGCCGGGCCTTGTCGACAGTCTGTTCTTTGAGGACGTCAGGCTGTTCGACGCGCACGAGGCGCAGGACGTTGCCGACGTGCCCGGCACCGTCGTGGCGCAATGCAGCGCCGCGCTTGCCCACGCCACGGTCGATGGCGCGGTCTGGATCGGTCACGTCAAGCGGCTCGCGCCGAAGAGCCTGAAGCTGCCGGCGGCAAAAATCTTCGCCGCAGAAGCCGCGCACCTGCCGCACCGGCCCGGCTGCGGCTACGCGCCGATCGAATATCGCGAGCATGGCGAGGTCGGCGAACTCAGCTTTTCCTTCTACAACGGCGCGATGAGCAGCAGCGACTGTGAAGCCTTGCTCGACGCTTATCGCGGCGCGCTGACGCGCCCGATCAGGGTGCTGCTTCTGACTGGTGGTCGCGACTATTGGTCGAACGGCATCCATCTCGCCGAGATCGAGGCGGCTGACAGTGCCGCGGACGAGTCCTGGCGAAACATCAATGCGATCAACGATCTCGCCCGCGCGATCATCAAGACCATCGATCGGCTCGTTGTTTCGGTCATCAGAGGCAATGCCGGCGCGGGTGGGGTGTTCCTGAGCCTTGCCGCCGACGAGGTCTGGGCGAGCGATCAAATCGTCCTCAATCCGCAATACAAGGACATGGGCAATCTCTACGGCTCGGAATACTGGACCTATCTGCTGCCACGCCGTGCGGGGCTGTCGAATGCCACCCGGATCACGCAATGCCGGCTGCCGATGGGGGCGGCGGAGGCGCAGCGTCTCGGCATCATCGATCGCGTGCTGCTGCGCTCGGAGCTTGCGAACGAAAACCTCGTGAAGCTCGGCGCCGCCATCGCGGCGGGCGAAGAGTTTGCCGTACGCCTCGCCGATAAACAGCAGCGGCGCGCGGCCGATGAGGCCGGAAAACCGTTGCAGGCCTATCGCGACGAGGAGCTGCGGCGGATGCGAATCAATTTCTACGGATTCGATCCGAGCTACCACGTCGCTCGCTACAACTTCGTTCACAAAGTGCCGAAGTCGCGCACACCGCTGACCATAGCAACTCACCGGTCCCGGCCTGCGCCAGGTCGGTCTCTGGGCTTCGCGGTGCCATCGTGAGCATTCAGGGGACGATTCTCGTCATCGACGACGAGGTCCGCTCGCAGGAAGCGCTGCGGCGCGTGCTCAGGGAGGATTTCGAGGTGCTCTGCGTCGGCAACGCGACCGATGCGGAGAAGCTGCTGGAGGGCGAGATCGTCCATGCGATCCTCTGCGACCAGCGGATGCCGTATGAATCCGGCGTGAGCTTTTTGAAGCGCGTCCGGGAGCTCTGGCCGGATCCGGTACGGATGATCATTTCCGGCTATTCGGAGTCTGAGGACATCATCGCCGGGCTAAACGAGGCCGGCATCTATCAATACATCACCAAGCCATGGCAGCCGGACCAGCTGGTCGAAACCGTCAAAGAGGCAGTTCAGCTCTATCGGCTCCAGAAGGAGACCGAGACCGCCAGTGTCGACCTTAAGCCGACCTCGGGGCACGTCAAGAAGGTCGTCTCGGTCAAGCGCGGAGTGGCCAAGGAGCTCTACGATTTCGACCGCATCGTGCATTCGACGGAAAGCCCGATGCACGGTGTCATCGAGCTCGGTAAGCGCGCCGCCGACTACGACATCTCGGTTCTGATCACCGGTGAATCGGGCACCGGTAAAGAGCTTCTGGCCCGTGCCATCCACTACGGTTCGGCGCGGGCCAACAAGGCGTTCGTGGTCGAGAACTGCGGCGCGCTGCCGGACGAACTCTTGGAAAGCGAGCTATTCGGTTGCAAGAAGGGCGCTTTCACCGGCGCCTATCAGGATCGGATCGGCTTGTTCGAGGTCGCCG
Organism: Bradyrhizobium sp. CCBAU 11361; assembly: GCF_028128935.1. Lineage (NCBI taxonomy): Bacteria > Pseudomonadati > Pseudomonadota > Alphaproteobacteria > Hyphomicrobiales > Nitrobacteraceae > Bradyrhizobium > Bradyrhizobium sp. CCBAU 11361. The sequence goes on from NZ_LBJZ01000021.1 coordinate 26,098, forward strand.
ATGGCGGCACGATCTTCCTCGACGAGGTCGGCGAGACCTCGCCGGCGTTCCAGGTCAAACTGCTACGCGTGCTACAGGAGAGCGAGATTCGGCCGCTCGGTGCGCAGCGTGTGCGCAAGGTCGACGTGCGCGTGGTCGCGGCGACCGACCGAGACCTGGAGGCGGAGGTCGAAGCGGGCCGCTTCCGGCGCGACCTGTACTACCGCCTCGCCGCATTCCCGGTGCACATGCCGGCGCTACGTGAGCGCCCGATGGACATCCCGCTGATTGCGGAGGGCGTGCTGACGGCAGTCAAGAGCTCCTTCAACCGGCCGAACCTGCGCTTTGCGCGTTCGGCGCTAGAGGAATTCGGCAAATATCACTGGCCGGGCAACGTGCGCGAATTCCAGAACGAGATCCAGCGCATGGCCGTGCTCGCTGACCAGGACGAGCTGCGTGCCCCGCCGCTGCTCGGCCGCCGCAGCGGGAAGCGATCGGCGCCGCTGCCCGCCCACGGCAAGCTTAACGGCTCGGCCTCGCTGAAAGACAAGGTGGAGGATCTCGAGAAGTCGGTTATCATGAACTGCCTGGAGAAGTACGAAGGCAATATCAGCCGGGTCGCGAGCGAGCTTGGGCTGTCGCGCGTCGGTCTCAGGAACAAGCTGTCCAGGTACGATTTGAGAAAAAATGCCAAAGGCGACGCATTCTCCTGAAGTCGGCGAAGCCGAATCGCTGCTCAAGGTCGACCTCGAGCACAAGAACGCGGAGCTCGAGGAAGCGCAGACCTTTGTCACCAACGTCATCGAATCCGTCTCGGACATCCTGATCGTCTGCGACGCGCGCGGGCTGGTGCAACAGGTCAATTCCGCGTTCCAGAATGCGCTCGGTCGCAGCGTCGGGGATGTGGTCGGCAGGAACATCGCCGACGTGATCGACGCGACCGATAGCGCCAAGCTGGTGCCGCTATTGAAGCCGCGCGGCACGACCGACGTCGTCGATGGCGAATTGAGATTCGTAACGGAAGGCGGCAGCACCGATCTGTTCGCGATCAACAGCTCGCCGCGGCACGATCATCGCGGCCGTTTCATCGGGGTTGTGCTGACGGGGCGGCCGATTGGCGAGCTCCGCCGCGCCTATGAGGCGCTGCACAAGGCTCATCACGAATTGCAGCGCGCCCAGCGGCAGCTTGTCGAGCAGGAAAAGATGGCGAGCATGGGCCGTCTCGTTGCCGGTGTGGCCCATGAGCTGAACAATCCGATCAGTTTTGTCTACGGCAACATTCACACCCTAACACGCTACCGCGCCGCCATCGCCGCCTATCTCGACGCGGTACACGACAGGGGCCTAGCAAGTGATCTCGCCGCGCTAAAGAAGAGCTTACGCATCGACGATATTCTGGAGGATTTCGGTCCCTTGATCGACGGTACCATGGAGGGCGCGGTTCGCATCAGCGAGATCGTGAAGAATTTGCGGCGGCTTTCCTTCAGCAAGCTCGGCGAGGTTGAGCGCGTCAATATCGAGCGGTTGATCAACACCGCGGTCCTGTGGGCCGTCCGCACCAAGCAGGTGCGCATCGATCTGCAGATGGAGCTTGAGCCGGAACTATGGATCTCTGGCAACGAGGGGCAGTTGCACCAGGTCATCGTCAATCTTGTCGAGAACGCGATCGACGCAATGCGAAGCACGGAACAGCCGAGGCTCGTGGTCTCAGCGGCACGCGGGGGCAACGAGATTCTATTCCGGATTTCCGACAACGGTCCGGGAATTGACAAGGATCACATCAACCACATTTTCGAGCCGTTCTTCACGACCAAGCGGGTCGGCGAAGGCACTGGGCTGGGCATGTGGATCAGTTATGGCATTGTGCGCGAGCACGGCGGCGAGCTCGTCGCCGCCAACGAGCCGGAAGGAGGTGCGACGTTTTCCTTTGCACTGCCGGCAGTATAATCAGCTCCTGACTGCCCTGGCCTCCATTTCTCGCAGTCAACATCGTCGGAAAACCTGATGACGGGCATCCGCGCTGCTGATGGCCGGTGAGTGCGTCGACAAGCGCTTTACGAGTCGAAACTTTGGCCGGTATTGTATGACCCGACGCGACAACGTCTGCCGCTTGCAATGAGTCGGTCGCGTACCAACCCATCCATCGCCGCAAAATGATCACTGCCGCAACCGCTCGAACGCATCGTTGAGGCGTCAACAAAGCCTCAGCAAGTGCCCTTTGCTGGTTCTCAACCCACGTCCGATCCTCTTTAACCTGACTCCTTCAATCTCCAACATACGCGCGACCTCGGCAGGTTGCGATCCCCAATCCCTTTGCTCGCCTCAATCATGTTCTCAGCAGTCAGGGCCTCGCGGAAGCGCGCCTCGATGAGTGGAAAGCCCGCGCCTTGAACAGCCAACGACTCATTGGCAGTTGCCGCCTAAAGGGAAGCGCTGCAGATGCGAGCCGGTTCGCGCGGCCATAGTTTCATAATCCATATGCAACCTCGCAGCCAACTGTCTAGCGTTCGTCAAACTCGCGTCAATCAGATAACTGCATAAGCACTCGGGTGCCTTCGATCCGCACCGGAAACGTAGCAAGATTACGCGTGACGGGAGCGCTTCTGGCCTTGCCAGTGGCCGCCTCGAAAAGACCAAAATGCAGCGGACATTCGATATAACCGTCGACGATTTGGCCACAGGAGAGCAAGCCGTTGGCATGTGTGCAGATGTTCGACGTTGCAAAGTACTCGCCATCTATTCGATAGATGGCGATCGAGCGCTTGCCGCGGACTCGTTCGATCACCGCACGTTCCGCAAAATCTGAGGTGTCAGCGATGTGCGCCCCGTTCATCTTTAAGGCCTAGTTGCTGACTCGCGATCCATGCACCGAAAGGATTTGCGCTCGACACGTGCCGAATCCGATCGGGGCAAATCCTTCGCGACGGCACCGAGCCGTCATAATGATCTCGTCGCCATCTTCCAAGAAGCGGCGCTCCTCCCCTGACGCCAGACGGACGGGCTCGGTGCCGCCCTTGGTCGTCTCCATAATGGAGCCATACCCCGCCGCATCGGGCGCGGAGATCGTGCCCGTGCCGAGGAGATCTCCCGGCTGCAGGTTGCACCCGCCGCTGGCATGATGGGCCACCATCTGTGCCGGCGATCAATACATGTGCTTTGCGTTGGATAGGGAAAGTCGATGCGGCGGGAGACCTGCCTCCCGCATCTTCAGGGTCAGCAAAAGTACCTCGAGTTCGGCGTTCAGCGCGCCTTCGCGCTGGTCTGTCGCGTCGAGGAGGTACGGCAACGGGATGGGGTCGCCGGCAGGGCGCTTCGTCTGCGGAATCCGGAATGGCGCAAGCGCCTCGGGCGTCACACACCTAGTTTGCTGGAAAAGTGGGCATCTGATCTTTCCGCACGGGGATTGGCAATGCCATTCGCCGCGCGGTCGACAAGTCTGCGAGGGCGGCGCGTCAAGTCGCGCTTAAGGTGATCGTGAAAGATATCGGCGTTTCGGAAGAGTCTCCGGGATGTCCCCGCCTGGGTGTTTGCTGCGGACGAAGTGGGTGCAGTCGCTCTGTGCCCCGGCCGACCTGTTGAGTTTTTTGTTTCTACCGCTACCTTCCGCGACATTGATCTGATTGTCTGCCACTAGGCCCCGCGCAATGCGGATGAGCTCGTTGATCTGCCTAGAGCCAATTCGGTCACGGCCAACGCGATTGTAGAAGCTTTCGTCAAAGTTGGACGTCATCAAAAAAGCGCAGATTGGAATGATCCGGCGCCGGGATTCGTCGAGGCCGACCTTGTAGCGCATAGCGGTCCATCTGCGCGCGGCAGCTTCATCCAGACCCTCGTGCTCACCGACATTGCTACCGGCTGGACGGAGTGCGCTCCTCTGATCGTGCGCGAACAGATGCTGTTGAGCACGGTGCTGACGGAATTGCGCATCATGAACGAGACGCTGAAAGCCTACTGCGAGGCGGCCAACATCGTCTTCACGCGTTGCCGGCCCCTATCAATGGTAAAGTCAATAAACACAAAGATAGGAGGAAATGCATTCACCAACGCCACCATCGGTAATGGCGCCGATCTGACCTATGTGCTGATCGAGGCGCGCCAGCCGATCATTCTAGATCACGAGATCAATGCGTCCGTGAACCTCACCTTCGCCAACGGAACGACCTTTCAGGGCAACCCGGTAGTAGAGACGCTAACAGAGATCTCGAGCCTCGCGACCGAAACCATGAATTGAATGGAGCGCTTTATTTCAAAAGCGAAAGAATGATGGGCTTCCGTTCGGCGCGACCATAAGCGATATCGCGTCGGCGTACTCTCGATCACGGGCTATATACCCGCTTGCGTCACTATACTTCGTACAACATCCGGCTAACGACGGCCGGCACCAGGATCAGAATATTTCTGCTCGATCTTTTGGCAACGCCAGATCGCACCCGAGCCGCGACAAACTTTTGGCGATGAGCGCTGCGACGATCGACCGCGCATGGTTGAGCAGCTCTGTCTCCAGCGGCGTCGCGTCCCAGACACCGTCCGCAATGAAATGGTGCAACTGGTCGTAGTTGCTCGTGACGGGATCAAAGTGCTACACGATTTGCGCGACTTCTTTGCAGTCCGCTCCCTCGGCATCTGCGTCCAACAACCTCCAATAGGTCACGAGGTGATTGTAGTCGTACAGCGTCAGCATCGAATCTGTCGGCGCCAGATCCGCGACATCGGGATCGAGTGGGGGCTTTTTGTATCTTGTGGTTGAAGCATGAGAACCAGTGAAATCTGGCGATCTGATGTCGTGTGCTCTCATCAGACGGCGACGCAGGGTGCCTTGGGAGCACCATCGGTTTTCGCAGGCGAGGGCTCGTTCAACCGTTGTGCGCACCCGGTGATACGCTATCTCAGGTCCCCAGATCCGGAGTCGGCGGCTTTTTTAGCTTCCACGTGCAAGTTCTCCCACGATCCTCTGAAAGAACGGCGTGTAGAACACCCTCTCGGTTACGGTCGAGGAGAGATGACGTCGCGAGGATCGGACTCCCTCTCGATGCCCGACAACAAGGAAGGATTTGCTCGCCGGACCGGTAAGCGATGGTGCCGCGGCCATGCGCGTTGGTGGAGAGTTCGCTTTCCGAGATCCGCAATTCGACAAGCGAGTCAAGCGCTGCGGGCGTTTGAAGAAGAGTTTCGACGACATTCCCGAACGTGGCGCATTCCCGAAATGATGCGTCGGTGCCTCCAACCGGACGAAGGTTGCTCAAGATCTTCGCGGCAAACCGGCACATCCGGGCTTGGCGGCGGCCATCGCCAGGATCGTTGCTGCCATCTGCGCATGTGAAAGTGGTGTTACGTCCTTCGTACGGCCGGCTGGCAACAAGCCATATCACGCAAACTCCTCAACCGCTGCGTCATATCGTCCAGCGCGCGCTGCGAAAAATCGGTCTTGCCAACTTGCCCGAGGAGCAAAGATTCGAATCGTTTTGCGTGCATATGCGATCAAAGCCCAACAGCCGACACAACAGCATGGCCGGTAACGCCGTTGGCATTCTCCGCACCAGCGCGACGGATAAATGGTCTCTGAAGACATACCCGATGATGCCCCACGATCACCGAAACATTGTATCTAAAGGCGCAGTGCAACAATCAATGTACACCCATCAGTGAAAGCGTTGTCGAAGGCAATCCACCGCACTTCCGGTCCGGCCGCTGCGATCCAGCGCTGCCAGATTGATGCCCGGCGGCACTGCCCGGCGCAAGCCGCCACTCGGTCACACGAATCTGCTCGTTGTCGACCTGAACCTCGGACCTAGCGGCAAGCATCGGGAACTCTCCTTATCGCGCCTCAGGGCACGAAGACCATGAACACGTAGACGGCAAATACCACCATATGGACCAGTCCGAACAGGACGTTGGTCCTGCCAGTGCCGAAGGTCAGCATGCTCAGGAAGAAGGTCAGGAGCAAAAGCACGCTGCCCTGGGCGTTGAGGCCGAGCTCGAGCTCCTTGTCGAGCGCGTAGGTGGCAACGCCGACGGCCGGGATGGTCAGCCCGATGGTGGCCAGCGACGACCCGAGCGCAAGGTTGATGCTCTTCTGGAGGTCGTTCCTGCGGGCCCCCGAAACGGCCGCGACGCCTTCCGGCATCAGGATCAGGAGGGCGACCAGAAGTCCGGTAAAGGCCGGCGGCGCACCGATCTTGGCCGCGACGGCGTCGACCACCAGCGAAAACTTCTTGGCGAGCAGCACGACCGCCAGCAGCGCAATCAGCAGCAGCACGACACTGAGCACCAACATCCGGCCCGATAGATGCACCCCACCGTTGCCGCCGTCCGCCCGCTTGTGAACGAAGTAATCCTTGTGCAGGACGGTCTGGGTGTAGAGAAACACCCCATACAGCGCGAGCGTGACCACGTCGACGAAGCCGAGCTGAACCGCCGAATAGACCGGCCCGGGCCTGGTGGTGGTGTAGTTCGGCAGGATCAGCGTGATGGTCGCGAGGGCGAACAGCACGCTGAGATAGACGTTGGCCCCGGAGAGCTGAAAGCCCTGCTCGCGATAGCGCAGGCCGCCGATGAAGATGCAGAGCCCGACGAGACCGTTGCAGACGATCATGACCACGGCGAACACGGTGTCGCGCGCCAGTTTCGGCGCGGGCTTGTCGCCCAACATGATCGAGGTGATCAGCGCCACCTCGATGATGGTCACCGAGAGCGTCAGGACCAGCGTGCCATAGGGTTCGCCGACGCGCTCCGCGATCACCTCGGCATGATGAACCGCAGCGAATACCGTGCCGAACAGGATGACCAGAAGGACAATGGCGAAGACGAGCCCGCCCAGCGACAGCGTGAACACGTAGTCCGTCGCGCTGACGGCCGCGAACAACAGCACGGCCAGCGCCGGGAAGATCCAGTCCGACCGGGGCATCGGACTATGCGCGCTCATCCACTGCTTCCATTTGATCGAATAAGCAGTAGCAAATCAGAGCGCGAGATTCAATGCCAGTGCAGGATCGGCGCGAACTGATCCGCTGACAACGCCAGCTGCTGACCGCCGACTAATCCTATCGCACATCGGCCGCTGCGGCTGTAAGAAGCGCAAAACTCTAGTTCTGGCTGGTCCAAAGTTCGGTCTCGCTACAAAAAACCCCGAGACTCTAACTGCCGCTGGATGAAAAGCAGTGGCAGGTCACTCCTTCGTCAGGCTAATCGCTGTCGCTCAGGGATGCTGCTCATGCACCCTTGAAGCACGACTCAACTTTCAGGAAGTGGGGACTACGCTAGGCCAATGCCACAGCTATCCTTCGAGTGCCCGGTGCCGATGTCCAATTGTTCACCGCATGCGCCCAAGTTAGGTTGTTCAGAATAACAAGGTCCCCTGGTTTTAGCTTGAGAATAATCTCGTCACAAAAAAGTTTCTCGTAATCGGCGCCTGAACACCAGCTCCGTCCTGCATTAACGGGGTCCAATTGGTGCAACTCAAAACCGTCCGGTGGGAACTTGAGAAGTTCGCGCTCCTGCAACATCCGAACGAAAAAGTGAAGACAGCTTTGGTCAACACTTCCAATGTTATCCCAAAGGACATTCACATCGCGCCCTAGGAGAAGGGAAAAGCTTCTTTTCGGCCTTGCCATAACAATCGCCAGCAAAAGGCCCGGGATCTCGGATTTCACCTCGGCTACTATTTGGTCATCTGGTACCAAATAGTCATCCGGCGAGCTCAGACGATGAAGTGCTTTTGCACGAGTGATCATGCCCCGAGACAATGGTTTTGATCCAGGTAATATTTTTGTCGTTTTTTCTCGTAAAAGTCCCCATGCCTCACTTGTGTCGTCGATGTTCAATAGGATTGTTTCTCCTCCGTCTTTACTATTCTCGAAACAATAAAAGCACGACAACTGCATATTAGATATTCTATCTCCTTCGGAATGCGGGGTGACAAACTGATAATCATCCCGGGAATTAACGCTCATGAAGTATTTGTTGATCCGCCGTCGGTGACCAAGAAAATCGGAAAAGCCGGCCTCCAGCTCTAGCTTTTTTTGCAATCCCAGTTCACCGGCAATTTGATGTACGAGGCCGTCCGCCTCGCTCGGTGAGACATTTCGAATCAAAATGACACAGTCTCGACTGAGTGCCTCGATCACGCAAGTCACATCCAAGCCGCTGCACCCAAGGGTCAACAGCATGCGCCGATGTGAGAGATCAGGAGTCAGTTGTGGTTGCGACATTCGCCGTGGACCCGTTCTTCGTCGCTTTCGTCGCCTCACGAGCAAGGGCCGTGCCACAGACGTCAGCGGGCATTCAGCGAAAACGCTACTTAGTGCCGAGCCCCGGCCAGTCTGCGAAAACGCGATGCGTGGCGAACTTTACAACATCGAGCGGAATCCCTGTCGCAGGACCCTCTCTCACTCGACGAGCAGACCACCTGGAGAACGCAGCGGCGAGCATTTTGGCTCGCAAAGGCAATTCGGACAAGCCGCGGGCGCCCGATCTTGAGTGGTCGTCGCTGTTGACGGCGCGTGCTGTTGTGTTGAGCTCTGTTTCGGTTCAAGGCGTTAATGTCCCAAGCCCGACGGCATGACGGCAAAATTCTGGCAGCCCGGCGAGAAGCGAATTGTTTTCTTCAGAATGAGCTCGCAGAAGGTCATTGGCGCGTCCGTTACTTAACGTGAGCGCCAAGGAGATTCTGCTGTACGCGCGGTGATGACGGCGGCTGTTGCAGAGCTTCCGACGACTTTGCGGACGCCCATGCGGTGATCGTCGCCAATGACGTCCGTATTGTTGTGCTGAGCTGTGTCTGGTTCAGGACGTCGATGTCCCAAGTCCGACGGTGGCATTCCGAGCGAGGCGCGCGTTGTTTCTTCAGGAAACGCTCGCAGTACGTCATTGGTATGTCGATTGCTTGAAAAGCGGGGTGATCCGTTACGGCCTTCATCGTAGCCGGAGTTCAGATGAAACTTGCTACACCGGTTGGCTCTTGCATCTTTGTTGGTGGTGGTGCGCTAGCTATTAGATGTGCTCAGCTAGTGATGGAGATGGGCCACGCGATCCGGGCGGCGCTGTGTGCCGACGCCATATTCCGCGATTGGGCCGATCTCGCCAATATCTTGTGTGTGACGAGCATTGAAGAGCTATCTGCGCTGCTCAACGCGGAGCCAGTCGAGTGGATATTTTCCGTTGCCAATCCGTTCATATTGCCAGCAGATGTGTTTGGGAAAGCGCGTAGAGGCGCGTTCAATTACCACGACGGTCCGTTGCCGCGATATGCCGGAACTCATGCGACGTCTTGGGCGCTTCTTGCCCGAGAGACCGAACATGGCATCACGTGGCATCGTATCGATCACGGTGTTGATACTGGTGAGCTGGTCGTCCAACGCCAAGTGTTGATTGCGACGAGCGATACTGCGCTGACGCTGAATCTCAAATGTTATGAGGCTGCTATCGATGGCTTCCGCGAGCTTCTAACTGGCTTAACAAATGGAGAGCTTAGTGCTCGTCCGCAAGCGCTAGCGGACCGAAGCTTTTTCCCGAAAGGTCGACGCCCAGATGCTGCGGGCTGTCTGCGATGGGATCGGTCCGCACAAGATCTGGAAGCGATGACGCGCGCCTTAGACTTTGGCCCGTATCATACCAATCCATTGGGGTTGTCCAAGGCTCTCGTAGGCGATGACGTTGTCGTCGTCAGGCGCTTGGAGGTGACGGCTCGGCGCTCGGGCTTTGCTGCGGGGTCTTTAGTTGAGATCCACCCCAGCCACTGGCGTGTGGCGACAGGGACAGAGGATGTTAATGTTTGGCTTGGCAGCTTGGATGGTAAGGCTCTGGATGCGCGGGCACTCGCGAGGCGTTCTGATTCCCATGTAGGCGACCGCCTCCCGATTCTGAGCGATGACGAGGCGCGGAGCATAACGGTTGCGCATGAAATGTTGGCGCCTCGTGAGAGTTTTTGGCGACGGCGACTTGAACAGTTCAAAACATCCCAGCTTTCCTTTTTGTCGTCTTCAGTAGCTTTGGCTGCACCTCAATGGCAGTTGAGTTCATGGCGAATTCCGGGTGCTTTGGCTGAGCTGTCTCCCAGTAATCGCACGGAATTCTTGCTAACGGCTTGGCTGATCTACCTAGCCCGCATCACGGGAGAATTAGAGCTTCAATTGGGATGGACTCCCGCGCCGAGTGGATCGCGAGCGGGCTTGAAAGCGCTCGAGGTGCTTGTCGCTTCTGTTGTGCCGATGGCAATTACCATCGATCTCGACAATGATTTTGCAGAGGCGCGCACGGTGGTGGCGGCCGAATTCGCTCAGTTGAAGGAGCAGGATAGCTTCGCGCGAGATCTTATCGCGCGCTGCCCAACGTTGCTCGGTATGGAGGCGTTACGATTGCGCCGCCCCTGGCCGGTTGGCGTTATGCTTACTGTAAGTGGCGAGTCTGCCACTGGTGACCTAGCTTCGAGCCCGACTTCTGAGGCAGCCCTGCCCGGTGAGGCGTTAACATTTGAGGTTTGCGCTCTAGATGGGAGCTTTCGATGGCACTTTGATGCAAGTCGCTTGGAACCCAAGCATATCGACCGTATGACCCAGCATTTGCAAAATTTGCTATGTGCTGTGAAGGCAGATCCGCGGCAGCCGGTGGGGCAGATTGAACTCTTGTCATCCGCTGAGCGCGCGTATCTGCTGGAGGAGCTGAACTGGACGGCATCGGCCTATCCGTCGGACGTGTGCATCCACGAGCTGTTCGAGGCACAGGTTCGCCGTGCGCCGGACGCGGTGGCGGTGGTCCATGAGGAGGAGCGGCTAAGCTATGGCGAGCTCAATGCGCGGGCCAACCGCCTGGCGCATCATCTGATCGGGCTCGGGGGCAGGCCGGACCAGCCGGTGGCGATCTGCGTTGCGCGCAGCGTGGCGATGGTGGCCGGGCATTTAGCGATCCTCAAGGCGGGCGGGGCGTACCTGCCGCTGGACCAGGCCTATCCGCTGGCGCGGCTGCGGCAGGTTCTCGATGATGCGGCGCCGCGAGTGCTGCTGGCCGATGCAGCGGGGCGAACGGCGCTGGGCGACGATGCGCTACGCGATCTGACGGTGGTGGACCCGGCGGCGACGCCGGAATGGGCAAATCTGCCGGCGTCGGATCCAGACCCGCGCGCGCTCGGGCTGACCTCGCGCCATCTCGCCTATGTAATCTACACCTCCGGATCAACAGGCACCCCCAAGGGGGTCATGGTCGAGCATCGCGGAGTGGCGCGTCTGGTGGCGGAGAACGATTTCGTCGAGATCTCGCCGCAGGACGTTTTTCTCAACGCTTCCTCGCCGACATTCGATGCGACCACGTTCGAAGTCTGGGGAGCCTTGGCGAACGGCGCCAGTGTTGTGCTCTATCCTGAACGCTATCTCTCGACGGCAACGCTAGCCCGGATCATCCAAGACCAAGGCATCACTATCGCTTGGATGACTGCGCGGTTGTTCGACGTCTATGTCGGGGAGGGGCGGAGCCCCAGTGGGCTGCAGCAACTGCTGGTCGGGGGCGAAGAGGTCTCAGCCAGTTCCATCAAAGCATGTCAGAAGCGACATCCGACGCTGCGAATCTCAAATGGCTACGGCCCGACCGAGAACACCACCTTCAGTCTCTGCTACCCGGTGCCTGCTGGCTTCGATGGCCAGCAACGGGTGCCACTGGGACGACCAATCCGGAATTCGGTGGTCTATCTGCTGGATGATCATGGTGCGCCGGTTCCGTTTGGCGCGGTCGGGGAGCTCTACGTCGGCGGGGCGGGGGTGGC
>NZ_LBJZ01000022.1:0-48676 GCF_028128935.1 Bradyrhizobium sp. CCBAU 11361
GCTCGCGCTCGCCGCGATCTCGCCGTCGCAGGCCGCAGCAAAGATCCAGCGCCTGATCTCGCCGGGCGGCATCGAGGCCTGGTTCGTGCAGGACGCCACCGTGCCGCTGATCGCCATGGAATATTCCTTTGCCGGCGGCTCGGCCCAGGATCCCAAGGACAAGCCGGGCGTCGCCAATCTCGTCGGCGATCTCCTCGACGAAGGCTCCGGCGATCTCGACTCCAAGACCTTCCACGAGCGGCTTGACCGCCGCGCCATCGAGCTTTCCTTCAGCGCCACCCGCGACACCTTCCGCGGCAGCCTGCGCATGCTGCGCGACAACAAGGACGAGGCCTTCGACCTGTTGCGGACGGCACTGACCTCGCCGCATTTCGACACCGCCGACGTCGAGCGCATCCGCTCGCAGGTGATCTCGGGCCTGCGCCGCGAGACCACCAATCCGTCGTCGCTGGCGAGCCGCAAATTCCTGGAGGTCGCCTTCGGCGATCATCCCTACGGCCGGCAGACCAACGGCACGCTGGAGAGCGTGCCGACCGTCACCGCCGCCGACATGAAGGACTATGTCGGCCGCGTGCTCGCCAAGGACACTTTGAAGGTCGCAGTCGTCGGCGACGTCGATCCGGCGACCCTCGGCAAGCTGCTCGACCACACCTTCGGCAGCCTGCCCGCCAAGGCCAATCTCGTGCCGGTCCCCGACATCGAGGCGGCCAAGCCGCCGCAGCGCGCCTTCGTGCCGCTCGACGTGCCGCAGACCGTCATCACCTTCGGCGGCCCCGGCGTGAAGCGCAGCGACCCGAACTTCATGGCGGCCTATGTCGTCAACCACATCCTCGGCGGCGGCGGACTGTCCTCCCGGCTCTATCGCGAGGTCCGCGAGAAGCGCGGGCTGGCCTACCCCCCCCCCCCCCCCCCCCCCCCCCCCCCCCCCCTCGGTGTTCGAATCCCTGCTCTGGATGGAGCATTCGGCGGTCTTCATCGGCAATACCGGCACCCGCGCCGACCGCGCCAGCGACACCATCGACGCCATCGAGAAGGAGGTGCGCCGGATCGCCGAGGAGGGCCCGACGCAGAAGGAGCTCGACGAGGCCAAGTCCTACCTCAAGGGCTCGCAGATGCTGGCGCTGGATACGTCCTCGAAGCTCGCCCAGGCGCTGCTGCAATATCAGCAGGACAAGCTTCCGATCGACTATATCGAGAAGCGCAACGCCATCGTCGACGCGGTGACGCTGGACGACGCCAAGGCAGCCGCCAAGCGCCTCTGGGGCCAGGGCCTCCTGACCGTCGTCGTCGGCCGCGCCCCGCAGGCCGCCGCGCAGCCGGCAGCAGCGGCGCCCAAGTCGAACTGAGGTCTTCCATCCGCTGTGTCAAATGGCCGGGCTTGCCCCGGCCATTTGCGTTTCGCATGAGCGCCATTGCCGAACGTGGACGTCCGGGATATGTCCGGACATCACGAATGGTGCCATCATGCTGCGGATATCCCGCGATCTCGTCATCGACGAGGACGACATCGAGATCGGCTTCGTCCGCGCCTCCGGCCCCGGCGGGCAGAACGTCAACAAGGTCGCAACCTCGGCCCAGCTGCGCTTCGACACGCGCAAGCTGACCCTGCCGGAGGATGCCACGATCCGGCTCGCCCGCATCGCCGGCCAGCGCATGACCAAGGACGGCGTGATCGTGATCCACGCGCAGCGCTTCCGCACCCAGGAACGCAACCGCCAGGACGCCATCGACCGGCTCGTCGAGATCCTGAGCGAGGCGATGATACGGCCGAAGCCACGGCGCGCGACACGGCCGACCTTCGGCTCCAAGCAGCGCCGGCTTGAGGGCAAGAAGCGTCGCAGCGATGTCAAGGCCGGACGCGGCCGGAGTTTCGACGATTGAATGGACAAAGACCTCCGGCCGCCAAGCGACCGGAGGTTTGCAGGTTCACGTTCCGGCGTCAGTAACGCTTGCCGGTGGCGGGGCTGCCCGAGGCGGAATCATCGACCGTCCCCTTGTGTGCTGCGCTTCCCGTTGTGCCGACCGCGCCCTTCGTTCCCTTGGTCGACTTCATGCCCACCTTCTCACCCGGGGCGCCCTGCTGCGTGCCGAGATCCTCATCTTCGCTGGCTGACGCGCCCCCCTGCATGGGTTTGCTTTGCACGGTGCCGCCGGGCTTGGTGCCAGATGACGTGCCTTGCGCGAAAACGGGCGTCGCAATGAGGGCTGCAAGAGCGCATGCGATTGCAGAAGTCTTCACCAACTTCATCCATTTCTCCTGGATTTTTTGCGATGACCGGGTCGGCTGCGTCCTGCGCCGTCCGCCTGCACCGGACCGGTTCATCGCATAGAGAGTTCGAACGGCGCGATCGCGATGCAATCCGCTTCGTGTGGTGATCGTTTAGGGATTTCGAGGCGGTTTCGCGGAATTGTCCTCCGCATATGCGGCAGCGTGGAACACGTTCCCCGTGTGCATTAGTACGCGAGGTTGGACGCGCCACATTTGCCATGTGGGAAGCTCGACCTTCCCCATGCATTTGTGCCCACGAGGCATTAGACTGGGATATTCGCCGAGTGAGCCCATGCCCGTCCGCCAATTGCCAGAGCAAGTCGTCAACCGCATCGCCGCCGGCGAGGTGGTCGAACGGCCCGCGAGCGTGGTCAAGGAACTGGTCGAGAACGCGATCGATGCGGGTGCGAGCCGGATCGACGTCTTCACCAATGGCGGCGGGCGGCGGCGGATCGGCATCACCGACGACGGCAGCGGAATGACGGCGAAAGACCTGGCGCTCGCGGTGGAGCGCCACGCCACCTCCAAGCTCGACGACGAAGACCTGCTCCAGATCCGTACGCTCGGGTTCCGCGGCGAGGCCCTGCCCTCGATCGGCTCGGTCGCGCGTCTCTCGATCACCACGCGCCATGCCAGCGAGCCGCACGCCTGGGCGCTCACCGTCGAAGGCGGCGCGAAGTCCGAGATCATGCCAGCGGCGCTCGCGCATGGCACCCGCGTCGAGGTCAACGACCTCTTCTACGCCACGCCGGCGCGGCTGAAGTTTCTCAAGACCGACCGCACCGAGGCCGAGGCGATCCGCGAGGTGGTGCGGCGCCTCGCGATGGCGCGACCGGACGTCGCCTTCACGCTTGCGGGCGAAGAGCGCGCGCCGGTGACCTGGGCCGCGGCGCTGCCCGGCGCCGCCGGACGGCTGACGCGGCTCGGCGACATCCTCGGCGCGGAGTTCCGCAGCCACGCCATCGAGGTCCATGCCGAGCGCGAGGGCGTCGTCGTTTCCGGCTATGCCGCAGCGCCGGCGCTGACGAAGGCCAACGCGCTCGGACAGTATCTCTTCGTCAACGGCCGCCCGGTGCGCGACAAGCTGATCTTAGGGGCGGTGCGCGCGGCCTATTCCGACTATCTGCCGCGCGACCGCCATCCGGTGCTGGCGTTGTTCGTCACGCTGGATCCGCGCGAGGTCGATGCCAACGTGCATCCGGCCAAGACCGAGGTGCGCTTCCGCAATGCCGGCCTGGTGCGCGCGCTGATCGTCCATGGATTGAAGGAGGCGCTCGCGCGCGAGGGCCGCCGCACCGCCGCCAACAGCGGCGAGAGCGCATTGTCCTCGTTCCGGCCCGCATTCACGCCGCGCCCGGCGAGCTGGGACTGGCGGGCCTCGCCATCCGCCCCAGTCGCGCCGATGCCGTCATTCGATGGCGCGGCAGCGCCTGCCTTCTCCGAGCGCGCCCAGGCGGCGTTCGACGTCGGCGCGCCCAGTGCCGACGTGCGGTTCGAGACGCAGCCCGTCAGCGACCTCGTCGATCGCCCGCTCGGCGCCGCGCGCACGCAGATCCACGAGACCTACATCGTCTCGCAGACCCGCGACGGCCTGATCATCGTCGACCAGCATGCCGCGCATGAACGCATCGTCTATGAGCGGCTGAAGGCCTCGCTGGCCGCCAACGGCGTGCAGCGGCAGATCCTGTTGATCCCCGAGATCGTCGAGATGGACGAGGCCACGGTGGAGCGCCTGCTCGAGCGCAGCGAGGAGCTTGCCTCGTTCGGGCTTGCGATCGAATCCTTCGGCCCCGGCGCGGTCGCCGTGCGCGAGACGCCGTCGCTGCTCGGCAAGACCAATGCCGGCGGCCTGTTGCGCGATCTCTCCGAGCACATGGCCGAATGGGACGAAGCGTTGCCGCTGGAGCGCCGCCTGATGCACGTCGCCGCCACCATGGCCTGCCACGGCTCGGTGCGCGCCGGCCGCAGGCTCAGGCCCGAGGAGATGAACGCCCTGCTGCGCGAGATGGAGGAGACGCCGAACTCCGGCCAGTGCAATCACGGCCGGCCGACCTATGTCGAGCTTAAGCTGTCGGATGTGGAGAAGCTGTTCGGGCGGCGGTAGCCCGGTGAACGCGTAGGGTGGGTTAGCGAAGCGTAACCCACCTCTTTCCGTTTCCGCTGAGAAAGACAGTGGTGGGTTACGCCTTCGGCTAACCCACCCTACGCACCGAACACGATGCTTACGGCCTCTTTAAAAACACGAACTCCGTGTCGTCATAGGCCCGCCGCTCCAATTCCTCGAAGCCATCAGGCGCCGCAAACTGCGCGGCCTTCGCCTCTTCGACCACCAGCAACGCGCCCGGCGTGAGCCAGCCGCCGTCGCGCAAGCTCACAAGCGCCTTCTCCGCAAGTCCCCTGCCATAGGGCGGATCGAGGAACACCAGCGAGAACGGCTCGACGGGATGCGCCGGGCCGAGATCGGTCGCATCGCGGCGATAGACCTTTGTCACCCCGCCGAGGCCGAGCGATTCTACATTGTTGCGCAACAACGCCCGCGCCTCCGCACCGTTGTCGACGAACAGCACGAACTTCGCGCCGCGCGAAGACGCCTCGACGCCGAGCGCGCCGGTGCCGGCGAAGAGATCGAGCACGCGCGCGTCCTCGATCGGATCGTCATAGGCGTGGACGAGGATGTTGAACACGGACTCGCGCAGGCGGTCCGCCGTGGGGCGGATGTCACGCGAAGACGGTGAGGCGAGATTACGCCCCTTCAAGCGACCGCCGACGACGCGCAACTAGTCCTCCCGCGGCGTCAGGTCGCGCTTGCCGTGATAGCCGCGCTTGGGACGGCGCGGCGGGCCGTAGCCGCTCGCCTCCGCCTCATTGCGCTCGCGCGCCTCCTCGCTGCCGGTGCGCTGCACCAGCACGCGGCGGCCCTTGCGATCGTTGATCACGTCACGCTTGCTGGCAGGCTTCTTCTCGCGCGGCGCTTCGCCATCGGGTGAAGAAGATTTCTGCGGCACGTCGAACTGCGCGCCCGACTTCTCGATCACCTTGTCGCCGAGCTGTTCGCGCAGCACGCGCGACTTGATCTCCTCGACCTGGCCTTCGGGGACTTCGCCGAGCTGGAACGGGCCGTAGGATACGCGGATCAGCCGGTTCACCTCGAGCCCGAGATGGGCGCAGACGTTGCGCACCTCGCGGTTCTTGCCTTCGCGGATCGCGAACACCAGCCAGACATTGGCGCCCTGGTCGCGCTCCAGCGTCGCATCGATCGGACCGTACTTGACGCCCTCGACCTCGATGCCACCCTTGAGCTCGTCGAGCTGTGCTTGGGTGACGTCGCCATGGGCGCGGACGCGGTAGCGACGCAGCCAGCCGGTGTCCGGCAACTCGAGCGTGCGCGCAAGGCCGCCGTCATTGGTGAGCAGCAACAGGCCTTCGGTGTTGAAGTCGAGCCGGCCGACGCTGATCAGGCGCGGCAGACCTTCGGGCAGATTGTCGAACACGGTCGGACGGCCCTCGGGGTCGTCATGCGTGGTCATAAGGCCGCGCGGCTTGTGATAGAGAAACAGGCGCGTGCGCTCGCGCGGCGGCAACGGCTTGCCGTCGACAGCGACGACGTCGTTCGGCGTCACGTCGAGCGCGGGCGAATTGATGACGCGGCCGTTGACGGTAACGCGGCCCTGCGTGACCATCTCCTCGGCGTCGCGGCGCGAGGCAAGCCCTGCGCGCGCCAGCGCCTTGGCGATGCGCTCGCCGGCCTTCTTCGGCTTCGGCGCGTCTTCGCGGCGCGGCCGCCCCTCGAAATCCCGATCGCGCTCGCGATAGGCACCACGGCCGCCGAAGGCCGGGCGCTTCTCGAAGATCCGGCTCTCGTCCTCGTTTTCACGGCGCGGACGATCACCGAAGCGGCCTTCGCTGCGCGGATGCTCGTGCCAGTCGGAGCGGCCTTCCGAGCGCTCGCGCGGGCGATTGAATTTCGGACGGTCGCCGCCGCGCTCGCCATCGCCGTCACGACGGGGGCGATCGAACTTGGGACGATCATCGCGCGGGCGATCAAACTTGGGACGATCGAATTTGGGCCGCTCGCGGAACGGACGATCGCCCGAGGGGCGATCGTCGCGCGAACGCGAGAACCGGGGACGATCCTCGCCGCCTTCGCGCTTCTGCCAGGGCTTGTCCTCACCGCGGTCGCGGCCGCCGAAATCCTTGCGCGGGCCCTTGCTGAAATCCTTGCGCGGCGGCCGGTCGCCGCGCGGACCCGCATCGCGCTTCTGCCACGGCTTTGAATCGCTGCGCTCGCCACGATCACGCGGCCGGTCGCTGCGGTCCGGCGCACCACGCGAAAACTTCCGTTCGCCGTCGAACTTGGGACGATCGCCACGCGGCGCGTAGGGCCGCTTGTCGCCGAACTTCTTGTCACCTGTCCGGCCTGCGGGGCGGGAATCGTCGCGATCCCGGCTGCGCGGCGGACGGTCGTCACGGCCATAGGACGGGCGATCGCCGCGCGGCTTGAACGGCCGCTTCTCGCCGTCGCGCGCGCCGCGATCCGAAAACGGACGGTCGCCACGCGGCTTGAAGCTGCGCTCGCCGCGCTCCTCACCACCGCGGTCGTCGCGCTTGAAGCGCGGGCGGTCGCTGAAATCGCGGCGCGGCGCATCGCCCTCCTCGCGGCGGCGGAACGGACGGCTGTCGCGGTCGCCGCGGGGCGGGCGGCTGTCGCCCTTGCCCTCAGGGCCGCGCTTGGCGAACTTCTTCTCGGGGCCACGCGGCTTGCCGGACCGGCCCTTGGCCGGGCCACGATCACGCCGGCCGCGGGAATCGTTGTCTTTGTCGCTGTCGCGAGGCATGAATAATCTCACTCAGGGGGTGGCCAGAAAGCATTGTGCGCGCTCGTTTCGAGCCGCATGCTCAGGCAAAACCGGTATTCACTCTTGCTGAAGGCGGAGCTACTAGCAGGTTTCTGGCAATGATACGAGGCTTGAAAGCCCCCTCTTTCATGGATTTGGCGCTCAAAACGGCCGAAAATGCCGGAAAGGCGGGCGAAGTTCCGATCGGATGCGTGGTCGTCCGCAATTACGAGGTCATCGCCACCGCGGCGAACCGGACGCTGACCGACTACGACCCCACCGCCCATGCCGAGATCATTGCGCTGCGCGAGGCCGCGAAAAAAATCGGCAGCGAGCGCCTGGTCGACTGCGACCTCTACGTGACGCTGGAGCCCTGCACCATGTGTGCGGGCGCGATCTCTTTTGCAAGGGTCAGGCGGCTCTATTACGGCGCCGCCGATCCCAAGGGCGGCGCGGTCGAGTCCGGCGTGCGGTTCTTTGCCTCACCGACCTGCCATCACGCGCCGGACGTCTATTCCGGTGTCGGCGAGAGCGAAGCAGCGCGGCTGCTCAGGGAGTTCTTTCAGGAGAGAAGGTAGCCCGGAGTCGAGTAGCCCGGATGGAGCGAAGCGCAATCCGGGGCAGTGTCGCCGTGCTGACAGAACCCGGATTTCGCTTCGCTCCATCCGGGCTACAAGATCGTCAAGCAGAGAAGAACTCGCGCAACGCCTGCGCGGTGACGTCGGGGTTCTCCTCGGTGAGGAAGTGCCCCGAATCCACCGGCATGCCCTCGACATTCGTGGCCCATTGCTTCCACGTATCCAGCGGCGTCGCGGCGGCTTGCGCGACGCCGGCATTGCCCCACAGCGCCAGCATGGGAATGGTGATCTTCTTGCCGGCCTCGAAATCGGCCTTGTCGAGGTCGTAGTCGAAATAGGCGCCGGCGCGGTAGTCCTCACACATCGCGTGCACGCGGGCGGGATCGCGGAACGGGGCGATGTAGTGCTCGAGCGCGCGCTCGTCGATGGCCTCTAGCGTCTTCGATTTGGTCTGGCTCGCCATCTTGAAGCGCAGGAAGAACTCGCCATTGCCCGAGATCAGCGTCTCCGGCAGCGGTGCCGGCTGCGCCAGGAAGGTCCAGTGATAGATCTTCAGCGCGTAGGCGCGGTTCATCCGCTCCCAGTAATTATAGGTCGGCAGGATATCGAGCACGGCAAGGCGCGACAGCCGGCCGGGATGGTCGAGCGCGAGGCGGTAGGAGACGCGGCCGCCGCGGTCGTGCCCGGCCAGCGCGAAGTGCACGTGGCCGAGGCGCTCCATCGCCTCCACCATGGCCTTGGCCATCGCGCGCTTGCTGTAGGGCATGTGCAGCGCGTCGCTCTCGGGCATGTCGGACCAGCCATAGCCCGGCAGGTCGGCGATGATCAGCGTGAACTTGTCGGCAAGCTGCGGCGCCACGCGGTGCCACATCACATGCGTCTCGGAGAAGCCGTGCAGGAGCAAGAGCGGCGGTCCCTTGCCGCCGACGCGGGCAAAGATACGGCCGAGGGAGGTGTTGATCCACTCGGAGGCGAAGCCGGGATAAAGATCGGCGAGATCGGACATCTTTCTGCATCCTTGTCTGGTCAGTCGCGGAGGCGCCCCAACAAAAATGTCGAAAACAACCCCATGCACAGTAGCACGCGTCCTCGGCGAAGGGCGCTAAGCCCAACAGCCGACTACGCATTTTTGAAATGTCCATGTGGCGGCGCGATGGCGCAAGGTTTTTGCGCGCGCAGCGGAAAAACCGCTGTCAGCCCTTGGCCTTCTCGGCTTCCACCGCCTGCCAGCCGATGTCGCGGCGGCAGAAGCCTTCCGGCCAGTTGATGCGGTCCACGGCCTGATAGGCGCGGCCTTGCGCCTCCGTCACGGTCGCCCCTAACGCGCAGACGTTGAGCACGCGGCCGCCATTGGCGAGGATCGCGCCGTCCTTTGCGACGGTGCCGGCGTGGAAGATCTCGACGGTGTCGACCTTGGCGGCCTCCTCCAGCCCCTCGATGCGCGTGCCCTTCTGATAGTCGCCGGGATAGCCCTTCGCCGCCATCACCACGGTGAGCGCGGATTCCGGATACCAGCGCAGATCGAAATGCTTCAGCTCCCCGTCGCAGGCGGCGATGAACGCCGGCACGATGTCCGACATCATGCGCAGCATCAGGACCTGGCACTCGGGATCGCCGAAGCGGACGTTGAACTCGAAAAGCTTCGGCCCCTGCGTGGTCAGCATGATGCCCGCATAGAGGATGCCGCGGAACGGCGTGCCGCGCTGCTTCATGCCGGCGACCGTCGGCAGAATGATCCTGGCCATGATCGCGTCATGGATCGCCGGCGTCACCAAAGGCGTCGGCGAATAGGCGCCCATGCCGCCGGTGTTCGGGCCGACGTCGTGGTCGAACACACGCTTGTGGTCCTGCGCGGAGGCCAGCGGAATGGCGGTCTCGCCGTCGCACAGCGCGAAGAAGCTGATCTCGCGGCCAGGCAGGAATTCCTCGATCACCACTTCAGTGCCGGCTTCGCCAAAGGCGCCCTCGAACATCATGGCAATGGCGTCCTCGGCCTCGCGCACGGTCTTGGCGACGACGACGCCCTTGCCGGCGGCAAGACCGTCGGCTTTCACCACGATCGGCGCGCCCTGGCTGAGGACATAGTCGCGCGCGTCCTTGGCATTGGTGAAGCGCTTGTAGGCGCCGGTCGGAATGCCGAATTCGGTGCACAGCGCCTTGGTGAAGCCCTTGGAGCTTTCGAGCTGGGCGGCCGCCCCGCTCGGCCCGAACGCCTTGATGCCGGCGACGGTGAGATCATCGACGATGCCGGCGGCAAGCGGCGTCTCCGGGCCGACCACGACGAGCTCGACCGCGTTGGTCTTGCAGAAGTCGATCACGGCGGCATGGTCGGCGACATCGAGCGCCACGCATTCCGCCTCCCGCGCGATGCCGGCATTGCCGGGCGCGCACCAGAATTTGGTCACCAGGGGGGAGGCCGCAATCTTCCATGCGAGAGCATGTTCGCGGCCGCCGGAACCGAGCAGGAGAATGTGCATCGAAGGCTCGAAAAGAGGGGTTTGCTGGGGGCGGAGGTCGCACGAATCGCGGCGCGTCTCAAGGGGGCGCCGTTCCAATTCCCCGTCATTCCGGGGCGCGCGTAGCGCGAGCCCGGAATCCATTGGCCCGCAGCGTTGGTAGTGAAATGGATTCCGGGCTCGTCGCTGGCGCTCCGCGCCGGAATGACGGGAGAGCTAGACCTGCCTCCCCGCAATGATCTCCTGCAAGGTCGCGACATGCCTTGCAAAAGCGCCGCGGCCCGTCGCGGTGGCGGTCACCGTGGTCTGCGGCTTCTTGCCGACGAAGGCCTTCTCCACGGACACATAGCCGGCCTTGGCCAAGGTCTCGATATGCGCGCCGAGATTGCCGTCGGTGGCGCCGGTCAGCTTTTTCAGCCGCGCGAATTCGAGGCCGGCGGACACAGGCAGTGCGTTCAGCGCCGCCATGATCTTGAGTCGCAGTGGCTGGTGGATGATGTCGTCGAGCTCCCTCATTCGCTAGATCCGCCGCATCCAGAGGCCGCCGAGGATGAGCCCGCCGCCATTGACGAAGGCCATCCAGAGCGGAAACGTCTCGCCGATGAAGAAGAAGCCGATCAGCGTCAGCGCGGAGATGCCGAGACCGATCGCCACGAAGGCATAGCCGAACCAGAGGCCCGCCAGCGTGTAGAACAGCATGAAATAGATCGGCCAAAACGTGCCCAACTGGCGCGGACCGAAATGACCGATGACTGATGTCACGAGGTAGCCGAAGGCGAAGAACAAGGCGAACACCAGGGCCAGCCTGATATTGAAGGCCGCGCCATGGGGCTGATGCGGCGGATTGAGCAGGCGGATCGCAACCAGACCGCCGACGCCCAGAAAGTCCGAGGCAACCCAGGCGTAGACGGCATAGACCGGCCAGAGCCAGGTCACGAGATTGGCGGCAAACACCAGGACGCCCCACCAGACAGCCGCGAGGCTCGCGAGCTCATAGAGCTGCGATTGCTTCAACCGCTGGACGATATCGTCGATATCGGCCAGCGCCGCGGACGCCTCCTTGCTGTCGATCATGACTGTCCTGCTCCGCGCGTTGCCACGTCCTCGGCGATGACCGAGATCGCCTTCGGGTGGGTGACGATGCCCATGTGGTTGATGCCGTCGATGATCTTGACGTCGACCGACGGTTTGATCGCCTGCACTGTCTCCGCATATTTGTCCGAGATCATCATCTCGTCGTCGGCGCCGCCGAAGATCGTGATCGGACGCGTCGTCGCCGGCAGATCGAGCCGATAGCCGCGCGTCGCGAAATTGCGCATCAGGCGATCGGAATAGGTGGAAACGAGGTACTTCGCCGAAGTCGCGGGCACGGCCAGGGCGAGCACCGGAAGCTGCGAACAGCAGTCGATGCCGAGCTTGCGCAGCGCAGTCAGGCCCATGAAGCGCGGGACATCGACGTTGGCCCAGCCGCCGGCGTGCGGCCTGTTGGTCGGTGCGTCATAGCCGAGATAGGGCGCGAGCAGCACGGTGCGCACGAACATGTCCTGCATGATCGGTGTCGCGGCGACGCGCAGCGAGAAACCGGCACCGGCGGAATGGCCGATCAGGGTGAGCGGCAGGTCGGGCGCCGTCTTGCGCAAATGGGCGACGAAGTCGACGAGATCGTCCTCGAGCTGGCCGACATAGCCGATATCGCCGCGCGTGCCGGAGCCGCCGTGGCCGCGGATGTCGAGCGCCCAGGTCTCCACCCCGCGCGAGGCGATCGCATGGGTCAACGCATGATTGACGGTGCCGCTGGAGCCGGACGAGCCATGGATGAAGATCGCACCGTGGCCCGTCGCGGGGCCATTCGGCGTGTAGTGGCGATAGCCGATCCAGGTGCCGTCGCGGGCCTGAAAGCGCTCGAGCGGCGGCATGGTCGAGAAGTCGACGAGCTTCACGGACTCCGAGACCGATCGCATCTCGGGCGGCCGCTCCAGCGGCGTTGCGATCATTGCGGCCACGATCAGCGCCACAGCGCCGACCGCACACAGGGCCCATTTCAGTCCGTGCAAAACGCCGCGCAGCAGCCGGATCGCCATCGCTCAACTCCCTCGAATACATCAATCAATAGAGAACTCTATAATACAGAGTACTCTTCCGGTCAATTCCCGGATTGGCGCCGCGCGGCGAAAATCCTTAACGTCGGGTCTGACCCCAAAATGCCGAATCGTTTGCCGATGCCGCCCGCGGAACCCCTGCTCAACGCCCCAGAATTCACCGTCTCCGAGCTCTCGCAGTCCCTGAAGCGGACGGTGGAGGATGCCTTTGGCCATGTCCGGGTCCGCGGCGAGATCTCGGGCTTTCGCGGCGCCCACTCCTCCGGCCACTGCTATTTCGCGCTCAAGGACGAGAGCGCCAAGATCGAGGCGGTGATCTGGAAGGGCGTGCACGGGCGGATGCGCTTCAAGCCCCAGGAGGGGCTCGAGGTCATCGCCACCGGCAAGCTCACGACCTATCCGGGCTCCTCGAAGTACCAGATCGTGATCGAGGCGCTGGAGCCGGCCGGCATCGGCGCGCTGATGGCGCTGATGGAGGAGCGCAAGAAGAAGCTCGCCGCCGAGGGCCTGTTCGACGAGGCGCGCAAGCAGCTGCTGCCGTGGCTGCCGGAGGTGATCGGCGTCGTGACCTCGCCGACCGGCGCAGTGATCCGCGACATCCTGCACCGGCTGGAGGACCGCTTCCCCCGCCATGTGCTGGTGTGGCCGGTCAAGGTGCAGGGCGAAGGCTCGGCCGAGCAGGTCGCGGCCGCGATCCGCGGCTTCAACGCACTGCCGGAAGGCGGCAAGATTCCGCGGCCCGACGTGCTGATCGTCGCGCGCGGCGGCGGTTCGCTGGAGGACCTCTGGTCCTTCAACGAGGAGATCGTGGTGCGGGCAGCAAGCGAGAGCATGATTCCGCTGATCTCCGCGGTGGGCCACGAGACCGACATCACGCTGATCGATTTCGTCGCCGACAAGCGCGCGCCGACGCCGACGGCGGCGGCCGAGATGGCGGTGCCGGTGCGCAGCGATCTGTTCGTCGAGGTCGCCGATCTCGCCCGCCGCACCCGCGCCTATTGGCAGCGTGCCCACGAAAGCCGCCGCAACGAGCTGCGTGCGGCTGCGCGCGCCCTGCCCGCGGCCGGCGATCTCCTGGCGATCCCGCGGCAACGGCTGGATTCGGCGGGCGCCGCCCTGCCCCGCGGCTTGAAAGCCAACACGCATGCGCATTTCCGCAGGTTTACTGCTGCGGGCGCAAAGCTGACGCTGCGGGTGCTGCACGGGCAGATCTCGCAGGCCGATCACCGGCTCACCGTGTGCGGCGAGCGGCTCGGTCTCTCTGCGCGGTCGCTGTTGCGGCAACGGCGCGACCGCTTTGCCGGTCTCGAGGTGCGGCTGCGTGCCTCAAAACTCTCCAACGCGCAGGCGCAGCGCAACGCGATTGCCCGCCAGCGCGAGCGCACGCAGCGTCTTGGCGAGCGCGCAGGCCGCGCGCTGGCGACGCTGCTGCAACGGTTAGACGCCCGCGTCGAGAACAGCGGTAAGCTGCTCTCCGCGTTGTCATACCGCGGCGTGCTCGCGCGCGGCTTTGCGCTGGTGCGCGACGAGGCCGGCCATCCCCTGCATTCGGCCGACAGCGTCGGTCCCGGCGCACGCGTCGAGATCGAGTTCGCGGACGGACGTGTCGGCGCGACAACGGACGCGGATCGCCCGGCCCCTATCGCAAAGCGCGCACAGCAACCGAAGCCGGCCGCGCAGGAGACCAAGCCCGCGCCGAAGCGCGTCGGCAAGCCGGTGGATCAGGGCAGTTTGTTTTAGACGCGACAGCGGCGCAACATTCCCGCTGTCGTCCCGGCGAAGGCCGGGACCCATAACCCCAGGCAGGAGTTTGGCGAAGACTCGTCGTTCGGTACTCCTACTGCCTCCAATTGATAGATCACGCGGTATGGGTCCCGGCCTTCGCCGGGACGACGATGAGGAAGCACCAGCGGGACCAGTCTGAAGAAGCGGCCACCTCCAGCGACAACGGCTTCGCCGTTGCGCGGGGGTGACGGGGATGGAATCGTGCGCCTCAGCGGCAAGACAATCCCGCGTCGATCGTGGTCCAGAAGCCGCAATGTTCCGGCGCGAGCATTGGCGCGCCGGCGTGGGCTTCGAACAGGAAGATCGCGACGGTGAAGACGATCAGTGCGGAGGAAAAGAGGACGATGCGGTTGCGCATGTGGGATGCGTTTAACCGACATCGTGGTCGAATGATGGCACCACCACATGCTGAAACCGCCGCCATGCGCGATCCGTAGATTCACGGTCGGCCATTATCCGTGCAGGGCGGTGGTCGATGCGGGGCTGTCCGCCTCAAATTGTTCCTCGGGCGGCCCCGCTTGGGAATCTGTCGCCCCGTAGCCCGCATGAGCGAAGCGATATGCGGGAACTGTCTTCCCGGATATCGCTTCGCTCATCCGGGCTACTGGATCTTCATCACCGCGCCAGCCACTCCGCGACTTCCTTCTGCGACTCCGCGCGTGCGACCGCATCGGTGCCGAGATGGCCGTGCTCGGGCGCGGCGGCGTCGCTGCTGCCGGCAGCTGAGTGCAGCGGCGTGTTGGCACGGTCGAAATCGTGATAGGCGCCGGGATAGACCACGATGCGCGCGAGCGCGCTGCGGCCATGCGCCCCCTCGACCATCTGGCGGCAGGCTGGCGGCGACGACACGTCGTCATTGGCACCGATCAAGACCAGCGTCGGCACCCGCGTGCTCCAGCCGAGGCCGGCAGAAATCCGGCAATCCGGATAGAACGCGATCGCCGCGCGGAAATCCGGCCCCGCGTCGCGCGCGGCATTCTGCGGACGCACCGCCCACAGCAGCGTGCTCGCGCCGTTGGCCCAGCCGATCAGGCTGACGCGGTCGCGCGCGACCCAGGTCTGCTTCATCAGCCAGGCGCGCGCGGCCGCGACGTCGGCGACACGCTCGCGCCGCGCCTTGACGTGCGTCTCCTTGACGCGGCATTGCGGCCCAAGCTCGCGCGAGCCGTAGCTGTCGGGCAGCAACACCGCGTTACCCGCCTTGAGCAACCGCTCCGCCCAGTCGCGATAGCGCGGCAATACGGGATCACCATGGCCGCCAAGGCCGCCGCAGCCATGCAGCGCGATCACGGTCGGAAACGGCCCCGCGCCCTCGGGCTTGTAGAGTTGCGCATGCAGGACGCCGGACGACAGCGGAATCTCGACGTGCTGCGGCGCAGGCGCGGCGCGCGCGGCCGACATCAGCAGCATCAGGAACAGGACGGTCAGTCGAAGGCGCATCGGACTCTGCCGTATCAGGTGCCGGCCGAGGGCGCCGGGACGATCCTTCGCCCGAAGCACTATCATGCGAAAACGGCGGCAAAACATCACAAACCAGTGGGTTTACCGGGCGGACAGGCCGCCCTATCTATGCTACATCCCGTCCAACACATCGTGCCCTCCAGGTTTTTTACGGAGAGGCCTTCCACGGAGACTTTCGACCGTGCTGAACAAGTTCGGCTCTTCCGGCAATGGCGAAGCGCAGGTGCAGTATCTCGACGGCGATTTCCGCGTGATCTCGCCGGGGACCTATGTACGCTGCGCGATCACCGACACGCGGATCCCGCTCGACGAATTGAAATACTGGAGCGTGGACCTGCAAGAGGCCTACGCCACGCCGGCCGCCGTGCTGCAGCGGCATTTCCCCGGCGCGCCGAAGCCGCAGCCGTGAGGCCGCGCCTGCGCTGCTACTGCTGCTCGGTGGCATCACCGCCCACGCAGGTCTTGATGAAGGTCTTCCTGGGCTCGCCGACGACCTTCTGATCGATCGCCTGCTTCAGGCAATCGACCCGCGCCTGCGCCATGCAGAGCTGCAGCTGGTCGCGCTTGTCCTGTCCCTTCAGGTTTTGCGTCGTGCCGAGACACGTCACGCGTTTGGTCGCGGGAACCGGCACCGTGCCGGTCGAAGCGGCGGGCGGCGTCGTTTGTGCAAACACGGGCGCAACAATCAGACACACAAGGCTGGCGGCGACCGTCGCGGACGGCAATTTCATCGAATTCTCCTGATCGGTCCCGGACCGATAGGCGTTTTGCGATGAATGTCGCGTGAATGATGTCGTCAGGCTGGAAAGCCGTTCCTTGTCGTCCTGAAGCGGCACCTCCCGGACTCTATCGCAAGGCGATCCGAGAAAAGTGGAGCGATTTCGTCGAGCCGGAAAGCACGAGCAATGCAGCCTATCGCGAGGCATGGGATGGATGTGTCGGCGTCTCAACTGCGCGTCTCCAAAATGATCTCCGCCATGCCGGTCCGCGTTGCATCGAACAGTGCTTGCACTTCCTGGTGAGTCATTTCGCGCTGTGGTTGGATTCTTTGTTGCGGGTCGGCGCCCTTAAGTTGTTTGACGAAGTCTTGGTGAAACAGAGGGCTGCTATGCTGCATGCTAGGTAACTGGCCCTGCTCTTTTTATCGCGCAGACAATCGAGCCAACCAAACGGCCATTGAGCTTTGGAATTGGCGCAGTCTGTGAACGGGCTCATATCGAAGAGCCATCCGGCGGGTTACGATCACCTCGAAAATTTGCAGTGGAATGTCTGTAAATCGAAAGCCAAACGATGGGGGTGATCATGCCCACCATATTCGACTTGCTCTATCGTGAATATTGCCGCGCCCGCCTCGCTGAAATGCGGAAACAGCTTCTGATCGCAGCTGAACGCGCTGAAGCTCTCCAAGCGCATTATCATCCTGCGGATCAGGGCGACGATGAGGGGACGGACGCACAACGCAAGACCGGTCGCGGCGCGCCGCATTGAGGCGGCCCCAACACCGGCGAACTCTCCCGCGTAGCAGTGGCCAAGCAATTGGCGGCAGTTTGGGAGCAAGCAATGAATACACCCGAATGCTATACTGTCATGGTGGCCTGCGCCTCGTGCCTGACCATCATCGGAATGATGGCCGTTGGGGCGTGGTGAGCATGACTGATTGCTGAACCGCAATCGCAGGCCGTTACCTGGGCCGTAGGCATCGTCCAGTCGGACCTGCGGCGCCGGAAGCAGCACGCGCCATACCGCATCATCCGTCAATGGACGCCGGAAGGCTTTCGCCTCACCTCGGTTTGCAGAATTGATTCTTGCAGTGACGTGAGCGTTGCCGCCGCTTGATACGATTGCGGCGGCATCGCTTGAGATCCGGATGTCAGCCTCCGGGCGGAGTATACGAAGAACGCAGCTTCGCCGCGTTCTGGCGGACCTGCTTGATCTCGTCCTGCGTGAACAGCCGGGTCAGTTTCACGTTCTGCAGCGTGCCCGCCGTGACGGTCAGACCGGAAATGGCCGGAGCTGTGCTCGGATCAGGCACATCGAAAATCACCAAGACGCCTGGACCGTCGGCCGCAACGCTGTACATCGAAATCAGCTTGCCGCCGGCCGCTTCGATGAGTTTTCTCGCCGCCTCCTGGCGATTGGTCGTGGGGTTTTCCAAAATGGCGTTGAGAGCGCGTGGTGTATATTGTCCAGTGAGGCAAAAATGCATGGCATGCTCTCCTCTGAGCTTTTGGCAATAACTCTCCCTGCCGTTCCGAACTGATCGAACGGCCGCTGCATCTAAAATGGTAAAGGTACGTTGCCCGCCGTGGGCATAAACGCCGCCGATGATTGCCGGGAGTTCGGCACGTCCCGGTGACGGCTCTCATGCAAGGCTACATCAACTCCAGAATGTGCGGAAGAGACTTCATCGGCCGCGACATGTCGCCCCGGTCAATGGCGCGCGGTGTTGGGCTACGGCGGAGCCGCTTTGCCCATCCTGCAAAATCATCGCCTGCCGAACCGCCGCTCGCGCGCCTTGTAGAGATGATCGCTGATCAATTGCCGGAGCGCTGCGGGATCATCGAATTCGAGCTGAACCGCGAACGGCACGATGCCATCGGGCAAGCCTTCGTGGCTGCGCAGGCGCGCGAGGTCCTTTTCCGTCGTCACCAGCGTGAGCTGCTCGCGCTGGGCGTCCGCCGTGAGCGCGGCGATCTCCTCGGGCGAGAACACGTGGTGATCGGCGAAGGAACGTGTGCGCGCGACCTCGATGCCACAGGCGCGCAGGGTGCGAAAGAAGCGCTCGGGATCGCCGATGCCGGCGAAGGCGAAGACCCGCTTGCCGAACAGCTGCGCGACCGAGGCAGCATCCGGCTTCAGGCGCGCGCGCAGCTCGGGCTTGTTGCGCTTGGCAAGCTCGGCGGCGACATCGTTGGCGGCACGGCCGTCGCCGATCAGCACCAGCGCGTCGGTGCGCGCGAGCTGTGCCTTCAGCGGCGCACGCAGGGGACCGGCGGGAAACACGTTGCCGTTGCCGATGCCGCGCTCGCCGTCGATCACGATCAACGAGGTATCCTTCAGCAGACGCGGATTCTGAAAGCCGTCGTCCATCAGGATCACGGTCGCGCCTTGCGACTTTGCAAGGGCCACACCGTCGAGGCGGTCGCGCGCGACGACGACCGCAACGTCGCGTGCCATCATCAGCGGCTCGTCGCCGATGTCGGCTGCGATGTGACGCGCGCGATCGACCACGACAGGGCCCTTCAGGCGTCCGCCATAGCCGCGGCTGAGCACCACCGGCGTCTCGCCGAGCTCGCGCAGCAGCCTTGTCAGCGCCAGCACGGTGGGCGTCTTGCCGGCGCCGCCGACATGATAGTTGCCGACGCAGATCACGGGGATGCCGGCGTCGAAACCCTCGAGCGCCATGCGGCGCGCCGTGATCGCGCCATAGATCGCGCCGAGGGGACGGAGGATTTGGGACTCTGGGGAACGCGGCCGGTACCAGAAGGCCGGCTCACGCATTGGCGGCTCCCATCTCGATCCGCAATTGCAGCAGATACGGCTCCAGCGCGGTCATGGTGCGCTCCAGCGCGCCGCCGAGCTGCTCGACCACGCTGCTGCCTGCGTGCTGCAGCTTGTCGCGCACAGCGGGATCGGCCAGGAGTTGGCCGAGCTGCTTGACCAGAAGCTCCTGTGTGTCGGCCTGGCGCGCGCCGCCGCTCGCATCGAGCGCTTCGTAGACTTCGGCGAAATTGAAGACGTGCGGACCGTGGACGATGGCAGCACCGAGCTTGATCGCCTCGATCGGATTCTGGCCGCCATGGCGGATCAGCGACCCGCCCATGAACACGATCGGCGAGAGGCGGTAGAACAGGCCGAGCTCGCCCATGGTGTCGGCGACATAGACATCGGTGGTCGCCGTCGGCAGCTCCTCGCGCGAGCGCAGCGCCGGCTTCAGGCCCGACGCGGTGATCAGGCCCGAAATCGAGGAGCCGCGATCCGGATGGCGCGGCACGATCACCGTCAGGAGCTGCGGGAAGAAACCGACGAGGCTGCGATGCGCCGCCACCAGCATCTCGTCCTCGCCCGGATGGGTCGAGGCCGCGACGATGATCGGCCGCCCGCGCGTCATCGCCATCAGCCGTTCGAGCTTGGCGGGATCGGCCGGCGGCGCCGGCACGTCGAGCTTGAGATTGCCCGTGGTGAGGACGTCGCGGCCGCCGAGCGCGGAGAAGCGTTCGGCATCGGTCTTGGACTGCGCGAGACAAATGTCGAAGCGCGACAGCAGCGCCGAGATGGTGCCGTACATGCGCTGCCAGCGCGGGAAGGAGCGCGGCGACATCCGCCCGTTGATCAGCACCATCGGCACCCGTCGCGTTGCGCCCGCCAGGATCAGGTTCGGCCACAGGTCGGATTCGATGAACAGCGCCAGCGACGGCTTCCAGTGGTCGAGGAAGCGCGCGACATAGCGCGGGGAATCATACGGCACGTATTGATGGATGACGTCGGGCGGGAAACGCTTGGCCGCCACCGCGGCCGAGGTGACGGTGCCCGACGTGAGCAGGATGCGCAAATTGAGATCGCGCAGGCGCTCGATCAGCGCCGCCGCGGCCAGCACCTCGCCGACGCTGGCGCCGTGGATCCAGACCAGCGGACCATGCGGCCGCACGTCCCGGGACAAGCCGCGCCGCTCGCCGACGCGCGCGGGATCTTCCTTGCCCTGCTTCAGCCGCCGCTTGATCAGCGCAGGCGCGAGCGGCACGAGGCCGGAGGCCAGGCGTTGATACATCCGCAGCGTCATCGGGAGCGTGTCAGGCATCTTCCGGCCCCGGGCGGCCGAGCTGCGCATAGGCGCGCCGGGTCGCCTCGTTCAACGTCTCCTCCAGCTCCAGCCGCAGCGCTTCCATCATGGCGGCGTCGGCGTCCGGCGGAACGTGGATTTCCTTGATGCCGACCAGTGCGCCCCGCCCGAATGGCAAATTGATGGTGGTGCGGTCCCAGTTCTTGAGCCGGATGAAGCGGCTGGTCGCCATCGCAAAAGGCATGATCGGCCGCCCCGATTCCCGTGCCAGCATGATGATGCCGAGCCCGGCCACGCGCGAGCGCTTGGGGACATCGGCGGTCAGGGCGACATTACAACCGTCCTGAAGCGTCCGCACCATTTCCTTGAAGGCGCCGACGCCGCCCTTGCGGTGGAAGGCGCCGCCATGGTCGCCGGAACCGCGGATGGTGCCGATGCCGAGCCGCTCGGCGGCGATCGCGTTGAACTCGCCGTCGCGATGCCGCGAGATCAGGACCCTGGCCTTGTACCAGTCCTTGTTCTTGATGAAGGGGGTGAGGAAATGCTGGCCGTGCCAGAAGGCGAAGATCGCCGGGATCTGCGGCTCGACGATGTCATAGACGTCGGGCGGATCGAACGTGAAGGTGTTGGTCCGCCAGACCAGACGCAGATATTCGGCCGCCAGGACCCCGACGGCACGCTGAACGAAGCTGCTCCGCAGCGTATTGCGAAGCAGCCTTTTCAACGCGCCTTCGTTTCTTGATTCGGGTCGAGCAGCCGGTGGAGATGGACGATGAAGTAGCGCATCTGCGCGTTGTCGACCGTGCTCTGCGCCTTGGCGCGCCAGGCGACGTGAGCGGACGCATAGTTCGGATAAAGGCCGACGATCTCGACGTCGTCGAGGTTCTTGAAGGTGTTGTGCTCGAGATCGAGCAGTTCGCCTCCGATGACGAGATGGAGCAGTTGTTGCGGGGCACTATCTGGCATGAGTTCTGTTCCTAACGGGCTGCCCGGCAAAGCAGTGTTCGACAAGCACAGCGAAAGCGCTCAGGGCAAGGGACGATTTCGAAAATGCGCGACAATGCTCGCATGACGATCGCGACCCGCTGCCACCAGCACCCCGTGCGCCACTTCCCGGCGGTTATAGAGGATGGGATCTCCGGAGAGGTCGCTCATCCTACCATCCGCTTCCTGCACGATCAAATCGGCGGCCGCAAGGTCCCAATCATGGCTGTTGCCGCCCGCAAAAGCCGCATCCAGCGCGCCATGGGCGACCCGGCAGAGCCGGAGCGCGAGCGAGCCGATTCGCGGGTGCAGCTTGATGTCGCCGCCGGAGCTGTTGAGCCGCTCGACCATCGGCTTGGGGCCGGCCATGCGGGAGAAATCGAGCGTGGCCCCGGGCGTCGCCCGCACCGGCTTGTCGTTGAGCAGCGTGCCCTGGCCGCGGGCCGCGAAGAAGAACTCGCCGCTGGTCGGCGCGAACACCGCGGCCAGCACCGGCGCGGCGTCGGCGACCAGCGCCACGCTGACGCACCACTCGTCATGGCCGCCCAGATAGTTGCGCGTGCCGTCGATGGGATCGACCACCCAGACAAGCCGCCGCGACAGCCGCGTGGCATCGTCGGCGCTCTCCTCCGACAGCCAGCCATAGTCGGGCGTGGCACTGCGCAGGCGCGCTTCGAGCAGGTCGTTGACGGCGATGTCGGCTTCCGACACCGGCGAGGACGCGCCCTTGGTCCATTTCTTCAGTTCGGTGCGGAACATCGACTGCGCGAGCGCGCCCGCTTCCCGCACTGTGTCCTTCAACAGCGCTGCGTCGCGGGTCAGGATCGTCGCGTCGAGAGAGTTCGCGTCAGCGTCCGCCAAGCGTCAAACCCTCGATGCGCACCGTCGGCGCATTGATGCCGTAGCGGAACTCGAGATTGTTGGCGGGCTGCATCGACTTGAAGATCTCGAACAGGTGGCCTGCGATCGTCACCTCGCTGACGGGATAGGTGATCTCGCCGTTCTCGATCCAGAAGCCGGAGGCGCCGCGGCTGTAATCGCCGGTGACGCCGTTGACGCCGGAGCCGATCAGGTCGGTGACGTAGAAGCCCTGCTTGATGTCGGCGATCAGCTCGGCCGGTGTCGGCGTGCCGGCCTCGAGATGCAGATTGTACGGCCCGGGCGAGGGCGACGACGAAACGCCGCGATGGGCGTGGCCGGTGGTGGCAAGGCCCAGCTCCCGCGCGGTGGCGCAATCAAGCAGCCAGGTCGTCAACACGCCCTCGTCGATCAGCGCGGTCTGCTTCACCGCGACGCCTTCGGCATCGAAGGTCTGCGAGCGCAGGCCGCGCTTGCGCAGGGGATCGTCGATGATGCGGATGTTCTTGGCGAACAGCTGCTGGCCGAGCTTGTCCTTCAGGAAGCTGGTCTTGCGCGCGATCGAGGCGCCGTTGATGGCGCCGACGACATGGCCGACCAAGGAGCCCGCAACGCGCGGATCGAACACGACCGGGACCTTGCAGGTCTCGACCTTGCGCGGATTGTAGCGCGCCACGGTGCGCTCGCCGGCGGAACGGCCGACGATCTCCGGCGACAGCAGGTCGGCCCCATGCGGCGCCGAGGTGAAATCGTAGTCGCGCTCCATGCCGGTGCCTTCGCCAACGATTGCGGTGGCCGAGATGCCCTGGCTGGAGCGCAGGTAGGAGCCGTGGAAGCCCGTGCTGGTGACGAGCACCATGCCGCCCATGCCGGCGGAGGCCGAGGCGCCGCCGGACTTGGTCACGCCCTTCACCGCGAGCGCAGCAGCCTCGGCTTCGAGCGCGCGGCGCTCGAGCTCCGAGGTCGCCGGAATATTCGGATCGAGCAGATCGAGATCGGGGAAGTCGCGCGCGAGCAGCGCGGGATCGGCGAGCCCGACATATTTGTCGCTAGGTGCGACGCGCGCCATCGCGACCGCGCGTTCCGCGAGCTTGGTCACGGCATCGCCGCTGACGTCGTTGGTCGAGACCACCGCCTGGCGCTGGCCGACCAGAACGCGCAGGCCGACATCGTCGCCCTCGGACCGCTCGGATTCCTCGACACGGCCGTCGCGCACCTCGACGCCTTGCGAGACGCCGCGCACTGCGACCGCATCGGCCGCATCGGCGCCGGCGCGCCTCGCCGCCTCGACCAGCCGCTGCGCGAGATCGGACAGCGCGGACTGATCGAACAGGTCACTATTGGCTTTGGGCGAAAGCGTCGAGCTTGGTGAAGGGTTCACAAACGAAATCCTGTTGGAGCGGGGTTCGGGACCGGAACCCACAGATGTGCCCTGGTAGCGCGGACTTCAAGCATTTTCAGCCCGCCAAAAGCTCAGATTCGCGACTTCGGCGCAACGTCTCGTCAATCATGCGCGCCAAGGTCTTGTCAATCATGAGCCGCGGTGACGCTGAGTTAACCAGCCTTTTTAAGCGGTTTCGGAAGCCGGCGCGCTAAGGTCCTCGCATCGACCGGGAACATAATCCTGGCGGGGAGAACTAAAGCCGTGAGGCGTCAAACAGCAACAAGCGGGATCGCTCCCGCCGGGTCGAGCCGCAGCTTGCGGCTCGACCCTCTTTCCCTTCCGGTCCGCTTCGATGCGCATGATCCGCGCGCCGACGGATACACAAGGCAGATCGAGCTTCATCGCGAACGCGTCGTGCTGCGCCGTGCCGTCCGCGGCATGCAGATGGCGATCAACGTGCGCGTCAGCGACTTCACCGGCGTCGCGCTGCGCGGCAACGACGAGGCGCAGGCCCTCGTCCTCGTTCATCGCGACCCCTCGCTCTCCGTTCCGCTGCTGGTCGGCGCCGACGGCGACGAGCTCACCGCAGCCTGGGCGGTCTGGAGCGAGATCTTCGCGCTTCCGCAGCTCGACGAAGGCGCCCGCAAGCCCGCACCGCGCCGCCGCCGCGCCAACGCGATCCGCGCCCGCCGTCCGAAATTCCTGATGCGCCGGCGCACCGCCATGACGCGCGAGCTGCCGGTTCACCGCGAAGAGCGTGAGATCATCGCAAGGAACTAAAGGTGCCGTAGGTGGGTTAGCCGAAGGCGTAACCCACCGCTTTGCTCTCGATGCGGATAGACGTTGGTGGATTACGCTTCGCTAACCCACCCTACGCATTACGCGGCCCGCATCACCGCGTCCGCCAGCAGTCCCGCGAACAGCAATAGCCCGGCATCGCGGTTCGACTTGAACAGGCGCAGGCAGAGCGCAGAATCGTCGATCTTGAGCCGCATGATCTGCCACGCCAGATGCAGGGCAAAGGCCACGAGCCCGAGCCAGGCGGGCCAGCGCACATCGCCTGACGCCAGCGCGACGCCGATCAGCATCACCGCGAGCCCATAGAACAGGATCAGCGCCTGGTGCGTGTGCGCGCCGAACAGGCGCGCGGTCGACTTGATGCCGATCAGCGCGTCGTCCTCGGCATCCTGATGCGCGTAGATCGTGTCATAGCCGATCACCCAGGCGATCGATCCGCCATAAAGCACGAGCGCGGTGACGTCGATGCGGCCGAAGGTGACGGCAAAGCCCATCAGCGCGCCCCAGGAGAAGGCGAGCCCGAGCACGATCTGCGGCCACCAGGTGATGCGCTTCATGAAGGGGTAGATCGCGACGATCAGAAGCGAGGCGATGCCGGTCAGGACCGCGAAGCGATTGAATTGCAAGAGCACCACGAGACCGATCAGGGCCTGCGCGACCATGAAGGCCAGCGCCTGCTTCGTGGTCACCTGCCCCGACGGCAGCGGCCGCGAGCGGGTGCGCTCGACCTTGTCGTCGAGGTCGCGGTCGGTGATGTCGTTCCAGGTGCAGCCTGCTCCGCGCATGACGAAGGCGCCGATGAAGAACAGGACGATGGTGAGCGGCAGGCGGCCGGCGTCGTGCGCGATGCCGGCGGCAAGCGCCGCCGACCACCAGCATGGCATCAGGAGAAGCCAGGAGCCGATCGGACGATCGAAGCGGGACAATCGCAAATAGGGCCGCGCCCATGGCGGCGCGAGCGTATCGACCCAGTTGCCGGTGGAGTCGGCAACGCGGGCGCTCGTGTCGCTCATCGGGTGAGGACGTTGCCGTTGAGCGTATCGAAGGTGCTGCCGCCTTTCTTGCCGGCGTTGGCCTCAGGCGCCGAGCCCGATCCCAGCACCTCGCTCAGCGACGGGCCGGCCGGACCGCGCGGCTGGTTCTGCATCTGCTGCGCAACCGTGCAGACCTTCTTCTGCATGGCCTCGGTGTTCTTGTGGCCGTCCTTCATCTGCGCGCCGACCTGTGCCGGGATTCCGCATTTGGCGGCATTCGCCTCGACAAACTTGATCATCTTGAGCTCGGCCTGGCTGAAATTGCCGATCAGCTTGCAGGCCTCGTCCGGCATCGCGTGACGGTCGCTCGCGGCCTTGATCAGCTTGCCGCGCTTCTCGGCCTCTTCGCGCAAGGGGACGAACCCCTTCATGCAGTCCTCGCCCGGCCCTTGCGTCGGCGGGGCCGCGCTGAAGGCGCCGGCGCCGCCGATCGGCGCAGCGCCGTTCGCGGGAAACGAGGATTGCGGCGCCGCGCCGACGGATGCGGCCGGCGCGGAGCCGTTCACGGGCGGAAATGCCGAGCTGCTCGCGGCCTGGTTCGGCAGCGGCGCCGGGAAGGCGCTTTGCGCGTAGGCACCCGCGGCCCCCATGGTGACCATGGCGGCGGTGATCGGAACCATCAAATGACGGATCATCAAGGCAGTCTCTCCGGCAGGAGCTTACGGGGTTCGGCGTCTTCCCAATTGAAGCGCAACCAGCGTGTTCGCGTTTTTACGATTCCCGCCGGCGCTTAACAACCCGTCGAATAGGGCAGGAGCGCGGCGCGCCGACGCACCGGTTTGGCAATATTTACCCCCGGAATGGCGGCTTTCGGTTAATAACGCCGGCAAAACGGACCTTTGAACGATGCCCTCCCACGATTTTCGCGCCCCCCGCCTGTTCGTCGATGGCCCCCTCGCCCAGGACGCCAGGGTTCCGCTCGACCGCGACCAGAGCAATTATCTCGGCAATGTGCTGCGGCTGGCAGCGGGGGCCGAGGTCCTGGCCTTCAACGGCCGCGACGGCGAATGGCAGGCCGCCATCGAAGGCCGCAAACGGCCGGACGGCCTGGTAATCCTCCAGCCGACCCGGCCGCAGGACCGGCTGGCGGACCTCACTTACGTCTTTGCCCCGCTCAAGCACGCCCGGCTCGATTACATGGTCCAGAAGGCCATCGAGATGGGCGCCGCCAGCCTGCAACCGGTCCTGACCCGGTTCACCCAGGCCTCCCGGGTCAATACCGAGCGGATGCGTGCCAACGTGGTCGAGGCGGCCGAGCAATGCGGCATCCTGAGCATCGCGACCGTGGCCGAGCCGGTGCCGCTGGAGCGCTTCCTCGGCCAGCGCGCCGCCGGTCGCCTGCTCATCTTCTGCGATGAGGCCGCGGAGGTCGAAAATCCCGTTCAGAGCCTGCACGGCGCACGCGAGGCAGGACAAGGTATCGACGTGCTGATCGGCCCCGAAGGCGGCTTTGCCGAGGAAGAGCGGGCGCTGCTGCTGCGGCAGCCGAAAATCCTGCGGCTCGCCCTGGGGCCCCGGATCATGCGGGCCGACACCGCCGCGGTGGCGGCGCTGGCGCTGGTCCAGGCGGTGCTGGGCGATTGGGGCGGCAAGGCCACTTAGCTCTTGGAGTGATCACATTTGAGACCGCTGGAGGTCGTCATGACCGGGCTTGTCCCGGGCATGACGGTGGCGTTGGCCGGCCGTTAAGCGATTGATCCTTTGGAGGTCGAAACCGCTTTCCGGCCATGCTAAGGGCTGCGCCAACTACCGTGCCTCCCCTTGCCCTGCCCGGTTCCGCCGGGACGATGGACCCCTGAGATGACCGCGACTGCCACCTCAAATGCTGCCGGCTCCGCCGCCTGGGCGGATACGCTGCTCTTGTCGTTCGCGCAGGCCGGCTATGTCAGGGCCGAGCCGGCGATTCTGCAACCGGCCGAGCCGTTCCTGGACCTTTCCGGCGAGGACATCCGCAAGAGCCTGTATCTGACCACGGACCTCACCGGCGAGGAGCTCTGCCTGCGGCCGGACCTGACCATACCGGTGGCGCGCGATTACCTCGCCTCCAGCCGCGCCGGCCAGCCGGCCGGGTTCAGCTATCTCGGGCCGGTGTTCCGTTACCGCAGTGGCCAGGCCAGCGAATTTCTTCAGGCCGGCATCGAATCATTCGGCCGCCAGGACCCCGCTGCGGCCGATGCCGAGATGCTGGCGCTGGCGCTGGAGGCGACCAGCGCCTTCGGCGTCCGCGACGTCGAGATCCGCACCGGCGATGTGGCGCTGTTCAACGCGCTGCTCGACGCGCTCAACCTCTATCCGGTCTGGCGCCGCCGCCTGGTCAAGGACTTCAACCGCAAGATCAGCCTGGAGCAGGATCTGGAGCGGCTGGCGGCCGCGACGACCGCCACCCGCAGCGAATATGAGGGCGTGCTGGCCGCGCTCGCCGGCTCCGACCGCAAGGCGGCGCTCGCCTTCGTCACCGATTTGATGTCGATCGCCGGGACCACCAATGTCGGCGGCCGCACCACCGCCGAGATCGCCGACCGCTTCCTCGAGCAATCGACGCTGAAGGGCGGCGCGCTGCCGCGCGAGGCGATCGCCGTGCTCAAGCGCTTCCTGTCGATCGCAGGCAATCCCGACGACGCCGTCGCCGAGCTGCGCGCGCTCACGACCGACGCCAGGCTCGACCTCACGGCTGCGATCGACCAGTTCGAGAGCCGGGTCGGCTTCATGGCGGCGCGCGGCATCGACGTGAAGCAGACGCGCTTCTCCACCGCGTTCGGACGCGGGCTCGACTATTACACCGGCTTCGAATTCGAGTTGCATCACAGCGGCAACGGCGCCGAGCCGCTGGTCGCCGGCGGACGCTATGACGGACTGATGACCCAGCTCGGTTCGGCCGAGCCGATCGCCGCGGTCGGTTTCTCGGTCTGGGTGGACGCGCTGACCCGGATCGGCCGCAAGGTGGGAGCTTAAGTCATGAGCGCGCCATTCGTTCTGGCCGTTCCCTCCAAGGGCCGCCTCCAGGAAAACACCGAAGCCTTTTTCGCCCGCGCGGGCCTCAAGCTGTCGAAGGCCGGCGGCGCACGCGACTATCGCGGCACCATCGCGGGCCTCGACAATGTCGAGGTCGCCTATCTCTCGGCGAGCGAGATCGCCGCGCAGCTGTCGCGCGGCTTCGCCCATCTCGGCGTCACCGGCGAGGACCTGGTGCGCGAGAACATCGCGGACGCCGACAAGCGCGTGTCCCTGATCGAAGGGCTCGGCTTCGGCTATGCCGACGTCGTGGTGGCGGTGCCGCAGGCGTGGATCGACGTCCGCACCATGGCCGACCTCGACGACGTCACCACCGGCTTCCG
This sequence comes from Bradyrhizobium sp. CCBAU 11361, assembly GCF_028128935.1. Classification (NCBI taxonomy): domain Bacteria; kingdom Pseudomonadati; phylum Pseudomonadota; class Alphaproteobacteria; order Hyphomicrobiales; family Nitrobacteraceae; genus Bradyrhizobium; species Bradyrhizobium sp. CCBAU 11361. Next base: position 28,657 of record NZ_LBJZ01000022.1, read on the forward strand.
CGAGCAGCATCACATGCGGATGCGGGTCGCGACCAAGTTCGTCAATCTCACCCGCGCATTCTTCCAGAACCACGGCATCACCGATTACCGCATCGTCGAAAGCGCAGGCGCGACCGAAGGCGCGCCGGCGGCCGGCAGCGCCGAGCTGATCGTCGACATCACGACGACCGGCGCGACCCTCGCCGCCAACGGCTTGCGGGTGCTCGACGACGGCATGATCCTGCGCAGCCAGGCCAATCTGGTCGCTTCCAGGGACGCCGACTGGTCGCCGCAGGCGCGGGAGACCGCGCGCATCATCCTCGACCACATCGCGGCGCGGGCGCGGGCCAACAAGTACCGCGAGGTCCGGACCCGATTCCGGCAGTGCGACGCCGGCCTGCTCGGCGAGGCCCACAGCCGTTTCGGCGTCGAGGCGCCGTTCGGCGGACCGACCTCGTCGGGCATGCTGACGCTGCACTGCCCGCCGGGGCAGCTCTATGCGCTCGCGAGCTTCCTGCGCGAGCATGGCGCCGAGACCGTTTCTGTGGTCTCGCTCGACTACGTGTTCGACCGGGAGAACCCGCTGTTCGCCAAGCTCGAGGCGTTCCTGCGGCGGTGAGCCTCAGGTCCGTTCAGCGTAGCGACAGCAAACGGCAGCTACCATATGCTGTTGAGATGACCTTGAACGCCCTCTGGAACCTTGATCGATGACGCTGGGCTCTGACGTTTCCGGCCTGACGACCACCGCGGCGAGCGCCGCCGCGAAGGGGTTGTCGATCGTCGTCCCCGTCTACAACGAGGCGGCGGGCCTCGCCGCCCTGCACCAGCGCATCTGCGATCTCGCAAGGACCCTGCGCCAGCGCCATCGCCTCGCTTGCGAGGTGGTCTATGTCGACGACGGCAGCGCGGACGCGACGCTGTCGATCGCACGCAGCCTGCCGGCCGACGCGATCGACGTCCAGGTGGTCTCGCTGTCGCGCAATTTCGGCAAGGAGGCGGCGCTGATGGCCGGCCTCGACCATGCCCGCCTCGGCGCCGTGATGTTCATGGACGGCGACGGCCAGCATCCGCCGGCTCTCATCGAGCAGCTCGTGCGACACTGGATCGATGACGGCTATGACGTCGTCTATACGGCCAAGGCGCATCGCGACAACGAAACCTTCGTGCGGCGGCTCGCCGTGCACGGCTTCTACGCCCTGATCAACTGGGGCGCCCGCCAGAAGATTCCGGAAGATGCCGGCGACTTCCGCCTGCTTTCGCCGCGCGCGGTCACAGCGCTTCGGCAACTGCCGGAGCGCAACCGCTTCTTCAAGGGCCTGGCAAGCTGGATCGGCTTCCGCCAGATCCGCGTCGACTACGAGCCCGCGCCGCGCGCCCATGGCGTCACCACCTTCAACGCCGCGCGCCTGCTCGGCCTGTCGATCGAGGGCCTGACCTCGTTCTCGGTGGCACCACTGCGCTTCGCCAGCCTGCTCGGTGTCGTGCTCGCCGGCATCGCCTTCCTGTTCGGCCTCTCCATTCTCTGGGAGGTCTTCACCACCGGCAAGCAGGTCCCCGGCTATCCCTCGCTCGTGGTCGGCCTGATGACGATCGGCGGCGTCCAGCTCATCATGATCGGCATCGTCGGCGAATATATCGGCAAGATCCTCTCCGAGCTGAAGGCCCGCCCGATCTACTTCGTCGCCGAGCACAGTGAAAAGCACTTCGAGACCGACAAGGCCGACGAGGCCTCGAAGAGGACGGCGGCGGAATGAGCGCGGCGGCGCCGCCGCGGCGGATCTGGCTCTGCGCCGACGATTACGGCATCAGCCCGGGCGTCAACCGCGCCATCCGTGACCTGATCGAACGCGGCCGCCTCAACGCCACCTCGGTGATGATGGTGGGCCCCACGATCGCTCGGGGCGAGATCGAGGCGCTCCAGGCCGCAGCGAAGACGAGCCCGCGCTGCGCGATCGGGTTGCACGTGACGCTGTCCGCGCCGTTCCGGCCGCTTACCATGCATTTTCGCCCGCTCAACGGCGACATGTTCATGCCGTTTCCGAAGCTGTTGTGCGCGGGTGTTTTGCGGCGGCTCGACCGCGAATTCTTTCGCAATGAGGTGAAGGCGCAGCTCGTGGCCTTCGCTGATGCTTTCGGCCGCGCACCAGACTTCGTCGATGGACATCAGCATGTGCAGCTCTATCCGCAGGTGCGCGACGGCTTTGTCGACGCGGTTGCCGAAACCGCGCCAAACGCCTGGGTGCGTCAGGGCGGCCGCGACCTGCCGCTGAAGCAGCGGTTGGCCTCGCCCAAAGCCATGGTGCTCGACATCCTCAGCGCGCAATTCCGCCGCCGCGCCGCCGGTGCCGGCCTAGGCTTCAATCCCGGCTTCGCGGGCGCCTATGACTTCAGCCGCGCCGCCGATTTCGGCGAAATGATGCGGCAATTCCTGGACGGCCTGCCGGATGGCGGCCTCGTGATGTGCCATCCCGGCTTCGTCGACGACGTCCTTGCCGCGCTTGATCCGATGACCGACGTGCGCGAACGCGAGTATGCCTATCTCGGGAGCGACGAATTCGTGCGGCTGCTGGCGCAGACCAATACGACACTGGGGTGAAAGCCGGCGAAAGCGCCGGCCCGACGAGGCAGCTTGTCGCATACCGAAATTTAATATGGCCGGCACTGTTGGGGCCACAATGGAACCCTACATCTTCTGCGCGCTTGGTTTGCGCGAGGGAGATTGATCATGACGCCGCAGGAACGCCAGCTCGTCGACGAGCTTTTCGACCGGCTTTCGAAACTGGAAAATGCACCGCGCGATCCCGACGCGATCGCCGCGATCTCCGACGGCCTGCGCAAGGCGCCCGGCGCGATTTACGCGCTGGTGCAGACCACGCTGTTGCAGGACGAAGCGCTGAAGCGCGCCCATAACCGCATCCAGGAGCTGGAGGCGGCCCATGCGCCCGAACAGGCGCAATCCGGCGGCTTCCTGGATACCATGCGCGACACGCTGTTCGGTGGAGGCCCCTCGCGCGGCTCGGTTCCGAACGTGCCGCCGCGCGATTCGCGGCCGGTCTGGAACAGCGGTCAGGCGATGCAGCAGACGCAACCCGGTTACGGCGCCCCGCCGCCCTATGGACAGGCTTACGGTCAGGCTCCGGCCCCGGGCTATGGTGCCCCGCCGGCCGGCGGTGGCGGCGGCTCGTTCCTCGGTACGGCCGCGGCGGCCGCAGCCGGCGTCGTCGGCGGCTCGCTGCTGCTCTCCAGCATCCGCGGCATGATGGGCGGATCGCACCAGCAGGCCTTCGGCGACACCAACGCCCTGGGCGACCGCAGCGCTGGTGGAAGTCCTTGGGGCGGCAGCGACCAGTCCGGCGGCTCGCTCGCGCGCGATGCCGGCCTCAACGACATCGGCTCCAGCCGCGACCGTGGCGGCGATTCCCGCCAAGGCTTGGTCGACCAGGCTTCGAACGACGACCAGAACTACAACGATCAGAACGACAATGACGACAATGTCGACTTGGCCGACGACAGCGATTTCGGCGGCGGCGACGATGGCGGCAGCGATTATGCGTAAGGCTGCTCGATAGCGCGCAAACAAAAACGGCCGCCCATGGGGCGGCCGTTTTCATTTCGAAGCTCGGACCTCACATCACCACGACCTTGGTGCCGACATTGACGCGGCCGTAGAGGTCGATGACGTCCTCGTTGCGCATGCGGATGCAGCCGGAGGAGACGTTGGTACCGATGGTCCAGGGCTCGTTGGAGCCGTGGATGCGGTAGAGCGTGGAGCCGAGATACATCGCACGGGCGCCGAGCGGGTTTTCCGGACCGCCTTCCATGTGCCTCGGCAAGTCGGGGCGGCGCGCGATCATTTCCGCCGGCGGGGTCCAGTCCGGCCATTCGCGCTTGGCCGTGATCGACTTCACGCCGGACCAGGTGAAGCCGGGACGGCCGACGCCGATGCCATAGCGCATCGCCCGGCCGTTGCCCTCGACGAGGTAGAGGAACTTGTTCGGCGTATCGACCACGATCGTGCCGGCACTTTCCTTGCCGCTATAGTCAACGAGTTGTTTCTCGAATCTCGGATCGAATTGACGCTGCCGCGGATCGACCGCCTCCTGCTGGAGACCTGCGCCTTGCTGATATCCACCCTGCATCTGCGGCTCGCCCATCGGCGGCAGGCGGCGCGGATCGTTGTAACCCGGCTGTTGCTGATACACCGGCGGCGGAGCGTAGGCCGGACCGCGGCCGGGCCCGTCGCCGAACAGGAACTCGATGAAGCCGCCGCCCATGTTCGCATTGGAGGCGACGCGCACCGGCGCCGACGGCACTTGCGGCTGGTAAAGCACCGCGGGCGGATCGTTCGGCACGGTATTGTCGAAGGCGCTGGCGCTGGTTGCGCCGGCAACGAGGGTGCAAGCGCCGCCGAGCAGCGCGACAGACATTTTCTTGAACATCGACGTACTCTGTACTGTTTCGTCTAGATCACATGCGTCGTGCAGAGCTGATGGCTGATCGGCGTCCGCGACGTGGTCAATAAAAAGCAAAAGGCGTTTTGTTTGGTAAACGGAAACGCCGTTTTGATTCACCACGTCGCGAGCGACGGCCCAATTTGGCGATCAGCGTTTATTTTCGATGAACGCCTCATGCTCATGGTTAATCGCTTCTTCTCGCGTCGTCGCGCGCGGCCGAGCAACAGTTCCGGTCGTGAACCTCGTGTTAAATTGCTTCTGCCTACAAAGACGCGTGAGTGAGGTGGGGGGAGTTCCTGATGGCGATTCACCGCAAACGTTTTCGTGTCGAAGAGGCTATTGTCGGCGAGATGCCCAGCCCCGAAATGATTGAGGAGGCTGCGCCGATGCATAACGAGATCATGGCGGAGCTGCGCGCGATCCGCGCACAGATGGCGAAGGGCACCGCTGCCCCGCTGTCCGCCAGCGCGGCGATGGCGGCGATCGATGCTTCCACGGCTCATGAGCTTGCCGAGACGCGCACCATGCTCGACACGTACCGGGCGCAGATCGAGCAGTGCGAGAAGCTGAAGGTCGAGCTCGACCTCATCCACGACGCCATCGACCGCACCAAGCGCGAAATCGCGACGCTGCATGGCAAGAGCTTCGACGGCGGCGAGATGGCCAAGGTCAATGGCGAACTCGGCGCGGTCGTCGGCGGCACCGAGCAGGCGACCCAGCAGATCCTGGAAGCCGCCGAGTCGATCGACCAGGCGGCCAGCGCGATGTCCAAGGTGCAATCGGCCGACCAGCAGAAGCGGCTCGCCGACGACATCCAGGAGCGCGTCATCTCGATCTTCGAGGCCTGCAACTTCCAGGACCTGACCGGCCAGCGCATCAGCAAGGTCATGACCACGATGAAGTTCATCGAGCAGCACATCAACGCGATGATGGAGATCTGGGGCGGCGTCGACGCGATCAAGGCCCATGTGCCGGCGCCGGTCGACGCCCGCACCGACGACGAAAAACTCCTCAACGGTCCGAAGCTCGCCGGCGACGTCGGCCACGCCTCGCAGGACGACATCGACGCGCTGTTCGACTGAACGGACGCGAGATCGCGGAAAAGCAAAACGCCGGCGCGAGCCGGCGTTTTTGTTTTTGGGGATTTATCTCACGCTGTCATTCCGGGGCGGTCCGCAGGACCGAACCCGGAATCTCGAGGTTCCGGGTTCGATGCTTTCGCATCGCCCCGGAACGACAATCAGAACATCACGCCCTCGGGGCGCAGCGGACGTAGACCATGTTGCCGTAGCGGGTGGCGGCGTCCTTGTCGATGAAGCGGGTGATCAGGACGCGGCCGTCGAAGGACACGATCTCGCGGTCCTGCTCGCCGGGGGTCGGACCGGCCGGCCCGATATAGTTCTTGCCGCTGGGCGAACCCTTGAGCCGCAATTCCTGCGGCGTCGCCTGGTCGGCCAGATGCATGACCACGCCGCCGGAGGTTCCGGAGCCGATCACGTAGGGATTTTTGCACTGGGACCGAGCCGCAGCCTCGGTGCGGGCGCGGTCGGCCGGGTTCTGGAACGAGGCAAGACCCCAGCGGCCGACGATCTCGTCGGCGCGGATGCTCGCCGGCATTTCCGGGCCGGTACCGGGCTCGGCTTCGGGCGGCGGAGACGACGACGAGAAGGACGGCAGGCTCATGCCGCCGCCGCAGGCGCCCAGCAACAGCGCCAGAGAAGACGCGGCCGCCAGATTGGCTACCGTGCGCGCGCGAGCTGAACTGATCATGGCATTCCCCCGAACAAAACCATGGCCGCACCCCTCCCGCAGCCAAGCGCAAAACCGACGCCGGGGCAATGACGTCCTTTGATACGCCGGCGCCCCGAACACGTTTCCAATGCCACCATCCTATATCCGCCTCACCAATCGCTTAACCACCTTTGCTTGACAGGATCGCGGCCAAGCCATATTTCCGGGCGCACTATTAGCACTCGGAAAGCCCGATTGCTAAGCGCGCCGTTCGATCCTCGGGAAGAGGACGGACGGAAGCGCCGCCCCACCCACTTCATTACTTCCGAAGCGAGCCTCCAAAGGGAAACGTCATGGCTAAATCCAAATTTCGTCCGCTGCATGACCGTGTCGTGGTCAAACGTATCGACGCCGAGGAAAAGACCAAGGGCGGCATCATCATTCCGGACACAGCCAAGGAAAAGCCCTCCCAGGGCGAGATCGTCGCCGTCGGCCCCGGCGGCCGCGACGAGACCGGCAAGCTGATCCCGATCGACCTCAAGGCGGGCGACCGCGTGCTGTTCGGCAAGTGGTCGGGCACCGAGGTCAAGATCGACAACGAAGAGCTCCTGATCATGAAGGAGTCGGACATCATGGGCGTTCTGGCCTAAGGCCATCCGCCTGAACAGCCGCTGAATGCGCCACTGTCATGCCCGGGCCTGACCCGGGCATCCATCATTCTTCGCAAAAAGATTGGATTGCCGGGTCAAGCCCGGCAATGACGGAGAGAGCGCAACCCAGCACGAAACACGACACTCACGAAACACGAGGGATTGCAGAAATGGCTGCCAAAGACGTCAAGTTTTCCGGAGACGCGCGCGAACGCATGCTGCGCGGCGTCGACATTCTCGCCAACGCCGTCAAGGTGACGCTCGGCCCGAAGGGCCGCAACGTCGTCATCGAGAAGAGCTTCGGCGCGCCCCGTATCACCAAGGACGGCGTCACCGTCGCCAAGGAGATCGAGCTCGAGGACAAGTTCGAGAACATGGGCGCCCAGATGGTGCGTGAGGTCGCCTCCAAGACCAACGACCTCGCCGGCGACGGCACCACCACCGCGACCGTGCTGGCCCAGGCCATCGTGCGCGAAGGCGCCAAGGCGGTTGCCGCCGGCATGAACCCGATGGACCTCAAGCGCGGCATCGACATCGCGGTTGCGGCCGTCATCAAGGACATCGAGAAGCGCGCCAAGCCGGTTGCCGCCTCCTCCGAGGTCGCCCAGGTCGGCACCATCTCGGCCAACGGCGATGCCGCCATCGGCAAGATGATCGCGCAGGCGATGCAGAAGGTCGGCAACGAGGGCGTCATCACCGTCGAGGAGAACAAGTCGCTCGACACCGAGGTCGACATCGTCGAGGGCATGAAGTTCGACCGCGGCTATCTCAGCCCCTACTTCGTCACCAACGCCGAGAAGATGACCGCCGAGCTCGAGGACGCCTACATCCTCCTGCACGAGAAGAAGCTCTCGGGCCTCCAGGCCATGCTGCCGGTGCTCGAAGCCGTGGTGCAGTCGGGCAAGCCGCTCGTCATCATCGCCGAGGACGTCGAGGGCGAGGCGCTGGCGACCCTGGTCGTCAACCGCCTGCGCGGCGGCCTCAAGGTCGCCGCCGTCAAGGCGCCGGGCTTCGGTGACCGCCGCAAGGCCATGCTTGAGGACATCGCGATCCTCACCGGCGGCCAGCTCATCTCCGAAGAGCTCGGCATCAAGCTCGAGAACGTCACGGTGAAGATGCTCGGCCGCGCCAAGAAGGTGGTGATCGACAAGGAGAACACCACGATCGTCAACGGCGCCGGCAAGAAGCCCGACATCGAGGCCCGCGTCGGCCAGATCAAGGCGCAGATCGAGGAGACCACCTCGGACTACGACCGCGAGAAGCTCCAGGAGCGCCTCGCCAAGCTGGCCGGCGGCGTCGCGGTGATCCGCGTCGGTGGCGCGACCGAGATCGAGGTCAAGGAGAAGAAGGACCGCGTCGAGGACGCCCTCAACGCCACCCGTGCCGCAGTGCAGGAAGGCATCGTCCCCGGCGGCGGCGTCGCGCTGCTCCGCGCCAAGAAGGCGGTCGGCCGTCTCACCAACGCCAACGACGACGTCCAGGCCGGCATCAACATCGTGCTGAAGGCGCTGGAAGCCCCGATCCGCCAGATCTCCGAGAACGCGGGCGTGGAAGGCTCGATCGTCGTCGGCAAGATCCTCGAGAACAAGTCCGAGACCTTCGGCTTCGACGCCCAGACCGAGGACTATGTCGACATGGTCGAGAAGGGCATCATCGACCCCGCCAAGGTGGTGCGCACCGCGCTCCAGGACGCCTCCTCCGTGGCCGGCCTGCTGGTGACCACCGAAGCCATGGTCGCCGAGGCGCCGAAGGAAGCTCCGCCCGCGATGCCGGCCGGCGGCGGCATGGGCGGCTTCTGAGCCGACCGTTCCGTGACAATGTTGCGAAGGCCGCCTCCGGGCGGCCTTCTTTTTTGCCGACCATTGCTCACGCTTTCCGATTCAACCGACGGCCAAAACCCACTACGGTGGCGCCGATTCTAAAGCGCGATGAGATCGGAATGAGTCGTCATCGCGCCTTAGGTTATTGTTTGAGCATGATCTTTTCGGAAAACCGCGACACACTTTTCCGGATCATGCTCCCTTGCTCGAGGATTTCATCGATGCGCGCGCTTCTGGTTTGCTCCACGGCCCTTGTGGCGGCTCTGCTTGCTGTTTCGCCGGAGGTCGCATCCGCCCAGATGAAGCTGTCGCCAAAGGCGACGGCGCCGGGCGGACCCGAGACGCGCTATTTCACCTCGATCGACGGGCTGATGGACGGCAATGCCGACGTGATCCTGAAGGAGACCCGCCAGGGCAAGACGGTCACGGCGGCCGTGCTCGACGTCTGCTATCCGGTCGCGAAAAATTCCGACCGCAAGGACCGCTTCGTCGTCAATCTCCAGGTCGCTGGCCAGATGCTGACCGGTACGACGCAGAGCCTCGGCGCGAAGGCGCCCGTCACCGTCAAGCTGTTGCGCAAGCAGGCCGGAGACACCTTCGAGTTCCGCGGCCAGATTGGAATCGGCCCGGCCGTGACCGAGGTCACCTCGCCCGACAATTCCGATCTCAGCGAGAAGGAGTTTCTGGACAACCAGACCTCCGACGACGGCATCACGCCGCAGCCGAAGGATTTCACCGACGTCTCGCCGGAGGCGATCGCGGTCAAGGTCAAGCTGGATGCCGCGACCGAGTTCCTGAAGAGCCTGAAGGGCCAGGAGGTCGAAGTGACGCTGGCGAGCCTCAGCGTCGGCTGCGATGCGTTGCGTGCCGGCGAGCAGACCATCAACATGTCGGTCGACCCGGAGCGGGCCGGCGCGCTGCTGGCAAAATTCAAGGCGATGCCCGGCGTCGTCGCCGCGGGCTGGACCGCGGGCATGACCGAGATGGACCGCACCATCCGCTTCGCCGCGGCCGACTGGCGCGACGGCGACAAGATCAACCGCGACAAGCTCGCGTCCGCGGTGGCGGGCGTGCTGAGCCGGACGCTCGCGGCAAAGCCGGTCTCGCAGAGCTTCAACCCGGCCACCGGCAAGCTCAAGCTGGTCTTCAAGCGGCCGAACCAGGATTTCCCGGCGCTCGATCTCACCGACACGATCGAGGTCGCAGGGCTCGTCTCGCCCGACAAGCCCGGCACGACCGACAAGCTCATGCTCTGGATCGGCAGCCCCGCAACCACCACCGCCGACGAGAGCGGCGGCCCCAAGCTCAACCTCTCGGACGAGGCTTCGGCCGACGAGGAAGGCGACCAGCCTGACGACAACGGCTCGATCGAGGCGCTCGCAAAGGAGCTGAAGGGCCAGCGCTGGGACGCCGACAAGTCGGTGTGGAAATAGGCGCAGACACCCGCTTCAGTCATCGCCCGGCTTGACCGGGCGATCCAGTACTCCAAGACGGCTGTGATTGACTCGATGGGCCGCGGCGTACTGGGTGCCCCGGTCAAGCCGGGGCACGACAGCGCCGGCTAATTCCCGTTGACGCGGAAGCGCAGCGGCTTGGGGCCGAGAAGCGTCAGCACGTCGCCCTGGCGCTTCCAGGTCTCGACGCTGCCGAGCGCTGCGACGAGATCGTCGTCGGCCTGGGCCCTGGCAGGCGGACAGGACCGGTCCTGGATCTGGCCGGGCACGAAGATCACGGTGTTGCCGGCGACCGAGAACTGGCCCTTGCCGCCCTTGCACCACAGCTCCAGCACGACCTCGCCATTGTCGCCGATCTCGATGTTCGGAATCCGCTTCGAGCCCGGCTGCGGCAGCGCCTCCAGCGTCATCTCGGTGCCGAAGGGAAAACCGTCCTCCGCACGCGCGACAATGGACATCGCCAGCATTGCAACCGTCGCACACACCATCTGCCTGAGCGAAACCATGAAACCTCTCGACCGACCTGATTTGCCGCACCTTCTATAAGACGGCGGCGCAATTGAGAAGGTTCGCCCACACGCGATGCAAAAATCCCCGCGGGGACGAGCCCGCGGGGATCTGCGTCGAAGTGGGGGCCTGTTACTTCAGCACCATCGCCGTGAACGGCCAGACATAGGCCTGCAACGTCACGAGCACACCGACGAGGCAGGCCAGCACGATCGAGTGCCAGAACACGAAGCGCAGGATGGTGCCTTCGTGGCCGTACCAGTTGGTGGCCGTGGAAGCGACGACGATCGATTGCGCGTCGATCATCTTGCCCATCACGCCGCCGGAGGAGTTCGCCGCGCCCATCAGGATCGGCGACAGGCCGAGCTGCTCGGAGGTGATCTTCTGCAGATTTCCGAACAGCACGTTGGAGGCGGTGTCCGATCCCGTCAGCGCCACGCCGAGCCAGCCGAGCAGCGTGCCGAAGAAGGGATAGAGCACCCCGGTTGCGGCGAAGGCGAGACCGAGCGTCGCGTCGACGCCGGACAGGCGCGTCAGCGTGCCGATCGCGAGCATCGCCGAGATCGTGATCAGCGAGATCGCGCACAGCCGGATGGTGCGGCCGTACTCGGTCACGAGCTTGCCGGGACCGACGCCCATCAGGAAGCCGGAGATGATCGCCGCGATCAGCATGCCCGTGCCGGTGAAGGACAGGTAGGTGAAGCTGAACACCGCGCTCTCCTTCGTCGGGCCTGGCGCGACCGGCGGCATCTTGTTGATCATCTGGTGCAGCTCGGGAACGGGATAATTCCAGACGAAGATCGAGTTCGCCCAGGTCTTGAAGGCGCCGTTGCCCCAGATCAGCATCACGATGCAGACGATGATCCAAGGCAGCAGCGCGCTGAAGAGCTCGCTTTGCGTCAGCGGTGTCTTGTCCAGCGGCTTTGCCGGCGCCATGGTGGCCGCCGATTCATCGCGGCCGCGCAGCGCCGGCGACAGCCAGAGCTGCCTGGGCTGCCACACCTTCAGGAACAGGATCAGCGCGCCCATCGAGATCAGCGAGGCGCCGATGTCGACGATCCATGGATTGATGAAGTTCGAGATCACAAATTGCGGGATCGCGAACGACACGCCGGTGACGAGGATCGCCGGCCAGACGTCCTTCATGCCCTTCCAGCCCGCGAACGCCCATACCACCCAGAACGGCACGATCAGCGAGAAGAACGGCAATTGCCGTCCGACCATCGCGCCGAGGATGTAGGGATCGAGCCCGGTGACCGAGGCAAGGCCCTGGATCGGCGTGCCCAGCGCGCCATAGGCGACCGGCGCAGTGTTGGCGATCAGCGACAGGCCGCTAGCCGCAAGCGGCGAGAAGCCGAGCCCGATCAGCACCGCGCCCGTGATGGCGACCGGCGTGCCGAAGCCGGAGGCGCCCTCGAAGAAGGCGCCGAACGAGAACGCAATCAGCAGCAATTGCAGCCGCCGGTCCTCGGTGACGCCGCCGATGGCGCGCTTCAAGAGTTCGAACTTTCCGCAGCCGACCGTGACTTGGTAGAGAAAGATGACGTTGAGGACGATCCAGCCGATCGGGAAGAAGCCGGTGACGATACCGAGGATCGAGGCCCGGATCGACATGTTCGCCGGCATGGTGAAAACGAAAATCGTGATCAGGTTGGCCACGATCACGGCGATGACGGCCGCGATGTGCGCCTGAACGCGGCCGCTCGCAATCAGGACCAGCAGCGTGATGACAGGCACCGCCGCCGCGATCGTCGACAGCACGGGGCTGTGCAGCGGGTCATAGATTTGATTCCACATGGTCTTCCTCCCCACGCATGTTTGCGGCAGGCGGCCCGCGTGGACAGCCGAACCTGCTTGACGCTGGAAGCGATAACCCCCGAGCTGGACGCGAATTCCTCGCCAATGCGGCGGTTCCCGTCCGCTCACAAGCTCGCGAAGTCCCGAAGGCCCCCACCCCGCGCCGTTACAGCCCATGCTAGGGTTGCAAGCCGCGACAAGCCAACGCAAATTGCAGAACTTGCGACTTTAGTCTAAGCGCGCCTATTTCGGCCATTGCCTCGGCCATTTGGCTCCAGGCATTTGTGCACATCCCCTCAGGAGACAGAGCTCTGTGAAGAACATCAGCGCCACGCTCGCGATCGTCTGGCGAATCGCCGCCCCCTATTTTCGATCGGAGGACAAATGGGCCGGCCGCGGCCTGCTCGGCGCCGTGATCGCGATGGAGTTGGCCCTGGTCGCGATCGACGTGCTCGTGAACCAGTGGCAGAACCGGTTCTACAGCGCACTGCAGGCGAGCGACTGGGACGCGTTCGTCACGCAGATCTGGATTTTCGTCGCCCTCGCCTCGATCTATATCGCGCTGGCGGTCTACAAGCTGTACCTGAACCAATGGCTCCAGATCCGCTGGCGGCAATGGCTGACCCGGCACTATCTGGGCGAATGGCTGCAAGACGCCACACATTACCGCATGCAGCTCAAGGGCGATGCGGCTGACAACCCGGACCAGCGCATCACCGAGGACGTCAAGAACTTCGTCGAGCAGACCCTGACCATCGGACTCGGCCTGCTGTCGTCGATCGTGACGCTGTTTTCCTTCGTGATCATCCTCTGGGGTCTCTCCAACGCCGCCCCGCTGCACCTGTTCGGCACCGACCTCGTGATCCCGGGCTATCTTTGCTGGGGCGCGCTGGTCTACGCGATCTTCGGCACCGCGCTGACGCACTGGATCGGCGCTCCGCTGGTCAACCTCAATTTCGAGCAGCAGCGCTATGAAGCCGACTTCCGCTTCAACCTCGTCCGCGTCCGCGAGAATTCCGAGCAGATCGCGCTGCTCAAGGGCGAAGGCGCCGAACGCGGCCGGCTGCTGGACCGCTTCGGCTTCGTGATCGGCAACTGGTACGCCATCATGAGCCGGACCAAGCGCCTTACCGCGTTCACCGCGAGCTACCAGCAGGCCGCCGTGATCTTTCCCTATGTGCTGGTGGCGCCGGCCTTCTTCGCCAAGAAGATCCAGCTCGGCGACATGATGCAGACCGCATCGGCCTTTTCCAGCGTACAAGGCGCATTGTCGTTCTTCGTCACGGCTTACCGATCGCTCGCGGAATGGCGCTCGATCGTCGCGCGTCTCGACGGCTTCGAGATGTCGGTCGATTCAGCCGCCAACCTGCCGGCCCATGAGCCGGCGATCGCCCTCAAGGCCGCCGGCGGCAACGGCAGCATCGCCCTCGATCAGCTCTGCGTGAACCTGCCCAGCGGCACGCCGCTGGTCGCCGCCGACGCCTTTGCCGTCCAGATGCCGGAGCGCGTGCTGGTGACCGGACCGTCCGGCTCCGGCAAGTCGACGCTGTTCCGGGCCATCGCCGGCATCTGGCCGTTCGGCACCGGCACCATCTTCGTCCCCGAGAAGGCGAAGCTGATGATGCTGCCGCAGCGCCCCTATTTCCCGGTCGGCGTTCTGCGCGATGCTGTGGTCTATCCCGCTGCACCAGGCGCGTTCGAGACCGCACGGATCCGCGACACGCTGATCGCGGTCGGACTGCCCGACCTCGCCGAGCGGCTCGACGAGGACGGCCACTGGAACCGGATGCTGTCGCTCGGCGAGCAACAGCGCCTGGGGCTCGCCCGCGCGCTGCTGCACGTGCCGGACTATCTGTTCCTGGACGAGGCCACCGCCTCACTGGACGAGCCGTCCGAGGCCCGGCTGTACCGGCTGCTGACGGAGAGGCTGCCACAAGCCACCATCGTCTCGATCGGCCACCGCTCGACCCTCGACGCCTTCCACACCCGCAAGGTGACGATGGTGAAGGACGGCAAGATCCACGTCCTCGGCAAGAGCGGCGCGCCGGCCGAGAAGGAGCCGACCGCGGCGCGCTGAGGCGCAAGGCGATCGCTATCGTAGTTGAAAGACCTCGATAGGCGCCTTTCCTTGCGGCCCATCCTTCGAGACGCCCGCCTTTGGCGGGCCCTCAGGATGAGGTCGGATTTTGCGGCAAAATCCCAGACCCTCATGGTGAGGAGCGCCGCCTGACGGCGCGTCTCGAACCATGAAGGCCCGGCACAGTCGCAGCGCTCCAGGCCGCAAAAAGCAAAAGGGCGGCAGATTGCTCTGCCGCCCTCATAAGCCGTTTCGGGAAGAAACTTACTTCAGATTGCTCATCGCCGTCAGGTCGAACGACAGCTTGGCGATACCCGCCGCGCCGCACCAGTTGGAGCCAGCGCCGCCCGGGTTGATCGCGGTGACGTTGGTGGTGCCGGTGGCGTTGAACGCGCTGGTGAAGGCGTTGCAATCACCCTTGTTCAGGTCGGTGTCGGAGTAACGCAGATCCAGCGTGAACACCTTGTAGGTGAAGCCGATGCCGATGTTCCAGGTGTTGTAGTCCTTGTAGGGAATGCCGTTGGCGAACACGGTGCCGGCGCCGGTGCCGTAGAAGGCGTCCGAAGTGCCGAACCACTGACGGCCGAACTCACCCGACACGTACATGCCGACGCCCGAGGGACCGAAGACCGTGCTGGGCGCCGTGTACTTGGCGGTCAACGAAGCGTAGTTGCCCCAGGCACCCGAGTTCAGGAAGTTCGGCGAGTAGTACTCGGTCGCGCCAACGGTAAAGCTGTCGTTGATGGTGTAGTTCACCTTGCCGTAGACTTCGAAGAAGCTGACGTCCTTCTTCATGACGTTGCCGTCGGCGAGGAAAATCGTGGTCGTGCTGACGCCGCAGACGTTGCCGCCGGGAATGCCGCCGGTGAGCACGTTGTCGGCGCAGCTCCCGCCCGGATACAGGTAGCCCCAGACGCCGATGTCGAACGCAAAGGCGCCGAAGGTCGGGCGGATACCGCCGTAGATATCGACTTCAGCCGCGGCGCGATTGGCGAAGGAGATGCTCTCCGCGGACACGCCGACGTAGAGCTGGAGGTCCTTGGTGACGTTGTAGCGCGGCTCGAAATAGGCGGCGACCGAAGGCTGGTGGTTCGACTGGGTCACGCCGCGGAAGATGTAGTCGCTCATGATCGCGCCGCCGAAGGCGATATCCCAGGGGTCGAAGGCAACGACCGGCGGGGCCTTCTTGGCCTTCACCGCCATGTCCGCCGCGAAAGCGGAACCCGTCGTCACCATTGCCAGCGCCGTTGCCAACAAAGCCACTTTTTTCATTTCGATCCCCATCACCAGTTCTCACCCAGTCGGTTTCCCGGAAGCCCCCCGGGGCGTACGACCCATATGCAAAATTGCGTTACTGCGACAATCTGGATTGAGGGATGCAAACCGTGAAGCAAAAAACGCGGGCATCTGCCGACTTTTTGGGCGTTCTGGCGATTCCACAGAAGGTTGTCGGCCTGTGTGGCTTCTCGATCACATTATTTGCATTCCAAAGTGTACAAGGAGGACCGGGTTAGTACGGAGTCCGGCGGTGCGTGCTGCGCTCGCCACGAATCGGGCGGTCACCGTGGAAGGCGGCCTCCGGGGGCCGGCGCTTGAGATGCAAAAAGGCCGCAGCGTCGCCGCCGCGGCCCTCCTGCTGTCGATCATGGTCGCTGGACTGGAGCCGGCCTTCGGCCTGACCCCAGGCAGCCCGGGCCTGACGCTGGGCCTAACCTTGCCCCTCGGCCGGCGTCGGTTCCGCAGAAGACGAAGGCATCGCCCAGCTTGTCTCGGCGACAGGCTCGGGAGCCGGAGCCGCCACCGGCGCTGACGGCTTCGGCGCGGGAGCTGCCTTCGCCTTCTTCGGTGCCGCTTTCTTCGGTGCCGCTTTCTTCGCAGCCTTCTTGGCGGCCTTCTTCGGTGCAGCTTTCTTTGCAGCAGCCTTCTTGGCCGACTTCTTCGGCGCGGCCTTCTTGGCAGATTTCTTCGCGGTCTTCTTGGCTGCCTTCTTCTTCGTCGCCTTCTTCGCGGTCTTCTTCGCCGCTACAGCCTTCTTGGCCTTTTTAGCCTTCTTGCTTTTCTTCTTCTTCGCTTTCGCCATCGTGGTCCTCCTGTTGCCGCCGTACAATGGTCGATCGGGCGTCTTTCCGCCGTCACCTTCGGACGAAAGCTCAGCTCGACGCGTTCAATGCCGGCCGCGACCCGCCCGTAGCCCAATCGAGAAGCTCAATCGTGTGTACGACCGGAACTGACGTGCCACTGGCAATCTGCACCATGCAGCCGATATTGCCCGCGGCAATCATGTCCGGCTTGACGCTTGCGATGTTGGCGACCTTGCGATCACGCAACCTGCCCGCAAGCTCGGGTTGGAGAATGTTGTAGGTCCCCGCCGAACCGCAACACAAATGGCTCTCGGGCACATCTTTCACCACGAATCCATTCTTGGAAAGCAATTCTTTCGGAAGGCCCGTGATTTTCTGTCCGTGCTGCAACGAACAGGCGGAGTGATAGGCGACGACGATGTTGTCGCCTATCGCAGTGGTCGGAAGACCGAGGCCGGCAACGTATTCGGTGATGTCCTTCGCAAGCGCGGACACCTTCGCCGCATCGGCCGCGAACGCAGCGTCCTCGCGCAGCAGATAGCCGTAGTCCTTGATCACCGTGCCGCAGCCGGACGCCGTCACCAGGATGGCGTCGAGCCCCTCGCCGGCCGCTTCCGCGCGCCATGCCGCGATATTGGCGCGCGCCCGCGCCAGCGCATCGTGGTCGTTGCCGAGGTGATGAGTCAGCGCGCCGCAGCATTGCTCGTCCCTGACCAGGACGACCTCGATGCCGTGGCGGGTGAGAAGACTGATGGCGGCCTGGTTGATGCGCGGCGCCAGCACCTGCTGGGCGCAGCCCTGGAGCAGCGCGACCCGGCCGCGCTTCTTGCCGAGCGCCGCGAACACGCTGCCTGGGAGGGGGCCGGGCGACGGCAGCCGGTTCGGGGCCAGCGCCAGCATCGCCTTGAGGCGCTGGATCAGTCCGGGCGTGGCCGAGGGCCGCGGCGTCGGGAGGAATACGGCCAGCGGACGGGCCAGCCGCGCCAGCCACGTGCTGGCGCGGAAGCGCTGCGGGTCCGGCAGGACGAAGGCCAATACCTGGCGGAGCAGCCGCTCGGTGAGCGGCCGCTGGTAGCGCTGCTCGATCCTGACCCGGGCCTGGTCGACGAGGTGCATGTAGTTCACGCCGGAGGGGCAGGTCGTCATGCAGGCCAGGCACGACAGGCAACGGTCGATATGCTTGACCACCTCCGCCGTCGGCGCCTGGTCCTTCTCCAGCATCTCCTTGATCAGATAGATGCGGCCGCGCGGGCTATCGAGCTCGTCGCCGAGCAGCACATAGGTCGGACAGGTTGCAGTGCAGAAGCCGCAATGGACGCAGGCGCGCAGGATCTTGTCGGCCTCAGCGATATCGGGATCGGCGAGCTGCGCCAGTGAGAATTCGGTCTTCATGCCGCAGCGCCCCGCGTCAGCCGTCCCCGGTTGAGAATGGACTTCGGATCGAAACTGGCGCGCACCCGCTCGCTCAAAGCGGCGATGCCGGGCGCCTGCGGTTGGAACACATCGACCTCGCGCCTGACATCCTCGGCCGCCCGGATCAGCATGGCGTGCCCGCCGACCGCATTCGCACACACGCGCACGGCCGGCTCATGCGCATCGCCCTTCGGCGGCAATGCGGCCCAGATCAATCCGCCGCCCCAATCGAAGATCATGTCGCCGCCGGTCTCGCGCGCCAGCTGCGTCCCGAGCGCCGCACCCGATGCCGGCGGACAGACGATCCGCCACACCGGCCAGGCCCCCAGCGCGCCGCTGGCCGCGAACGGCAGGACGTCGCGGATGGCGGCCCACAGTGCCGAGGAGGCTGCGTCCTCGACCAGGGTCGCGGTTCCGAACGGCGCCAGCAATTCGCGCAGCGAGCCGGCGCGGTGCGCGGCGGAGGCGGTAATGCCTTCGAGCCGGAGAACGGTCAGCGCCTCGCCCTGGCCTGCAATGTCGCCGAGCCCGTCGGTCTTCGCCCGGAATGCGGATCTCGGCAGGTGTGCGGCGCCGGAGACGTCGAAGGGCGAGCCGAGCGCCGCGGTCATCGCCTTGTTGGCGGCGGCCTCATCGAGCCCGCGCAGCAGCAGCGTCCGCTCGGCCTCCGGTTTCGGCATCACCTTCAGCGTGACCTCGGTCATGACCGACAGCGTGCCCCAGGAACCGGCGAGCAGCTTGCAGAGGTCGTAGCCGGTGACGTTCTTCACCACCTTGCCGCCGGTCTTGAAGCTGTCGCCGAAGCCGGAGACGGCGTGCGCCCCGAGCAGGTGATCGCGCGCCCCGCCCGCCCTGATGCGCCGCGGGCCGGCGAGGCCCGCCGCGATCATGCCGCCGATGGTGCCTGATACGGGCGTGCCGAGCAGCGGCGCGGTGTTCATCGGCTCGAAGGCGAATTGCTGGTTCTTGGCATCGATCAACGACAGCACGTCGGCCAGCGGCGCACCGGCCTCAAGCGTCACGATCAGCTCGTTGGGCTCGTAGGAGGTGACCGCGTTCAACGCGGAGACGTCGAGCACGGCGTTGGTCGCCATGGCGTGGCCAATGCTGCGCTTGCTGCCATGACCGATGATCTCGAGCGGCTGCTCGTTGGCAATCGCCGCGCGCACCACCTCTTCGACGTCTTTGGCGTCTCTGACCTTGAGCGTATCCACGGGAAAAGGCGGTAGCGAAATTCGCCGCCAAAATCAAATGCAGCGTGACGCGACGACCACCTGTGGGCGCGATGACGGTCCGGCATGCGACGAAAATCCACCAGGCCGGCTCCGCGAAATCCGACAGCAACGGTTCGATAAATATCGAAGCGTTCACGACATCGACACTTCGATCACCGGCGAACCAAAGCCGGCAGGCCATCGCTACAAGCTTGCGCCGATCGCGATCGAGCGCAGCCGATGGAGACAGACATGGAGCGATCGACATATGCGCGGCCGCCGGCGCCGCGCGTCCACGAAGCGTTCAGCCGCAGGTCGGTGATACGGGCCTTCGGAGCCGTCCTGGCAATCTATCTCTCGCCATGGACGTCGTCATCTCAAGCCCAGCAGCAAGGAGGAAGGACCATGAACCACTATGCCACGCAGAAATCTCTCAGCGCCGCCGTCGACGGCGGCGGCCTGCTCGTCGTCGCGCAATGGGAGGCGAAACCGGGTGAGGCCGACAAGGTCGCTGCGATCCTCGACCGCTTCCTGCCCGAAGCGCAGCGCGAGGACGGCGTCAAGCTGTTCCTGATCTCGCGCGCCAAGGACAATCCGGCCCAGTTCCTGTTCTACGAACTGTTCCGCGACGAGGCCGCCTTCAAGGCGCACCAGGAGAGCGCACATTTCAGGACCTACATCGCTGGCGAAGCGCTGCCGCTGCTGGCGAAGCGGGAGCGAGCGCAATACGGGATGCTGTGAGTGCTCTTCTTCCTTCTCCCCTTGTGGGCCTGTTGCGTAATTCGTCAATTGTGATTCCCTAGGGCAAAGCCTTGGAGGGTAGCGATGGCGGTTAAGCAGACG